>JBQTJM010000454.1:0-5234 GCA_052387115.1 Gammaproteobacteria bacterium | reverse complement strand
TCATCCCAGCCTACTGCGCTACGTCTCCGCGTGGAAGTTCCATTTGTCGTGAGTAACGACGATCGTATCGATTTGCTCGTCAGTAAAGGGAAGCCCTTCGATATCCTTGATCGTTGTAATGTATCCTCCAACCACCAAGACGCGATCGAAACGCCGTCCGTCCTTCAATAGGACCGAAACTACTTGGTAGCCCATTCCGGTCTCAGGTTCACCAGCTAATTCTCTAGCCCATTTACTAGATAATGCCAGCATGGCTAGAACCCTTCCGGGAAAATAACCTCGTTGCCGGTTCCGCCCATTACCGGTTTTGGCCCTATAATCGGCGTACCCGCTGGCGGTTGCAAATCCGTCACGTTCGTGCGAGGTATTTCCGGGTTGGGAAGTTTGTAGACGCGTGCTCGTTCAGTTAGGGGAACTAGGCCGTCACTTGCTGGTGCAGCGTAAGTGCCTGGAGTCACGCCGCCACTTGGAGTTACACGCGAGAAGTCAGGATTGCCAGATTCATACCGTACGAAAGTTTCACCATCTTGTGTAAGCCGCCGCGGGTCTAGAGCGCGGGATTCGGACACCGCTCCCTGCGCAGCCGTCCTTGCTCCAGCCGCATCGCCTAGCGCATCCGCGGCATTGCCGGCATTCTTGAGGATACCAAAGCCGGCAGGGAGGAAAGGCACTGCCGTCGCTACGGCATCATAGGTGAGGCCCAAGCCGTTGGCGAGAGAGGGATCGCTACCGAATGCGTTGGCGCTCAGCCCAAGGCTCAGCACATCGGTCGCCGTCTCGGCCCATCGCCCATCCGGGTCCACATACCTGTACGGGTTGTTGTTGGCGTAAGCATACCGATTGAAGCTCTGGGGGTTCTGGGGGTCGAAGCCGGCGGGGTCGATGGCGAGGAAGCGGCCGATCCGGGGGTCGTACCAGCGGGCACCGAAGTTCTGGATCCCGAGGTCGGGCTCCTCGAGCTTGCCGGTGTAACCGGGCTCGTTCGGGGCCGCGGGGCCGATCGGCTGACCGTAAGGCGCATACGACTTGCGCCACACCACGCGACCCTGCTGATCGGTCGCGATGATGGGCGAGCCGAGCGCGTCGTTGTGGTAGTAGGTGACCACCTCGACGCCCTGAGCCATGAGGCTCAAGCACGCGAGGAACAGGGTGGCGATGAAGCGTATCATTCCATGATTCATCTGGGTCTCCTTGCGAGTTGGCACTTGACGGCCTCGACATTCCCCGGTCCATGGGCGGCGCAGAGCGCTACCGCGGTTCGCCTCGGGCGAGCCGGCGAAAGGGTTGCGGTACGCGCCCGGGACGAGGGGTTGTCCTTGAGGAACATGACGCTATCGGCGGACTCTTGTTCCGGTACAGCGGCCTCTGCACCCACCACCCGGCAGGCATTCCCGATCTGTGCCGGCGCGTGGCCGGTACTCCCAAGGCCGTACACGCCCACAGACCTTGATGCACACGTTCTTGGCCGCGGTGAGGCCTCGTCGCCGCTCTCGCGGCCAACGCCCGAGTGCTTCATGCCGGTGCGGCGACGCTCGCGATCGCGGCACGGTGCAGCCCGTGACGGCAATGGCCTCGATCGCCGGGTGCGCGACGAGCGCCTGGCCCACACTTGGGCCCGAGGCGTGGAGGATGTTCAGGACCCCTGGAGCCAGCAGCCCCGCCGCCGGGTGTTTGCGCTCGACGATAAATCGACATGGACCCGAATGGTACGGGACGCGGTGGGCGATGCCCACCCTACAGGGCTGCTGAAGATCAACGCCGCTTCGTCGACCTTCTGCTCAATCCGTCCCCGCTAGTTCCCGCGCTGGAACGCGCGAAGGAAGCCCACGACAAGTTGATCCTGGATCGGCGTTGACGGCGCCGTTTGCCATCGAGGCGCTTTGCCCCGATCACGCGCGGACGGGCTTTCGTAGCGGCGTCGAGGCGCTGGACCGGTATTTCCGCGAACAGGTGACACAAGACCTACGCCGTCGCGTGACGGCGTGCTATGTTGCGATCGAAGTGGACACGGGTAGGGTGGCGGGCTACTACACACTCGCCGCCGGGGGTATCTCTTGGCCGAGATGCCCGAGCAGATCGCCAAGCGTCTCCCGCGCTACCCGTCCGTTCCGGTCGCACGGCTCGGCCGTCTCGCCGTTGATCAGGTCTACCGTGGACGGAAACTCGGTGCTGTCCTGCTGTGGGACGCCGTGATGCGGGCACTACGATCCGAAGTTGCAGTCTTTGCGCTGATGGTCGACGCCAAGGACGACCAGGCAGAGGCCTTCTACCGTCACCACGGCTTCGCTACGTTCGGCAGTCTCCCCCGGCAGCTTTTACTTCCGCTCACGGCGCATCTGATCAAGCCGTGATCCGTGATTGCCCGTCCGAGTTGCCGCAGCGGCAAACGTCCATCACCGATCCACAAGGGCCATACTCCAGAAACGAAAAGGCCCGCTGGGCGGGCCTTAAGGAGAGATCGCTTGCAAGCCTGCAAGTCAGGTGTGAATTATGGGAGTATTTGGGATTCGCCTACTTCACCTCACTTAAAAGCTGCCAATAAATGACAACACATGAACCGTCAGCGTCTTGGTCCTAGTTAACTGAACGCCATCCACCTGGGTTGTGCCCTTCACCAGCACGGTGTGTGCGCCCTTCGCCAAGTCACCACCAGTCATCACTGACATACTACCACTACTACCCTCGATCGGGTTCGGTGAAAACTGGACCGTGACATCATCCTCAGGGGAACCTATTTGATGGAGAGGTCCCTGCAAGCTGACGGGGGTGACGAACCCTTGGGCGCGCAGGATGCTCATCGGCACGGTGACCGTGCTCCCCCGCGGCATCTTGACGACTGGCGGGAACGAGAGCGAGAAAGGCTGTACGGTGAGCTGCAACGGGGCGCTTGCGCTGGCTGACACGGTGCCCCCAATGCCCTCGGCATGCACCCGCAGATCATAGGTTCCAGCCTCTACTAGAAACGTGCCGGGTGCGCCCCCAGGCTGATTAGCACTCAACACAACGGTTGCAAGTGGAAAAGGCACCCTGACTGGAAGAACGGAGCAGCTGCCGTCGGAAGAAGGGATGCAGGCGGTGATCCCTGGAGGGACGTTCTCCAATGACAGCTCGACCTCGGTCGGACAGGGTGACCTGTCGTCGTCCTGCGATACCGAGATGCAAGTCTGCGAATTCAAAGTCAGTGAAACGCCGACAGTGGTAGTTTCGCCCGGACCGATCGTTCTTTCCTCAGGAAACACGGCAAGTTCCAAAGGCCGTAATGCTGCAAATACTGAAGTTGGTCCCGCTCCCACCACGCCGGTGAGAGCAAGAGCGATCATGGATTTGGTAAGATTGTGTTTCATGGTGTACTCCTTAGTGCGTCAAATTGCGAGACGGAGGATTCCGTTCTCGTTCGCTTAGTAATTCCCTCGCCAATCAACAAAGGTTCAAATTCCGTGAATACGAAGGACCGACAACCATGGCCATCATCAAAGACCGATCTTCGAGACCGAAGACCAGCGCGCCGCGGCCGGCCAGAATCCGACCCTCGCGGCAGTCCGAAAGGCAGTAGGCGGCGGCAGCTTCACCGCCATCTCCGTGGCCATGGCCGAGTGGAGGGCAGCTCGTCAGGCGGCCAGCGCGCCCTTGCGCGAGCCAGCCCCCCGCCATCGCCGGTCGGGTCCTTTAATGGTCCTCTATCGACTCCTTTTTCGGCCTGCCCCCGTCGGGCCTGACCGACTTTGCGTCCCAGCATCGCCTCAACCTGTTCCTGGAAGCGATTTAATGCCCAAGGGCGTCCCGGTTGCCAAGCATCCAGGATCTGCTTCAATTGGCTGCGGGCAACGGTGTCACCACCCTTGCCCGCAGCCCTAACCTTTATTGCGTCAAGGCCGACCCGAAGCGGGCAAACGGCTGGGGCACCCCATCGATGACATTCCCTATGGCATCCGTACCCCCCGGGTGCAAGAACTGATTGCCGCTGGCGGTCAGGCCCTGGTCGCGCGTCCCATAGAGCACGTTGATAGCGCCGGCATCCGTGATGTTCCTGAGGCGGAAAAGGACGTCTTCCTGGAAGTCCCCCACGATAAGATCGGCAGCCCCATCGCCGGTGAAGTCGCCGGCACCGAGCGCTACACCGAAGCTATCATTCGCCTCACTCTGGTCCCCGATATCCTCGGCAAGGTTGCCCAAGGAATCTTGCTTCCCGTCTTGAGTCCAGAATTGCTGGCTAATGGTCCGGAGGCCACCCGGGAAGGAGGAAGGACCACTGCCGGCCACGGCGCCATTCAGCACGTGCACGGCCCCCGCATTATCCTGCCCCGAGACTCGCTCGCCCGGTACACCGATCCCAAGGTCATCGATACCCGTATCGTTGAAATCCGCCGCGACCAACGCGAACCCGAACTGGTCGTTTGCCTGGGGCGTCCCGAGGACGGGACCGCCAAAGCTGTTTCCAATGGCACCTTCGAACCACAGCTGGTTGTTGTCGTCATCGAGTCCTATCCCCGGTTTGCCGAAGAGCACGTGGACGGCGCCGGCGGCATTGATACTGCCAATGTCCTCGCGCACTGCCGAAATCGCGAGGTCGTCGATCCCGTCGCCGCTGAAATCACCGGCAGCCAGGGCATGGCCGAATCGGTCATCGTCCTCGGCACCGCCCGCTATGCTGCCGGTCTCCTGGCTAAAGAACTGGTCGCCTGCCGATGTGAGGCCACCGGCAGAGCCATAAATCACGTTCACCGCACCCGCGTCATCGATCCCTTGGAATGTTCCGAGGTCTTCGCCAACCACGCCCACCACCAGGTCGTCCTTGCCATCGTTGTTGAAGTCGCCCGCGGCCAGGGCAAAACCGAATTGATCGCCGCTCTCGGCCGTACCGGCAAGTCCAGATCCAGCCGCTTGGCTGAAGAGCTGGTTGCCACTGACTACCAGCCCGGTGTTGGCTCCGTAGAGTACGTTCACGGCGCCCGCATCGGTACCGTTAATATCTTCACGGGGCACACCCACGGCCAGATCGTCCCTGCCGTCGCCGTTGAAGTCACCTGCGGCCAAGGCCGATCCGAACCGATCGCCCGGCTCGGGGGTATCCTTTATTGCCCCCGCGAAGCCCTGGACTCGAAACTGAGCCGTTCCGTTATTACACACAAGCCCCACCCCCGTGCCATACACGATGAGCACGGCCCCTGCGTCCTGGACTCCCGATACATCCGCGAAGGGCAGGCCAATGGCCAGGTCGGTAAAATTATCACCAT
>JBQTJM010000453.1:0-1769 GCA_052387115.1 Gammaproteobacteria bacterium | reverse complement strand
CCCCCTCGGTCTTGATGCGGGCGGTGCCTTCGTGATACGAGACCTTGGCTTCGACTACCCCAGCCACGCCCGCCAGGGCCTCCTCGATCGATTTCGCGCAGTGATCGCAGGTCATCCCGGATATGCGCAGGGTCCGGACGTTCATGTCACATGCGCCGACGGCGGCCACGGCCAGCGCACTTTGCGAGGCGCCCGTCTATTTCGCGACGTGCGACGGATAACCCGCGTTGGTCGTGGCATCGATCAAGGCCGCGACATCGGTCTTGGCGTCATCGTAGGTCACGATCGCGGTCTTCGCTTCGAGCGACACCTCGACCCGGGACACCCCGTCGATCCGACCGAGGCTCGTCTTGACTACCGGTGGGCAGGCGGCGCAGGTCATGTTGTTCACGCTGAGCGTAATGGTCTTCTCAGCCGCGGACACCAGACCCGCCACCAAGACCGCAACGACCGTCGCACATCCCAAGAGCAGCTTTCGCATGTGGATCTCCAAGCTCATGTCTAGATCTAAATCACGAACGGCGCCAGAAAGGGAAACGCGAGCGCCACGGCGATGATCGCGGTCGCGATCCAGAGGCTTACCTTCGCCACACGGTCCGACGCCGGTCTGGCGCAATACGACCCCGGCGCGCACGCCATCTTGGGTTTCCGGTACACCATGATGAACCCGGCGGCCAGAAAGCCCAGCGTGACGACCACGAAGTAGGGTTGATAAGGCGCGAGCGCCGTCAGATTGCCGATCCACGCGCCGCTGATCCCAAGCGCGAAGAGCAACAGCGGCAGCACACAACAAGAGGAAGCCGCGAGCGCGGCGGCAACGCTCCCGACGGACACGAGCGCCTTCCCGACCGGTTGAGCCTTGGACGTGCGACTCTGCACCGCCGGTCCGATCGACGGGGTATCCAAGGGAGTATTCGACGCCATTACCATCCCCTCCTCCGAAGCCTGTGGCGTACGATAGACCCTGTAGCCACTACGGAGTCAAGCGGGGCGTCGACGCAAAGCGAGCCTATCGATATCGCGCCCTCCGCGCCGCCCGGCGGGTATCATCCCGTCGCGAACCGGCCCGTCATTCCACGACTGGGACGTCCACCCTGCCGGCCAGAGGGTAGTGAGGAACGTGATGCCACCGTGGCCACATTCGTTATAGACTCTTGGCCTGGCACGCCGGACGGCGCATGACAACGCCGAGGGGGCTTCCATGGGGTTCTTAGTGGGCAAGCGCGCGCTCATCGTGGGGGTCGCGAGCAACCGCTCGATCGCTTGGGGGATTGCCAAGGCCATGCGCCGTGAGGGCGCCGAGTTGGCCTTCTCCTATCAGGGCGAGCGGCTCAAAGGCCGTGTCGAGGAACTGGCCGCCGAGGTCGGCTCGGAGGTCACCGTGCCCTGCGATGTCGCGAGCGACCGCGAGATCCAGGCCGTATTCGAGCACCTGGACGACTTCTGGGACCACTTCGACATCCTTGTCCATGCCGTGGCCTTCGCGCCGCGCGAACAGCTCGAGGGCAACTACCTCGACACCGTGACCCGCGAGGGCTTCCGCATCGCCCACGAGATCAGCTCCTACAGCTTCAGCGCACTGGCCAACGGCGCGCGCCGGGGAATGCACGGGCGTAACGGTGCGATGCTGACGCTCACCTACCTCGGCGCGGTCCGGGCCATGCCGAGCTACAACGTCATGGGACTCGCCAAGGCGAGCCTGGAGGCCAATGTGCGCTACATGGCCCAGGGCCTCGGGCCCGAGGGGATCCGGGTCAACGGGATCTCCG
>JBQTJM010000452.1:0-5843 GCA_052387115.1 Gammaproteobacteria bacterium | reverse complement strand
TGCAACAAACCCGGTGCCCGATAGCCGCAGGCGCACCGACCCCAGCGCTTCTGTACGAGCGTCTACCGCCTTATACTTTCACCCCCATGCCGGTGTAGCTCAGTCGGTAGAGCAGCTGATTCGTAATAAGTTAGTCTATGGCTAAAACTACTTTATAAAACAATAAGATATAAATGAATAACGCAGCGCTTGGCAATTTTCTAGCAGTCTTGTTTTACAAGATTTAGCAGCTAAAATCAGTTGGTTGATCTCGCCACCGTAGCTCAGCCGGTAGAGCAGACGATTCGTAATCGTCAGGTCAGGAGTTCGAATCTCCTCGGTGGCTCCAGATGCTTTCAAGTAGAACATCAGCTTCCCAAGCTGAGAACGTGGGTTCGATCCCCATCACCTGCATCTCGGCTTGCCCATCCATGCACCGCCCCGCTCCCCCGAGCCCCAGCGCGATCATGCGATCGACTCCGAACGGCTTGATCCCAACCGATACCCCCTCCCATCCGGTTCAGCCCCTGAGCCGACAGCCCCTCCCCCGCGGCCGGTCCCGAGGCCGCTGACCTGGATCTGGCAGAGGTCAAGTCTCAGCACCACGCCAAACGCGCGCTCGCCGCGGGCGGTGGCCACAACCTGCTGATATTATGTCCGCTCTTACGCTACCTAGCCCATGAGTAAGACCGCCTATAATCCCTCTTGTTATAAGCACTTTTGCCTATTTGCTATGAAATTATACGATTTTCTCATAGTCGTTCTGCAACTTAAAGTAACGACGAGCGAGGAACAGCGATACCGAGCGCCCGGATCACCTCGGCCTGGAAACCGAAGGCGGGTGAACCGCCTTCGGTTGTCTGTGGATCCGGCCGGGCCGACCGCCGCCCGCGCTCAACCTACATTCATTGAAGCCTGAACGGTGTAACGAACCCGAAGGTGTTCAGATCGCCCAGGAGATGGACCGGAACAAGCTCTAGCGCGTCATCGCCAGGTTCGATAGTGCGCTGGACGCAGGCATCGTTGCCATCAACGCCGGCTTCGAATCTAAATTCTGAATAGACAGCACCCACCGACAGCACTCGAGGGGGTGTTTGGGGATCCGCAAAGAAGAGCTTCTGAGCATCCGGAATGCCCCCGTTGCTGTTGTACTCAGAGATCACACTGGCGTATGCAAACGGCAAGAAGGTTGTTGGAAACCTACGCCTGTGTTCGTGCGGGGTGCTAGAGCAATCCAGGCTATCAGGATAAACAAAGTAAGGACTTTCAGTAGGCAGGCCTCGCGTCTCTGGGTACCCTCGGACGCCCTCCACATCAGTGAATCCATTTGGAGATACCTCCAACTCGACCTCTCTCCCACCCACGGTCAAGAGCACCGTGACTTCCTCGGCCTCCACTTCGACCGTCTGGCCGACGGGCCTTCCGGTGGCATCGACCACGGTGAGCCCGCTCAGTGAATTTGGTTTCGCGATTTCCCAGTGGATCGCTTTTTCGGATCGCTTGCATCGCTTGGATGGCCCGACGGCGCGCATGAGCTTATCGCGCCCGACGCAAGCATGGACCAAACTGCTGTCGCCTCCATGTGCCTTGGCTATTGTGATGGCGACCGGCGATACAAGGAGTGAGATCGCGGCAAAGAAAGCCAATATTGGCGTCTTCCGCTTCGGGGCGTGGATTGTTGCTGTGACAATGTTATCCATAACGAAAGTGCTCTGTCTGGGATTCAGGCGGATCGTCGAGCGTCGCCATTTGGCGTGCGTGATCTGCTCGGAGCGCACCACCAAACCGGTGTCGCGGGCGGTGCGCATAGTGAAGTATTGTTCGGCTACTCGTGCAGGGCGTCGGCAGTCACATAATCGCCGCCCTCGTCGCGATACACGTTGACGCGGATCATGGGTTGGCTGTTGACGATGGCGTGGAAGGCCTCGCGGGTGGTGCGGCCTCGCTGCAGCATTTGCTGTAGAAGCTCGCGGTTACTCGCATCCGCGAAATACTGATCGGCTTCGTCACCGGGATCGCGCCTGACAAACTTATGAAAATTGGCGCGGTCCTGGCGAATGATCAGGGCCGGAGCGGTCAATCGCTGGCCTTTGGAGTTGAAATGATCCGCTGCGCCCAAGTGGGCCAGGTAGCTTTCGATCAACTCTTGGCCCCAGGCTGGTGAGCTCGACACCATGCCTACCAAAAGCAACACACGGGCTGTCCTCATCTGAGATCTCCGCTTTCGTGGTTCACTGAACGCCCATAACGATCGGCCGGCCGTGGCGTCTGTGGACCTAGGTAGCGGCCACTCAGCCGAGTGATTGACCCCGGGCGATGGCCGGCGCGGCGTTAGCACGACCTGGCCGATTCGAGGCGTACGAAGATACTATGTGCGTGATATTGGGCATAGTGACCTCAGTAACCGGTTCAGCTTCCGGAGGCGCACCACTCGTTGCATCCTCGGCGCGGCACAAGCAGGGCCATCCCTGCCCTGGCATTTGCACCTCGCGTTGTACCGCTGCGATGTCTTGTCCGAGAGCCACCGAGCTCGTGAAAAACCGCACGCCTCGTCTTGAGGACGGCAAGCCGGCGCTCGTTGGGATCTGTTCTGATTGCCCTGTTGCGCAAGGTGAAAGAGATCCCCGCTCAATCTCCGTAAGGGGGAATGGTCGGTCCCGACAAACGCTGCTGCGGGAGTCGACTCGCGGCGATCTGTCAGTCGGGAGGAGACGGGGCCAGTCCAACCTTGGAAGCAATGAGCGCCGCCATGGCTTTGCGCCCTGCGGGCTTCAAGTGCAGGCCGTCGTATGCGTATTCGGGATGGGCGGCGATGATCTTCGCCCAGTCGCCGACGACGATCCGGCCCCATCGGGCGGGCGCGGCCCGGATCGCCTGGTTGATCGCAGCCCGGTTCGGGTACTTTTCTGCCACGGTGATCCACACGACGCGATCGACGCCGTTCACTACCTGCATCGCTTCTTCGATCTGCTTGGCGTAGGATCCTTCGCCCGCGATATAGTTGTTCCCGAGCTGGATGACGACGACGCGGCCGATCTCGGCGCGCCGCGCCCGCAGCACGTGGATGCCCTGGGATAGCCGGCGGCTGCCCTTCGCGTCGAACCTCACCACCCACCCCGAGAGCGCAGCGGGCATGATGTCCTTCGTACCCAGCAAGACCGAATCGCCGAGCACGAAAACGGTATTACCCAGTGGTAAACGTGCGGCGAGGGTGGCCCTGCGTACGTCTTTGGCAACGGACGGCGCGTCGCAGCGGTCTTGTGCCGATCCCGCCATCGGCCCGAGCAGGGCGACGGCGAGTAATGCCCGTAGGAGGCCCGAGGCCGAGTACGAACGACTCATCTGGGAGTGTCCGGGTGTGTGGCAAGCCGGACCGTGGCGCGCCGCCGTTCGCCTAGGAGCCTCCGCACCGTGGGCTCGATGGCCTCTGCCCAGATCCGGTAGCCGGCGGGGCTCAGGTGCAAGAGGTCTGGCATGATGTCGGTACCGATCGTCCCGTCACCCCTGACGAAACGCTGCCCGATATCGAGATAGAAGACCCGTCGGCCGTCATGGAGACGGGAGATGAGGCGATTGGCCGCTCTGCCGACGTTGCGCCGCGGATGATTGCGATCCGCTCCCTGCGGGAAGATCCCGAGGACGATGACGCGGGTGGCCGGTAATCGGACGCGAAGTCGGCGGACGATCTCGGCGACTCCCTGGGCGATCTCCTGCGGGGTGTTGTGGCCGGTGTTGTTGGTGCCGATCAGCAGCACCGCAAGCCGGGGCCGGATGTGATCGACGTTACCGTGCTCCAAGCGCCACAAGAGGTTTTGCGTCGCATCGCGCTCGATGCCGATATTGAGGGCCCGGCGTCGTTCGTAAAACTCGGCCCACACCCTTCGACCGGTGGTCTCCCACCCCTGGGTGAGGGAGTCGCCAATGAACACTAGGTCGGGATGGTCGGCCTGTACCCGACGGTTGAGCGCCTGATAACGATCGAACCAGGCGGGACCCGCGCGTGGGACAGGGGCAACGGCCGAGTGCCGCGGCGGTTCGAAAGCGTGGGCCGACGCCCAAAGCCCTGTCGCCAGCCCCGCGAGGCCCACACCCCGAAAACCCCACCGCATAATGTCCATGGTCGCGAGTCCTCCAAGACAGCCTCGTGGACCGTGATTCTAAACGACTCGTGGGAATTCGTGCCCCTCGGAACGCGGCGGGGGGTGGTTTGGGTGGGGCTGGGGTGTTGGCGTCCAGCCCGCGGGGTCCCGCGTACGTCACAGCCCCGAAAGGCGTTCCTGGATCAGCTGGGCGTAGATGCGCCGGCCCGTAGGCCGCAGGTGGACACCATCGCGGCCGAAGGCCTCGCGCAGTTTGGCGCTGTGCCGGTTCCAGTCGATCAGGAGGGCGTGCCGGTAGCGTTCCACCGAGGCCTGGAGGGTCTCGTTCACGGACCTTTGCCAGCGTCGCGGGACCTTGACCGTGACGAAGATCGCGGTGCGCTCGGGGCCGAGCACGGCCATGATCTCGTCGAACTGCTCGGGTGTGAAGGTGCCGTTGTTGCCGAGGTGCACCAGCACGATGTCGCCGAGACGACCGGCGGCCGCGCGGGCTCGGAGGAGCTTGATCGCCGTCACGACCTGTCGGCCGACCTGAGCGTCTATGACGGCATCGGGACCCAAGGCGGCGCGAAGTTCGCTCGCGGCACCCAGCATCACCGAATCCCCGATGGCGACGATTTGGCGCGCTGGGGCGGCAACCGCAGGCGGTTGGGCGATGGGGGTCTGGGCCGGGGCCGCTTCCGGCAGGGTCACCGTCCGGCCGATCGCAGAGATGTCCGTGGCCGCTGGCCGAGAGACTACCGCGACCGCGGCAACAGCGACCGGTGTCACGCCTGGCGGCCCGACGGCTCGGGGCAGACCAGGGTCTCCCGGTTGCCACACAGCGGTGCCGGCGAGTTCGGATGGCGGCGCTATCTCGACGGTGGTCAAGACGCCGAGGTCCTCGGGCACCGGCGGCGGTGTGGCACCGGCGACCGCCACGCCGAGCCACACCGTCAGCGTGACCAGGCTCACCGACAGGACGCCCGCACCCGCTCCCGCCCAGCGCAGGCGCGGCTCACGGCAGTACCCGCGCAGGGCCGCCAGCACCCGGCCCAGGGCCCCGGCCCGCATGGGGGTTTCGATGAAACGAAATGACAATTCAGCGATCGCTGCGGTGAGCCCAAGTCGCAGAAGCAGGAGCGGC
This sequence comes from Gammaproteobacteria bacterium, assembly GCA_052387115.1. GTDB lineage: Bacteria > Pseudomonadota > Gammaproteobacteria > JACCXJ01 > JACCXJ01 > JACCXJ01. The sequence continues at coordinate 638 of JBQTJM010000452.1, read as the reverse complement.
GCCCCGTCGATGGGCACATCCAGCTCCGGCCGCGTGACCATGACGATAGGCCAGTGCCACAGGTACAAGCCGTAGGAGCGCACCCCGATGAAACGCAACGGCAGCGCGTCCAACAGCCGCCCCAGGCGCGCGCCCGGATGCACGGCGACGGCGATGATCACCACGGTGGTCATCGCACACAAGAGGAGCTTGCCCCGGTACAGAAACGGATCGGTCTCCGGGGTCGTGGCCATCTGTACCCCGAGTGCGATGACCGCCAGCCCCCCCAAGAGATCCGGTGCAACGGTAGAACGGCAGCCGGGTACCCGAGGCGAGGGTGACCAGCCGACCGCCAGCGCCGCGCCCGCGAGCAGGCCAGCGGCGCGGGTGTCCGTACCATAGTACAGACGGGAGGGGTCCGCGTCCGGAACGTAGAGCAGCCAGGTATGGAGGGCCGACGCCAGCGCACCGAGCAGGCACACGGTCGACAGACCCGGCCGGTTCAGGTAACGCACACCGACGGCCACAAGCAGTGGCCAAACGAGGTAGAACTGCTCCTCTACGGCGAGCGACCACAGGTGCTGGAGCAGGGGCGGCCGACCCAGGGCCTCGAAGTAGGACTGCTCGCTCAGGATGAAATACCAGTTCGTACCGTAGAT
>JBQTJM010000451.1:0-2278 GCA_052387115.1 Gammaproteobacteria bacterium | reverse complement strand
CGGCGCAGGCTGAACCGCGTTGTCCATCGTCCCTGAGGGGTCGCTCGTCCTCGAAGGCTGATGGTATTCACAGTATCATGGGTTGCCGCCTCTGGCAATGGCACTGCACGTGGCCGTTGGTGCCCCCCCGGGTGCGGATCGGTCATCGAGCGCTGTCCCCCGCGTGCCGTCCGTGAAGACCGACGGCGTGACAGCCGCCGGCCGCCAGCATAGACTGTAACACATCAGTGGTGAAGTACCAGCGTTAATTGAACACCCAAGTTCCAGCGTTGGTTGAACACTCGGAGTGTGGATTGGGTTAGTGCATCAATCATTCTTTCTGTAATTTTGTAATTTTGTTGTTGAGCCTGTGGAGCTTGTGGGCGAGAGGCCCGAGAGTGTGGGCAGCCTGTGGGCAACACGGATGTTGTCCATAGGCTGTCCACACGGCCCGAAGGGCTCGGGCCGGTCCGCAGGACTCGTCCACAAATCCACAGGCTGAGGATGGATCATGCGGCGGTGCCAATATCGCGGCCGTGCTGCAGCGGGCCGATGGGCAATGAGCTCTACACCGAGGCATGGGGCCCTGCACGGTCGGCGCGCCAGTCTCTTGACCGTACCCTAATGGCATTTTCGATAGGTGAGCCATGGCTAAAAACGTGCGGTTGCGGAACGTCGTCACCAGATGGTTCGAGCGGTTCGCGCGGGGCGAAGCGTGCGCTCCGTGGCAATGGTGTATGGGGTGAGTGTGGGCACGGTGTCCTATTGGGTAGAGCACGCACGGGGTCAGCGTCTTGACCGGGTGAGTTTTGATGACCGTAAGCCCGATCGTGCCTGGAACCGCATACGCATGTGGGCCGTGAGCGTTCAATTAACGCTGAAACTTTGTCACGTCGATGTCAAACAAGTGTTCAACTAACGCTGAAACTTGCCCCTTAATCTGTGTCTGGAAATAATCGTTCCTTCTATTGGGTGGCTTGCCGGACGCCCTTAAGCATCGGGGGGTCGATGTGCACCCGAAACAAATCCCAATGGCGCTCGGCGGGCTCCCGACCCAGCCTGAGATACTCTTCGTGCGGCGCTCAATCGGTACGCGACCGTCTCGACGAGGACGCGTTACGGTCAGGTCTACTCCGGCCCTCTCATGCAGGCTCGAAGCGAATGATAAGGCGGGAGCCGGTGGCCTGCGCCAGTCGTTCCAGGGTGCGGGTGGAGGGACATATGCGGCCGCTTTCGAGCCGTGCTACCACCGGCTGGTTGGTCCCCATGCGTTCGGCCAGTTCCTCCTGGGTGAGCCCGGCTCGACTGCGCGCCTCGATCACGGCCGCCGCCAGTGCGAACTCTTCGGCGAGGCTCTCGTAGGCCTCGCGGTAGGCCGGATCCTTTAGCCACTTCTTGTGGACGTCCTTAGCCAGAATGCGTTTCCTCATGTCACCTCCTCGGCCCGCCTCAGGGCCAACTCAATTTCACGGCGAGGCGTCTTCTGCGTTCTCTTCACGAAGACCCGCACGATCACCACGCGTTTCCCGATAGCCGTGACGTAGACCGCCCGGGCGATGCCGCCTTGCCCGGAGATCCGGATCTCCCATAGACGCCCCTTCAGGCGAAGGGTAATCCGCCATCCGGCGGGAAATGCCGGATCTTTTCATGCGCATCCCCACTCGCGGGCAGCTCCGCTGGCGGAGGGGAGAGCCGCCCCTATCCCCGTATCCGCTTTGCCAGCCTGGCGTGATTTGCCACTCGGGGTAGTTAGCCGCCTCGCGGAATTGGCGCGGGAATAATGGTACGTTTTGCTTACCCTACGGCGCTCAGGAATCACGAGATACCCGAATGCGCCCGCCCCTCAAGGTTACGATCGCCCGATTGAGCAAGGCGGTGGAATGATTTTCGAGGACTTGTTCCATCATCTGGATACGCCGGTCCGCAGACACATCAGGCAAGCGAATCATGCCGCGGTGCGGGGCCTTATCGAGAAACACGAGCGTCCCGAAGTCCTTATCCATGGTCACCAGAATGCGGTTCTCGGCCGCAGCCCACTCCAATAGCGCGCGGTCACCCGGATCCGGACCGCGCTCCCTGCACTCCACGACGTCATGGCCTTGTGCCCGCAACCATTCGCTTAAACGATGGCCGGCGCAGCGGTCGATGAGAAACTTCACCGGGCGGCCACCCTGACTTCGTCGAGCGTATCGTGGGCGATGACGGCATGCGCGTAGACGAGGCAGGCTTGAATGTCTTCCCGCTCAAGGTCGGGGTAATCGGCGAGGATCGCCTCGGGGGTCTCGCCTTGCGCCAATAG
>JBQTJM010000450.1:0-14149 GCA_052387115.1 Gammaproteobacteria bacterium | reverse complement strand
CACGTTAAAACCCTCGGCGTCCGCGACTACTCATTTCGAAGCTGTACCAGCACTTCAGGGTGCGCGTCACCCCTACGGCCTACAGGATGCTCTGTCTACGCTTCGCCTGTCTTGTTCACCGCCTTCCAGCGACTCCGCCACAGACGCAAGACTCGATGCGGGTGGGTGGCTAGCCCTTACCCGACGGGGACTTCCACCCCGCAAGAAGCGCCGAGCTTATCTCGGCGCGATAACGTTTGACATGAGCGGCGACCACCGGCTTGCCTGTGGGTGTCCGCTCGATGGAAGGGTTCAAGTAAGCTGCTGCGCGGCAGGGTCGCTTCGCCACCGTAGCCCCTCAATCCATGCAGTCCAAGGGTCTGGGCCACGGCGCTGACCACGGAGACCCTCAGTCGTTGCCTCGTGGCGCCGCAGTCCGCCTTGGCATGCCCGCCACGCGCCGCTTTGAACCGGCACATCGCCTGTTGTAGACTGGCTGACGCCGACGCCGCGTTGCCCACATCGTCCCACTATCGCGCTACCCCGGTCTGCACTGCCGGAAGCATCCCTCGTATATATAGTGTTTCGCCCCCGTCCGGGCTTTTTGAACAACGAATTGAAACGACCTTTCAGGTCGTCTCAATTCTTACTGGTTAGTTAGTTCAGCGAACGTTCAACCCCTTTGCGATCCAGCTAGCCGGGCTGGGATGCAATGGTCTCAGCCTTCGGCTGCCTCTTGCGTATCCGTAGGCGAATCGGCTTCACTCCGATTCCGGCCTTACCTTCAATGACTCGAAGGTAGTAGCCGTCGAACTCAAAATCCCCCGTCTGGTGCAGATACCAAGAACCGTAGCTCAATACGTTCTGGTCGGTAGACCAAAAGATCGCGAAGAAGTCGCGGCCCCGCAGGCGACCATACATCTTCCATCGTCTATGCGCCTGATCCTGAGGACTCAAGCGCCGAATGTCGCCTTGAATCAGATCGCCACGATGTCGGAACTGATACTCGTCAGTCTTCTCTACCGTGCCGGACTCATCGAAGGTCTCGCCGCGCCATGTACCTGTGTACGCGCCTCGCTGCTCTGCACGGTACCTAATGAACCATGAACCAAGCGCATAGATTATTGCCCCTGCGACGCTGCACGCGACATTGATGACAATGTCTGGTGTGTTCATATTGCTTCGTCGAACGCTCTCGCGGCGTGCTCTGTGTCCACGAACGAGGCGTTAACGCCCTCCTTTACCTCCTGTTCGTCGGATATCAAAAAACGTCGCTCAGCATGCTCCAATAGAGGCAGATCGCTGGTGGAGTTGCCAGCCGCTAGCTTGATCGTGTAGCCCTCAGCTAGAAGCGCTGCGACGACCTCTCGCTTCTTCCTCATGAGGCCGTGATTTAGCTGGATCGAGCCTGTAAAGTACCCATTGCGACGCTCCACCACAAGTCCATATATCCGGTCAATGGGCAACACGCGGCGATATGCCTGGAGGACCTCAACGGGAGCACCGCTCACGACAACGATCGCAATTTTCTTGGCGCGAAGTCGCTGCAGTAACGAAGGCACGAAGTTGAATAGATTTATTCGGTCCTCTTGTGCGAACTGGTCGGCGAGGGACGTGACTTGTTCAACAGCGATCTCGGCAATGCACTTCGCGTAAAGCTCGGCTGCTTTGCGTACAAGGTATCGGTAGTTGACTTCGCCAGAGCGATAGTCTTCTAGCAATTCCTTCATGTCGCTAGCTGATCGTCTGGCGTTCGGTACTAAAGGAGTAAGAAACTCCATCCAGTCGAACGCGGTAATGCCCCGCCGCAGCGTACCGTCCCAGTCGAACAGACATACGGCCTTCATTGGAGTACCTTTCTGAGTGGGATTGCCGGGATGATAGTGGCTACGCGACCTAACAAAACAAGATCAGCCCCGCCGGACGAAAGGGCTAGAAAAGGCGACGGCGATCCACGGCGTCGGCTGCAGCGCCTTATAGCTTGGCCAAAGGCGCGTGAAGTATCCCACCACGGAGCTCCGGAGACAAGCGGCGATGGGTTTCCGGTTGGGTTTCGGGGTGCACCGCTGAAGACTCCCAGCGACTGCCGAGAGGACCCCTGGTGCTCTTGGCTGAGTGGAGCCGTCCACATCGCGAATTCGCGGAACCTGGGTATGGCCGTGCTCTATTTGCGTTTCTTCAAGGCCAAACTAGGAGTAGACCCCCTAAAGGTGCTGTTGTTTTGCGTCAGGAGTCTGTATGTAGGAAGCTGCGCATACGGGAAGCCCCGCCGCAAGATCAAGCACTTGGGTGGATTATAGCACCCCCTGAGCTGATACTACGTCGAGCCGAACTTGAAGGAGTACGGCTCGCCAGAACGAGCGGATCGGCGGTCGCAGCAGGGTGGTGGTGTCCGGCCTAGCACTCGGCGCGCGTTAGCCTGGGAGTCGGTCTCCGCGAGGGCCTTGCGCCGTGGCGCGCCTGAGCGCTGCCGGGAACACGGATTTTCTACGTAATTTTCCGGCTCTAGATCGAGGGAGCGGGCGCCGCGGAGGGTTTCTCCTTCGGCCCGGAGTCGAGTAGCCTATCGGTGTGGATACTCGAAAGACCGGTACCCCTTGAACGACTCACGCCCCTGCCCGGCGCTCCTGATCGCCGCACCGGCCTCAGGCCAGGGCAAGACCACGGTCACCGCGGCGCTCGCGCGCTACCACGCCGCTCGGGGGCGGCGCGTGCGGGTCTTCAAGACGGGGCCCGACTTCATCGACCCGATGATCCTTCAGACGGCAAGCGGGCAGCCGGTCTACCAGCTCGATCTCTGGATGGTCGGCGAGGCCGAATGTCGGCGTTTGCTCCATGCCGCCGCGTCCGAGGCCGAGTTGATCGTGATCGAGGGCGTCATGGGGCTCTTCGACGGGAAGCCCTCGAGCGCCGATCTGGCCGAGCGCTTCGGTATCCCGGTGCTCGCCGTCATCGATGCCGGGGCGATGGCGGAGACCTTCGGTGCCATCGCCCACGGCCTTTGCACCTATCGAAAGGGGCTCCCGTTCGCCGGCGTGTTGGCGAACCGGGTCGCGAGCGCCGCCCATGCCGGCATGTTGAGATCCAGTGTTTCAGAAGGCATCCCCTACTGGGGCGCCCTGTACCGGCGTTCGGAATTCGCATTACCCGAGCGCCATCTGGGTCTCGTGCAGGCGCAGGAGATCGACGGGCTCGATCAGAGATTGGATACGCTGGCCGTGGCCATCGGGGAGACCGGGCTCGCCGATCTGCCCGAGCCCGTGGCCTTTTCGGGTGCCCTGCCGCTCGAGGTCCCGCGTGCCTTGGAGGGCGTGCGCATCGGCATCGCTCGCGATCCGGCCTTCTCGTTCGTCTACCCGGCCAATCTGGATCTGTTGCGGGCGATGGGGGCGGAGCTGGTGTTCTTTTCACCGCTCTCGGACTCTTCGCTGCCCGCCGTCGACAGCGTCTACCTCCCCGGTGGTTACCCGGAGTTGCATTTGGCCACGCTCGCGCAAAACGACGGGATACGAAACGCGTTGCGCGCGCACGCGGCCGACGGGAAACCGCTGCTCGCCGAATGCGGGGGGATGCTCTACCTGCTCGATGAGCTACGCGATCGCGACGGGCACCGAGGTCGGATGTGCGGAGTCCTGCCGGGCCGGGCAGCGATGCAGGGACGTTTGGCCGGGCTCGGCCTGCAATCGGCGCATATCGCGGCGGGGGAGCTGCGCGGTCACACCTTCCACCATTCGACGCTCGAGACCTCGATGGCGGCCGACATCCAGGGCGTGCGCAAGGACGGGAAACCGGGCGAGGCCATCTATCGAGCCGGCCGCCTCACGGCCTCTTATCTCCACTGGTACCTGCCGTCCTGCCCCGAAGCCGCCATCGAGCTATTGCACCCGTAACCTTATTTAACTTAATTTAATGGCGCCGGACTAGGTCAGTGCGTTCACTTGATCTGAGAGTGTGAAGCGCCGACGCAATACGGCCTTCTCGCCTGTCAGGAAACGAGAGTCAATGATCACAACGATGAGGTGCCTATGTTGGTAACGTTTCGAAGCAAAGCGTCCGCTGATGTCGTGATGTTTGGCGACATGGCAACTAGGTTACTCATGCTGATGGGGCACGGCGGCACCGTACCCGGCGCCATATTGGCAGAGGATGTCGACGCGGCCATTTCTAAGTTGAAACAAGCCATTGAGGCGGGCGAGGCAGTGCAGGCTCGGAATGAATACGGCCCTATAAGGGACGATGACTCGGACGAGCTTCCGGTCAGTCTCGCTAATCGCGCCTTGCCCCTAATCGAATTGCTCACGGCCGCCGCTGCGGCAAAATGTGATGTGATGTGGGATAAGTAGCCGACCCTTTGCACGGGGGGCCGGGCACGGGCTCTTGTGGCTCGGGGCCGCCGAGCTGGGTCAGGTCGAACCACAACGGCCTGGCGGAGACCAAGAACGGCGCCGTGGTGCGCAAGAGTGCCGCAAGAAACGTAGCGACCGAGCAAGGACAAAGCCCAGCCCTTGCCCGTGAGGCTATACGAAGGGCTGCCTTGCTGGGATGCGGTGGCTGAGCCGCCACCCACCTTATCCAGGCCCCGTCATTCGGCCAGCATCGTTGTCCCGTCCCGCGAGCCGATCGAAGAGCGCATGCAGGGCCTCGATGCCCCCCCGTTCTTGCGTTCCAGGTTTCTTAGCTAAACGATCATGTAGATGCGTTCGAAAATCCACAACGCCGCGAGTGAGCCGATCGCATAGGCAGGGATCAGCTCACTAGCCTTCGGCCACTGCATCGGTAGCCTGTGGAGCACGGTCCTTCCGGCCAGCACCAGCCCGACAAAGAGGATCTGCCCCAGCTCGATGCCGACATTGAAGGAGAAGAGTGCGAGCGGGATTTCATCAGTAGGCAGCCCCACCTGTGCCAAGGCACCCGCGAAGCCCAAGCCATGCAGGAATCCAAAGACTAGCGCCATGGCCCACGGAAACCGCCACAACCCGATGGCGCACCCTTGTGCTCTACGTGTGATTTCCACGGCGACGGCGAAGATGCTGACGGCGATCAGGACCTCCACGGGTGCCGGGGGTACGTGGACAAAGCCGAGCACCGCCAGAGACAGCGTCACGCTATGCCCGACGGTAAAGGCAGTGATAGTCCATAGCAGCCGCCGCCAGCCGTGTAAGAGCAGCACCAATCCGAGCACGAACAGCAGATGGTCTAGGCCGGTTAGGATGTGCTCGAAACCGAGGATGAGATAGTCACGCATCACGTCAAAAGCCCCAGCCTGCCCCGGGACGATCAGAAACGGCTGGTTGCCGCGCAGCACAGCCTGGACCAGCCGCCCGTCGGCCAGGTGGATGCGTACCAGTGCGTCGGTCTTCCTGACGTTCAGACCTTCCACGCCGATCGACTCGCCCACGAGGCTCTGGCCGCCGCAGTCGATGCGCCAGCGTTGGCTTAGGCTCTGTCCGGTTTGGCGGGCGGTGGGTGCAGACAGCTCATGACATCGGCTTGGAAGCACCGGTGAGAGCGGGGCGTTGCTGGGTTGGAGGAGTGGCACCCGCCACAGCACCTCAACCGCGGCGGCCCCCGACTCCCTAAGCTCTAGGAGTGCTGGATCGAGCGGGTGGGCCCACGGGCGCATGGGGCTCACAAGGAGCCACAGCCCGATGACGAGTCCCATGAAACTATCCCTGCTCACGAGTCTTTGCTGCTCAACGCGCCCTGCGCGAGCTCAGAGTCGGTGCCCTCGATGCGGATATCATACAGTTCCCGCAGACGGCGCAGTCCGAGTGCCAGGTTCGCTGCTGCGCGCTCCTCCTGCAACGCGAGCGCGGCCTGCTTCCAGACGGACTTGAGCGGGGGCATTTTCTTCGGGACCTTTTCGTGTACCCAGACAAGATGCAGGCCATGGCTAGAGGCGATCGAACCCGACCACGCACCGGGCCTCAGGTTGAAGAGCTCCTCGGCGAAGCTAGCGCCTAAGAAACGTGCGATCCCCTTGCGCGTACGGGCTTGAAACCGCTGGCCGAGTGGGAAAGGATCAGAAAGAGCCACCGCTGCTGCCGGCTGCAGCGACCGCGAGCGAAGCTCTGCCAACAGTGCCTTTGCATCTTGTTGCAAGCCTTCGCCATGCGCCCGCCCACTCAGAAAGACATGCGAGAAGCTTACAGTCGCAGGATCGAGGAAGCGCTCCCGGTGGCGCTCGACATAGTCTGCAACGTCCTGCTCCCGGAGCTGAAATCCATTCGGATCTTGCTGCAGTAGAATGCGCATCTTCGATCTGAGCAGACGGCGTATTACCAGGTCGTCCTCGAGGCCTAAGGCAAGCGCCTGGCGGTAGAGCTCCGCCTCGCCAAGCCGGGGATCCGTGCTCACCGCGCGCATCTTTTGGATGAGGCGATTACGGATGCTGCGATCATTGAGGTCTAGTGCGAGACGACGTGCCTCCCGGTAGAGCACGTGGTCATCGACGACCTGCTGGAGCAGTGCTTGCCACTGCCCGCTCGTGGGTTCGACACCCCACTGCCGCACGAAGTCCGCTCGCAGTTGGCGGAGCTGCTCCGCGGAAATAACGATGGGGGCTCGTTCGAGCCCCCCCTTGTGCTGCCCGTCCCGATCAGGCAACAGGTCGCGAACTACGAACAGCAGCGCGCCGATGAGCAGGAAATGCACACTTGGGCTACGCACCCAGCGCATCCTCATCCCCTCGCGTTTAGGTGCTCAGGACGGGTTGTACCAAATAGGCGAGGTCCAAGCGCGCTGCTGGACGGTCTTGGGGACTGCATCGCCACAGCACTGCTGGTATTCCCACTCGGTGTAGCGGGCCTGATCGCTAGTGGTGTCGGGGGGCTTGTCACAATTGATGCCACGAGCATTGCAGTAGAATTGGTTCCACCGACAGCTCGGGTTTTCGAGAACCCGGGCATAGTAGAAAGCCGGTTGCGCCTTATCGAAGTCTGGATCCTTCCATACGGCGCAGAGATCGGCGTGTCCGGGGCCTTTCGGTTTGCAGGACTTCAGATTCACCGAGGCATTATCAGGACCTCCGGCCACATCGTATACCGCCTCTTGGGTATTGCCCTGTTTATCCACCAAGCCTTTAACGATCTGAATACGCTGCAGTGGCGTCCCCTCGTGGCCGGGCCAACCCGGATCCATCATGGCAGCGACTGCAAAGCGCGGTGCCGTGCTGTTGCTCGAACTCGAGAGCGTCCCACCCATGGGAACCCCCTTGGCGTATCCCTGCTCCGCAAAGTTACCCCGCCTGCACAGGTTGTCCGGGAGCTCGAACCCTCCGAAGAAGCGCACGATGGGGCGGGTGCTGCTCGTGGCAAAGGTTTCACGCCGTTTCAGCGCAGCAAAGATCGAATCGCGCGTGTTCTCTTCGGCCCAGGCCACGGTCAGGCCGCCGCCGTTCGATTCGAGGCCGAGGAGAAATGTGTCGTTGAGGGCCGCACCCGACTCGGCAAAGCTCAAGTCGCCGTGTGCACCGGTCTTTGCGTATTGCACCGCGTCGGTTGCGCTGGGGGTGCCACTGTGGTTATCGGTCGCGCCCACGAACCCAAGCTGGAAGGGATTGATGCCTCCATTCGCTTGCTGGTATTGAAGGCCATCCTTCAACGCGTTTCGAACATAGCTATTGGGCAGCACGGTCGTGGCGTCCGGATCCGGGATAAACGGCCCACCGAGCTTGGCATGGCTCTCATTCTCGAAGTCGCAGAGCTCGTCAAAGGTGCCCCAGGCCCCTGGGTGTTGCGCCGAAAATCGACACTCGGAATCGCCTTTGATTTGAAAGATCTCCACCAGCCGCTCAAATTCACCGCGGGTATTAGCATCCTTAGGGCTTTGAGGCGTCAAGAACATCGCGCCACCACTGATGTTAGAGTTGTGGGGGATGGAGAGGAACTCACAGTTGTTATCCCCATTACACTGATCGTTCAGCGCCTCTAGCATCACGCTCGGTGAGCCGAGCCCGATGCCGTTCGCAGTTGAAAAGGTCCCGGGCGGGAAATTATCGTTCGGGCCTTGATAGCCTTTACAATCGGTGCCTTGGCTCGCACCCGCGCCACAGCCCGTGGGCACGTCCACGTAGCTGATGGGGACCTTTGGCACGTTGTCGGTGCGGAAGATGATATTGCGATGGAGATTATTGGCACCACCGGGATTGGCACTACAGCTCTGTCCCGCAGCACAATCGGCCGTATCGAAGCAGGGATTGCCATCCGGGGGGGATGTGCCTGCCCCCGTACACACACCCATCCCCGGTTGGCCGGTGTATTCATACGCAATGAAGGAAGTAAAATTGCAGGGCTCGTTGGCCCCGGCCGCCGCGGCTTGGATCTGTTGCCAGACGTTCTGGGCCTGGAATACACAAGTCTTTTCTCCCTCTGCCCCGGGGTCGTCGCAGAACGGAAGACGCCTCGGAAACTCAAGCATGACATTGGGAGCGAGAAGCTCTTCCCCTGTTCCAGCTCGGATCCTGGAAACCTCTTGCCGTAGGACGATACAAGACGGGCTATCGTAACCCTTTGGGACACACCTTGGCGGTTGAGCCAAGCTCGAGCAGACCTGTCCCGGATCCGTGCATTCCGAATCGTTCGAGCATTTGTTCCCGCCTTCGAAGAAGCAGATGTTTGTCTCGCCCAGAAACTCGGAGTGATCGGTGATCGCCGCGAAGTCGAGCGTGCGCTCTTCGGGAAATTGGATGGTGCGGGTCGCAGTGAACTGGCAGCGATTTGGTGGCAGACAATAGGGGTGCTGGGCGACCCCATCTATCGGGGGTTGAGAGTCATCGGATGGCGGTATCGTATTACGCATATCGACAAAGGGCGGCAGCCCTAGCTTCTCGCCCTTCGCGAAACGATAGGCGTCCGTGGGCGTATTGCGTGTATCGAGGGTCGCTGCATCGGCCGAGTATTGGGTGTGCAGATGGAGCTCGCCGAAGAACGGTTGCCGGCTCCGCTGATAGTCTGGGCAATTTGCGACAGCCAAACTTGGGAACAAGGCCAGCAGGAATAATGTACGTACAGGGTTCACGGGGCGCCTCCTCATTGTTCTTGCCTTGTTTTTACGGGCAGCCTCCGGGTATAGGAAGCACAAACGCCCGTTTTCAGCAAAAACCATGGTACTGCTGGGCTCGTGAGCTGTCAAGCATGCGAGTCGTTGGCTGAGGATCGGGGACGGCATGGACATGGGAGCAGCCGCGCCAAGGGAGAAACTGTCGAATGCAGGGACTGCGGGTTGACGAGCGTTAGAGCGCCACCTTGAGCCCACAGGAGTGATCCACAAGGCGTCGGCGAAATCGGCGTGCGGCGGGGGGCCGGCCGAGCGGAAAGCGGTCGAGACCAAAACAGCCGAGCAAGCACGAAGAAAAGAAGGGTCCTTTTCTGGGTCGCCATCGCTGCTTCCAGGCAATAGGCAAGAGTCTCGTCGTTGACGCCACGTTTACCGGTTTCTTGAGTGGAGCAACGAAACGTGGCGACCGGGCAAGGAAAGCGCCCGGTGCCTGCCCGTGACGCTGTACGATGGGCTGTCCTGCTGGGGTGCGGCGGCTGAGCCCTCGCCTTATCCAGCGCGCGTCATTCGGCCGGCATCGGTAGCCCGCCCCGCGAGCCGATCGAAGAGTGTATGCAGGGCCTCGATGCGCTGCTCGCCCTCGGGCAGATCGGCCGTCGCCGTCCGACGGCCCGCCGATGGTCGAGCGGGCGCCCATCGTCGTGGGCCGCCGAGAAGCGCAAAGTGCAGCGTCGGGCTGCGGGGGAAGCGGGTCACAACCGACGCCGCCGGCTGGGGGTGTGCCAGATCGGCGACGTCCAGGCGCGCTGTTGCACCGTCTGCGGGACCTGGCCGGAGCAGCATTGCTGGTACTCGTACTGCGTGTAGCCGAGCGGCGGCTCGCAGACGCCGCCGCCGCAGTCGTCGTTGGAGGCGCAGCCCTTGCCCACGAACGCCGGGTTCGTCGATGCGCACCTGCCCATCGCCCGACTGCAGTCGACGCCCCGCGCGATGCAGTAGTACTGATTCCAGCGGCAGCTCGGGTTCTCGAGCACGCGAGCGTAGTAGAAGGCGTGCTCGTCGGGGTCGAACTCGGGATCCGTCCAGTCGGCACAGAGCTGCTCGAAGCCCTGCTGGCTCGGCGCGCAGGTCGCGAGATCGATGTCCTGACCGAGGTCGCGGCGCCCGGCAACATCCCAGACCTTCTCGTTGGTCTCCCCGGTGTGCTTGTCCACCCAGCCCTTGATGATCTGGATCCGCTGCAGCTTGGTGCCCGGATGGAGCGGCCACCCCGGATCCATCAGCGCGTTGACAGCGAAATGCGGCGGGCGCCGCCGGCCGGTGAGCGTTCCCCCCATCGGCACGCCCCTGGCGTAGCCCTTCGTCACCGTGTGATTCGGCCCGCATCGTTATCGCGCCCCGCGAGCCGATCGAAGAGCGCATGCAGTGCCTCGATGCGTTGCTCGCCGTCGGGCAGATCGGCCGTGATGCGGAGGCGCTCGTTGCCCTCGAATCGATAGCGCGCGGGTTGGCTCTGGACCAGGTGCACCACCGAGACCGGATCGACCTTGGCCTCGGGATGAAAAACGATGCGGCCGCCCTTGGGGCCGAGGTCGACGCGCTTGACCCCGAGCGGCGCGGCGCGGAGCTTGAGCCGGGTCACGCGCACGAGGTCCTTGGCAGGCGCGGGCAGGGGCCCAAAGCGATCCGCCATCTCTTCGGCGAGCAGCGTCAGGGCCGCATCGTCCGCCGCGCTCGCGATGCGCTTATAAAGGATGAGGCGCGTGTGCACGTCCGGGAGATAATCCTCGGGAATGAGGCAAGCGGTGTGCACCTCGATCTCGGTGCCGTGATCGAGGGGGCGGTCGAGCACCGGCTCGCGCCCGCTCTTCAAGTCGGCGACCGCGCGCTGCAACAGCTCGGAATAGAGGCCGAAGCCGATCTCCTGGATATGCCCGCTCTGCTCCTCGCCCAGGATCTCGCCGGCGCCGCGGATCTCGAGGTCATGGGTCGCGAGGGTGAAACCGACGCCCAGCTCTTCGATGGAGGCGATGGCCTCGATCCGTTTCACGGCATCGGCGCCGAGCGCCTGGCGCGGCGGGATCACGAGGTAGGCATAGGCGCGGTGGTGGGAACGCCCGACCCGGCCGCGGAGCTGATAGAGCTGGGCCAGGCCCAGCTTGTCGGCGCGGTTCATGATGATGGTGTTGGCGTTCGGGACGTCGATACCGCTCTCGATGATGGTGGTGCACACCAGGCAGTTGAAGCGCTGGTGGTAGAAATCGAGCATCACGTGCTCCAGCTCGCGCTCCCGCATCTGTCCGTGCGCGATCCTGACGCGGCCCTCGGGGAGCAAGGTCTCGATTTTCTTCGCGATGTTTTCGATGGTCTCGACCTCGTTATGGAGGAAATACACCTGGCCGCCGCGCGCGATCTCCCGCACCATGGCCTCGCGCAGGAGGTGCTCGTCCCACTCGTTGACGAAGGTCTTGACGGCGACCCTGCGCGCCGGCGGGGTCGCGATGATGCTGAGCTCGCGCGCCGCGGAGAGCGCGAGGTTGAGGGTCCTCGGGATGGGCGTGGCGGTGAGCGTCAGGATGTCCACCTCGGAGCGCAAAGCCTTGAGCCGTTCCTTCTGGCGCACGCCGAATCGATGCTCCTCGTCGATGACGAGGAGCCCCAGGCGCTTGAAGGCCACGCCCTCCTGCAAGAGCTTGTGGGTCCCGATGACGATATCGACGGCGCCTGCCTTGAGGCCCGTAGTGATCTGGTCCTGCTCGCGTTTGTTTTGAAACCGCGACAGCAACTCGATGCGTACCGGCCAGTCGGCGAAGCGGTCCTTGAAGTTCCCGAAGTGCTGCTGGGCCAATAGGGTGGTCGGCGCCAGGATCGCGACCTGTTTCCCGTCCATCGCCGCGACGAAGGCGGCGCGCATCGCGACCTCGGTCTTGCCGAAACCCACGTCCCCGCATACCAGTCGATCCGTCGGCTGCTCGGCCCTGAGATCGCCGAGCACCGCGGTGATGGCCGCGGCTTGATCGGGCGTTTCCTCGAAGGGAAAGCCCTGGGCAAAGCTCTGGTAGGCGTCCTCATCGACCTGGTAGGCATGCCCGGTGCGCGCGCTGCGCTTCGCATAGACCTCGAGGAGCTCGGCCGCCACGTCTCTGATGCGTTGTGCCGCGCGCGCCCGAGCCTTTTGCCACTGGTGGCTTCCGAGCTTGTGGAGCGGCGCGTGCTCGCCCTCGGCGCCGGTGTAGCGGGTGACCAGATAGAGCGCGAGGACGGGCACGTAGAGCTTATCACCGTCGGCGTATTCGATGCCCAGGTATTCGCCCTGGATGCCGCCGGCATCGAGCAAAAACAACCCGAGATAACGACCGACCC
The DNA here is from genome assembly GCA_052387115.1 of Gammaproteobacteria bacterium. Classification (GTDB taxonomy): domain Bacteria; phylum Pseudomonadota; class Gammaproteobacteria; order JACCXJ01; family JACCXJ01; genus JACCXJ01. The sequence continues at coordinate 1,810 of JBQTJM010000450.1, read as the reverse complement.
CATGGTGCTCGTGGACCACCGGCGCGCCCTGGGACAGCTCACTGAGATCGCGGATGAGCCCCTCGGGATCGCGCGCGGCGCGGCTCCGGCGGCGCGCCTGGGGGGCGTGCTCGGGGAAAAGCTCGGACTCGCAGACGATGGCGATGCGCCGGTCCTCGATGCGGACGCCGCGCTGCAACGGCGCCACGGTGAGCCCGATACGCGTTTCGCTTGCCAGGAAGCCGGGAAAATCGGCGACCGGCGCAACGCCGATCGCATGCTGCCGGAACAGCTCCGAGAGGGTCTCGCGCCGGCCCTTGGATTCGGCCACGAACAGCACCCGTCCTTCATAGGTCGCGAGAAAACGTTTGACGAGCCCGAGCGGGTCCGCCGCATGCGCCCCGATGGGCAGCGCGGGAGGCGGCAGGGTGGCGAGCACCGAAACGCCGTCGGTGCGCTCCGCGAGCGGGCCCTGGACCAGGATCGAGGGATGGGCCTTGACGGCGGCGAAGACCTCGTTCGGCAAGAGGAACCCCTCGGCCGGTGTGCACAGCGGGCGCTCGCGGTCGTGGCGCAGGGACTCGTGGCGCTCGCGGACCTCGCCGTGGAAGCGCTCGGCCGCCTCCTCGACCCCGGTATCCACGACGATCAATGTGTCGGCGGGCAGATAATCGAACAACGTCGCCGTCTCCTCGAAGAACAGCGCCAGGTAATATTCGATCCCGGGGGGGGGCCAGGCCTTGGCTCACGTCCCGGTACAACGGCGAGTCCTGGGGTGAGCCCTCGAAGCGCGCGCGCCAGTTGCCGCGGAAGCGTTCGATCGCCGCCGGCGTCAGGGGAAACTCGCGCGCCGGGAGCACCCGGATCTCGGAGACGGTGCCGGTCGAGCGCTGGCTCTCGGGGTCGAAGGTGCGGAGGCTGTCGATCTCGTCGTCCAGCCAGTCGATGCGGTACGGCGAGGTGCTGCCCATGGGGAACACATCCATGATAGAGCCGCGCAGGGCATAGTCCCCATGCTCGATCACCTGGGACACGGCGCGGTGACCGCCGCGGATCAGGCGCTCGCAAAGCGCGTCGCGATCCACCCGCTCACCTATGCGGAGCAGGAGCGTGTTCCCTTCGAGGAAGGATCGGGGCGGCAGCCGTTGCATGAGGGTCGTCACCGAGGCGATCACGATGCCGCCCTCCATACCCGGCAGCCGGTAGAGCGTCGCGAGGCGCCCGGAGACGATGTCCTGGTACGGCGAAAAGCGGTCGTAGGGCAGCGTCTCCCAGTCCGGGAAGGCGAGTGGCTCCAAGCCGTCACCCCCGAAGAACTGCACCTCATCGGCGATGCGGCCGGCCTCCGCGGCGTTCGGTACGATGACGAGGCAAGGCCCCCGATGGCGGCGCGCGGCCGCAGCGATGGCGAGCCCCTTCCCGGAGCCGTAGAGGCGCGCCCAGCGCCGGCGATCCCCCGGCCGGTTGGGCAGCGGGGGCTCGAAGGGGCTCTCCAGACGCTCGATGTCCAAAGGCTCTGTTTCCGATGGCCGAGCTTTCGAAGGAGGGTTGTCGGATTCCGTCATAGGCAGGGACGACGCGCGGCGAAGGCCCCGCGGGAGATCAAAAGCAAGCGGCGGGTCCAGGCAAGGGGTTGTCGGGCGGGCTACAGCCCCGGCACTCGCCAAGTACCATATTTCATAAATACTAGCACGTATAATGAGGTTGCAAAGACGCTTGGTTCGTGAGAGGGTAAGGGGTGCGAGAGCCGCGCCCTTTCATGCCCAGAAAAAGCCCCTATCCCATCAACCTCACGCCAACGGAGGCGCGCGAACTGGCGCATCGTTCTGCG
>JBQTJM010000449.1:0-21142 GCA_052387115.1 Gammaproteobacteria bacterium | reverse complement strand
TGGCATGGCACGCTTGGCCGACATCGAATTCGCTTACGATCTCTACCACTGAATCCCTCCAGGTCGCCTGCTCGAAAATGTCGCCGACCCCCTTGTGCTCGATCAACTTGTGGGTAAAGACCAGCCCATCGGGAGGGGGAATAACGGGACACCGCCTAAGTATGCCCTTTCATGAGTACAGTTACGCGCTTTATATGTGCTCGTATTTGTGAAACAGGGTACTTAGGGTGAAACCCACAACTTGCCTCGGGAGGTAGTGCAAAAGAACCCTCATTCGAATCTCGAGACCGAGCTGGCCACCGGGATGAGGTGCCTTTCGGAGGGAAACCGGGGGCTACAACCGAGCGCCCTAGAAAAAAGAGCTCGACCGGTTTCTGGACGGGATCGGCCCGATAGATCATATTCACGCTAAGGGATCCCTCTGATCCGTTCGCAATTCCGCGCGGTATCCCTGCCGGAACCGCCTATACACCTGTCCGGATTGCCACCCCCATCGAGCTTATCCCGGCCACTGCCGCCATCGAGCCCATCTCTTCCCATCCCGCCCCTGAGCTTATCATCGCCCTTACCGCCGCAAAGGAAATCGTTTCCGCCTCGGCCGTTGATGACGTCGTTGCCCCCGAGGGCGGCGATAATGTCCCTACCTGGCGTCCCGTTTAGCCGATCGGGGCCGTCGGTACCCACGATCGTAGCCTGGACCCCAAAGCACCGTGCGGTGATTTCGCGGGGGATTTCTGGGGGGATTTGTGGGGCAACACCCGTGCCGGTCAGGGTGACACCCACCGTACCTTGGCCGCTGTCATTGGAGACGATGCTCAGGTTCGCCGCCAGGGATCCGGTGGCCGAGGGGTCGAAGGCGACCCGGACCGTGCGGCTCGCCCCGCGGCTGAGCGTCCCCTCTCCGCTGTCGCCGACGATGGTGAACTGGGAGGGGGCGGCGCCGGTCAGGGTCAGGCTGGAGATGCTCAGATCGGTGACGCCGGTGTTGGTGATCAACACGGCCTGCGATCCCGTCGGGCCGGCCTCCGTGGGCTGGCTGCCGAAAGCCAGGCTCAAGGGCGTGACCACAATCTCAGCATGACCGGTTCCTGTCCCGATCAGGGGCACGCCCACCGTCCAGTCATCCACGGCATCGATGGTGGTGAGCTCCAGGGTCGCCGTCAGCGCACCGAGCCCCGCGGGATCGAAAGCGACTCCCACGGTGCGGCTGCCGCCCGACGGAAAAGGAGTGGCCGGCGGGAGGTCGGTGATCGAGAAATGAGCAGCGCCCGGGCCGTTTATGATCGCGGCCGTCACGGCGATCGGCGCCGAGCCGGTGTTTGTGACGAGCACCGTCCGCGACGGAGTCGCGCCGGCGTCCACGTCCTGTTCGCCAAACGACAGGGGGGACGGGGAGGCGGGAGTCATGGCGAAGGGGACCTGCGTGAGGGATTGAAGGAAGGCGAGCAGGTCCGCTACCGTTTGGGGATTGGTCAGATTGATGGGACCGACCTGTTGCCCGGCGGGGGAGCTCACGAATTCCCGGCTGTCATAGAACTCGACCGCCTCTCGCAGGGTGGCGACGGAATTATCGTGGAAGAAGGGCGCCGTGTTCTTCACCCCAAAGAGCGGCGGGACGCTGAACTCGCGCGTGTTAGTCGAGCTCGCGGCAGGCTCGTGGGGCAGGCCGTCGGTGGTATTGATCTCCAGATCGGCGACGCCCGTATTAAATGCTTCGTTGACCCCGGCGGTGGTCCGAGAGCTCCCGTCGGATCGGGCGAGGACAGCCCCGGAGTGGCAGGTAGAGCACTTGGCCGCGCCGAAGAACAGGTCGCGGCCCCGTTTTTGCGCCTCGGTGGTGGCGAATCGGTCTAGATCGAAGTCCTGATCGGTCGGCAGGAAGATCGTTTTCATGAACGCTTCCATGGCTTGCCGTTCGGCCGGGGTGGGGATCCGGAAGTCCAGTGTCTCGGTCTGGGTCGCCGTGACGTTTTCGGTCCGATCCAGGCGCCGCGGAAAATGTTGCCGCACGGCGGCGGTGGCGAACGCTCGGAGGTCCGGGATCTCCCCGCTGAGCCCATAGGGTGCGGTCAGGTCGATATTCAGCAGGTGAGGGGAAGCGCGCATCACCGGCGGGTTGGCGAATCCGTCGATATTCTCCAGGATCAAGGCCCGTCCCCCGCGCAACAGCGTCGGGTTTTCCAATTCATTTAGATCGCCGGGCGTAAAGGATGAGAGCTCGCCGGTATTGCGACCATCGGTGATCGTACCGGTCAATGCGCTGCCGCCGTGGATCAGGTAGGTAGCCCCGGATCCGGCCAGGACCGTCGCGGTGGAGCCGTTGGTCGCGGTGATCACGCCGCGCAGATCGCTGGGGCGGGAATCGGCAGTGAGCACCAGGGTGTTGAGGTTGAAGTCGGCGATAAACAGGGGATCGGACGGCGGCAAGGCGGCGATGCTCGCCGGGGAAAGGCCGAAGGCGTCGCCGGCGACGTGGCACGTCGCGCACGTCCGGTTATTGCCATTGAAGGTTTCCTTCAAGAACAAGGTTCTCCCCTGGTCGACCTGCGAGGCCACTGTGAAGGTGAAGGTCTGGTCCCGCGTGTTGGTCGGCTCCGGTGTGCGCAACTCGAAATCGGCGTTGGATTGCGAGCCAAACCCGACGGAGTCTTGGAAGCGCCGCAGGCTGGTGGCGCCCACGATCGCCAGCCGGGCGCCGCCGGCCGCCCGCGGGCCGGCCCCTTCGGTATCGCCGTCGAAGGCGCCGTAAGACAGGCACAGGTTCACATCAAAACGATTGGGATTAGCGGGATTGCCCCGAAAACAAAGCTTGCCGCTTTGGGCCATGAGGTTGGCGGGCATGATGAAATCCGGCGTGGGGGCGCCGGGCAGGGCCGCGAACGCGGAGGTGGCGATCAGGACCTGATTGCCGCCGGCGGGCGCATTCGTGGGAAAGACAAACCGGCCCGTCCGCTTCCCATTGATGTCGAAAAAGACGAGCATGGCCCTGCCCACCTCCTCGGAAAGGTCACGGTTGGGCCCCCACTCCTTTTGGCCGCCGTCGGAGACTCCCATTTCCACGAATTGGATCTGTGAGTCGCCATTGGCCCCGGCCATGATTTCATCGATCTGCACGAGATGGTTGGTGGCCGACACCCTGGAGGAAAGGCCGAACAACAGCGAGCAGACCAGCGCAAGGATCATACTATTCGTACGCATCACCCACCTCCATCGCCCAGTGCCATGGGCACCCACGCTCTCTTGTAGCAACACAGCCGCTTTCAGTCTGTGACGTCCGTCACAGTTTGTTTGTGATGCATAGCACATTTCACATGCCAACGAGCCATGCGTGCGCGCTCGCACGCGGTGGATTCCGAAGAGTTCAACGCAACTTGTTGATCGGTGGCAGCTAGTCGCGCACCTTTCGAGCATGAGGGCTACGACCTACCGTGCGGACCGAGGGTAGCCGGCGTCATCCTGGGACGACAGGACAGGCTGATCGTGCAGGCACCACGGCGCCCGCGGCAGTGTCACCGGGGCCGGGTATCACCCGGGCCGATATCGGCCGGGTCCCGGTTTCGGGCGGCGTGGCTGATGAGGCGACGCCCACCATCGGCGCCTGTCGATCATGGCGCGGGAGACAGCCCTATACCCCGGCGTCGCGATGTCGGCTAGCTCGCGCGCGAGGTGCTAGCTAGCTCGCAAGGCCAGGATACCGATTGAGCGAATCAAGGAAGCGATCGAGATGTCGCGCGCAGAGGTGGGCAAGCCACACAGATCCCGGTCGGCGGACGTCGCGCACGTCACCGGGTGAGGGGCAGGCAATCGGGCCCGCCGCGGGGCTCAGCGGGCTTGCTGCCCTTGCTGGTATCCTTGCTGATAGGCCTTCTCCTGCGACTGCTGGTGCTGGTCGTAGAGGTAGCCGCCCAAGAGGCCGGTGGCCGCACCGATCCCGGCTCCGAGCCCGGCATTGCCGGCGATCGCCCCGATGACGGCACCGCCCGCCGCACCCATCGTGGTGCCGCTCAGCGCCCGTTGCTGCGAGGTGGTCATCCCCGCGCAACCCGCCAGTCCGATGGTCAGAGATGCAGCCAAAAGTAGATGTCGATGACGTTTCATATCCGTGTGCCCTCCTGATCAGGAATCACATGGCCATGTTGCGATCGCGAACTTGAACAAGGTCTCAACCGCCGGTTCGTTATTGTACTGGGGATGGGTTTGTGCCCACGCGACGAAGGCGCGGATCGCCTCGTCCCGCGAAGGCTGAGGATCGGGCAGGCAGAAGAGCGGTTCTCGATCCGGATCCGGCCCGGTGATCATAGCCCGGTAATAATGGTAGGCGCCGACCACGTATCCGTGGCAGAAATTAGCCGCTGCGGTGTGCAGGGCGTCCTCTTTCGGTACCGAACACAAGGTCACGATATCGAGCGCATTGCGCACCAGAAAGCTGTCGTGCGTAACCGCACGGGACTGGGGCGGCCACAACCCCGCCCCCAACCACACGCAAGCCGTAAACAGGGTCAGCGTTATTCGTGTCATTGTCGTCCTCCGGTCTTGAGCGCGTGAGCACAGAGCCGCCATTGACGTACCCAGGATAAGCATGGTAGAGCCGGGGACCGATGTCAACCGCGAGTGGACCCCGCTCCCCTCTCTATGGATCCACGATCGAGCCCTCGAACGATCGCGACTGCCGCGGCCGGGCACCAGCGCGATGGGGACGCCTCCTAAGAGAGGGGGCTTGCCACGGACACCGGAGAGGTGTTAAATAGCCTATGCAAAAGAAGCGCGTCGGGTAGGAGAAAGATCTATCCTTCGGTTGCGACGTCCTTTGCCGACTCCCGAGGCGTCTTCACTCGGGTCGTACTGTCGGATGGCGGTTGCCTCTGCCCAGCCAAGCTGCAACCTCCCTAATGGTAGCTTCCTGCATTGGTTGTCGATCTCGAAAGGCCTCCGGGAACATTGATTCACGCATTGAGAAGTACACGGTGTTCTTCGGGGACCGATCGTGAATATGTCACAAAATGTTTGTGCGGAAAGTCACTGAACAAGCGAAGGTGCATTTCGTATCCTTGGCGGTGTAAAGGCTAATCCTGGCGCTCAACTCGGACGCGCCAAGACGCGGCGCGACGGTTGGCTTCGGCGATAGCGACAAACGCGCGGCTTGAGCACACCCGGTAGAGGGCAGCGCCGTGCCATGGATGGACCGAGAAACCGTTACACAGCAACACGGAAAAGGAGAGATGTATGTCCCACAATGCCCATGAGCCGTTACCCACTTCACGATCTTCCGGCCAACGCAGCGGCGCGTCCGGTAAGGCACCCAAGCCATGGAGCGCGGCCACCGCCGCTGCGTTCCTGACCCTCGGCCTTGCCCCGGTGGCCCAGGCGGCCGACGGCGCACTCGACCCCGGATTCGGGGTCAGCAGCACCAATCCGCTGCGATGCAATGCAGCGGGTGGAATAATGACCTGTGACGTCGCCGGCGGCCGCGATCAGCTTTTCGGGATGGCGATCCTGCTGCCCGATGGCAGGATCGTGGTGGGAGGTCACCGTACAGGGGGAGTAGCGCCTGATCGTGACGTAGACTTTGCGGTTGCGCGCTTCAACAAGAACGGGGGCTTGGACGCCACCTTCGGGGTCGGTGGGCCGGATGGGCTCGATGGGCTCGAGACTACCGACGTCGGCAGTGACACCGATGAGGTCAACGCGCTGGTCCTGCAGGACGACGATGGTCAAGAGAAGATCGTGGTGGTGGGAAGGTCGGGTGACGGTGGGTCACGGACGTTTGCAGTGGCGCGTTACACGGCCGGCGGACAGCTCGATACCGGGTTTGCTACCGGTGGGATAGCGACGCCGCCGTTCCCGGGGGGCGGGGAGAATAGGGCTTTCGCGGTTGCCGTTCAGCCCACGGACCGGAAGATCGTGGTGGCGATAAGGTCGGTGGACAACCCTTCCGGTGTCTTCGTCGTGGCCCGCTTTACGCCCCAGGGACAACTCGATACCAGCTTCGGCGGGGATGGGTTCGTCGAAACGAGCTTTCCCGACAGCGAACGCGCAACTGCGTTTGCGGTGCTCGTGCAGCCCGACGGTAAGATCGTGGCGGGAGGAAGGGCGGGCCCAGACGACGAGGATAGTCCCCTTAGGGACCAGGTCGACTTTGCACTCGCGCGGTATAACGTTGACGGTAGTCTCGATGACGGCGGGCCCGATGACACGACCCAAGGTGACGAGTTCGGCATCGATGGTAGGGTGAAGACGGATTTCGAGCTGGGAAGAGCGGAGATAGTCGCGTCCCTCTTGCGCCAACCCGACGGTAAAATCGTCGCGGGAGGCAACTCGACAATCGGAGACGCCCCCAGGTTTGCCCTCGCGCGCTATGATGTGAATGGCAATCTTGACCAGAGCTTCGGCACGGAGGGAAGAAAGACGACGGGTTTCCCGGGCCAGCCCGCCAGTATGACTGCGCTGATTTTGCAGCCCGGCGGCAAGCTCGTGGCGGCAGGGCGGAGCAGGACGGGTGACACGAGCCAGCCAAGCGATTTCGCGCTGGTCCGGTATCAGCCAAACGGACGTGAGGACACCACCTTCGGTGAAGATGCGGTCGATGACATAGGAGGTCCACCCGAAGGGGTACCGGATGGATTCATACTGACCCGCCTCGGGCCCGTGAATGCAACTTCGAGTTGGCAAGCCGTCGCCCTGCAGCCCGAAGGAAATATCGTGGTGGTCGGGTTTCATAGACTCAGCAGCGTAGTGAACTCCGGTGCCGATTTCGCCCTGGCGCGCTATCAGTCCTCGGTCGTCCCTGAGAACCTGACGTGCCAGGGACGGCCACCGACGGTGATCGGCACGCCGGGCGACGACATCCTGGTCGGCACGGAAGGGAACGATGTCATCCATGGCCTGGAAGGCAATGACACGATCATCGCCCAGGGCGGGGACGACATCATCTGCGGCGGCCCGGGCGACGACCTCGTCTTCGGCGGACCCGGCGGCGATGCGATCGAGGGCGGCGACGGAATTGATGAGTTGGTCGGTGACGACCAGTTCGCGGGTGGCGAGGGCCCCGATACGCTCCGGGGTGGCGAGGGCGATGACAAGCTATTCGGTTTCGGCGGAAACGATCTGCTGGAAGGTGATGGCGGCAACGATGAGCTGGTCGGCGGGCCCGGTGACGACGTGCTGAACGGTGGCCCCGGAGTCGATCGTGCCTTCGGCGAGGACGGGTCCGATAGCCTGGCCGGCGACGCCGATAACGATACGCTGGTCGGTGACGATCCCTTCGCGGGCACCGGGGGCCCGGATGTGCTCCGCGGTGGCGACGGCGATGACAGGCTGTTCGGTGCGGCCGGGAACGACCAATTGGAAGGTGACGCCGGCGACGATGAGCTGGTCGGCGGGCCCGGTGACGACGTGGTGAGCGGTGGCCCTGGAGTCGATGGTCTCTTCGGAGAGGGCGGTGCGGATACCCTGGCCGGCGACACCGATAACGATACGCTGGTCGGTGACACACTGCCTTCGGATACCGCCGCGGGCCCGGATGTGCTCCGAGGTGGGGAGGGCAATGACAAGTTATTCGGTGCCGCCGGAGACGACCAACTTTTTGGTGACGCCGGCCGGGACGAGCTGGACGGTGGGCCCGGTAACGACGTGCTGGACGGTGGCCTCGGCGACGACCGTAGGTTATTCGGCGGCAGCGGCAACGATACGATACGGGGCGGCCCCGGTCGCGATAGACTGGTCGGTGACGCCGGCCGGGATGTGCTAAGCGGTGGTCCGGGCGATGACCGCCTGTTCGGCGGCGCCGGCCGTGACAGGCTGCTCGGCGGAGCCGGTAAGGACATGATGGATGGGCAAGGCGGTTCGGACAGCGGCGTTGGCGGGCCTGGCCGGCCGGACCAGTGCTTCTCCATGGGACCGAGGGGCGCCTGTGAAAACTTGGGCGTGGGTTCGCCTCCGAAACCACCCAAGGCCATCCCCCGGCCGCCGCTCCCGGTGGGCCCGGGCTCCTCGCCCGCGCCGACTTCGTGCCCTTTCCCCCAGTGTGGAGCTTGACGTGACCTTGGTCCCAGCCGCACGGCCGGGGGCGTAGCGCCTCGGCAAGGCCGAGGAACGTGTGGACAACCCCCTCTCGCACGAGCGCGAGAAGGGGCAAACCGGTTCTGCGGATCAACCGGGCCGCGGCGTCCCGGCGGCGATGAGGATCTCCGCGAATTCTCGAAAGGCCCCCTGCCCGCCGCGCGCGGCGCACACGATGTCGGCTTGCTCCCGGACCTCCGTGTAGGCATCAGCGGGACAAGCGCTAAGGCCCGCGAGCGCCATGGCCTCGAGATCGTTGACGTCGTCCCCGATGTAGGCGAGTGCCTCCATCGGGATACCGCGACACGCGGCGATGGCCTGTAACACCGCGGCCTTGTCCTGTATGCCGAGATGGCATTCAGTAATAGAGAGCTTTTCGGCGCGCTTTTTGAGCGACGGGGATCCCTCCCCCGAGACGATCACCGTATCAATCCCCGCGAGCTTGCGAAGCCGCTCGACGCCCATGCCGTCACGGATATGGAAGCGCTTCGAGACCTCGCCGGCACCCGAGTAATAGACGCCACCGTCCGTCAAGACCCCATCGCAATCGCTCACCAGGAGCCGGATCCCTCGCGCCCGCTCGATGATCTCGGCGGTGAGCGCGGCGCAGGGATCAGACGGCACGGTCGGGCGTGCGTTTTCGCCGCGGCGCCGGCCGCGGTTGGTTCACTTGGGGCCCCTGGCCGACCGGTCTATTCCCGGCGGGTCTATTCCCAGCGGGTTTGTTGCCAGAGGGTCTATTAGCATACGGATTGGCGTCCTGGCGGAGCTCGACGCGCAACGGGGTGCCCTCGATCCCCAGGGCCTCGCGCAGTGCACGCTCGAGATAACGCCGGTAGGGCTCGGGCAGGCACGCGCTGCGATGCCCGTGCACCACGACGCGCGGCGGGTTGTGGCCGCCGAGATGCGCGTAACGGAGCTTGATGCGCCGGCCCGCGACGAGCGGCGGGGGATGGTCCAGGACGGCGCGCTCCAGGATGCGGGTCAGTGCCCCGGTCTGGACCTCTACGAAGGCCGAGGCATGAGCCCGATCGATGGTCTCGAACAGCCCCCCGACGCCGCTGCCGTGCAGGGCCGAGAGGTAATGTACCCGGGCGAAGTCCACGAACGTGAGCCGCCGGTCCACCTCCTTGTGGATATGGTCGCGCTGCTCGGGGCAAAGCCCATCCCATTTGTTCACCGCGACCACGAGCGCGCGCCCGGTCTCGATGACCATCCCGAGCAACGCGGCATCCTGCTCGGTAACCGATTCGGTGGCATCTAGCACTACGACCACCACATGGGCGCGGTCGATCGCCTGCTGCGTCTTGACGACGCTGAAGTGCTCGATGGCCTCGCGGATCCGGGCGCGGCGTCGCATGCCCGCCGTGTCGATGAGGACATAGGGCCGGCCGTGGCGCACGAAGGGCACCGCGATGCTGTCGCGCGTGGTCCCGGGCCGATCGTAGACCACCACGCGCTCGTCCCCGAGGATCCGGTTGACGAGCGTGGACTTGCCCACGTTGGGCCGGCCGACGACGGCGACTCGCGTCCCGCTATCGGGGATAAGATCCGACTGGATCGGATCCGCTTGGGCCGGATCGATAGAGACGTGCCCCAGCGCGCTCTCGAGGAGCGCCACGAGTCCCTCGCGGTGGGCGCTCGAGATGGCCAGGGGAGCGCCGAGCCCCAGATCGAAGAACTCCGCGACGGCGGTCTCCGGATCGAGCCCCTCGGTCTTGTTGACCGCGATCTGGACCGGCTTTCCGAGGCGCCGCAGACAGCGCGCGATGTCCCGATCCCCAGCCGCCATCCCCGCCCGGCCATCGACCACCAACAGCACCACATCTGACTCGGCTGCGGCACGCAGGGCCTGGTCTCTGACCAGCGCCGCGAGCCGCTCGCTCGTCTCCCCGAGACCGCCGGTATCGACGCAGACATAGCGGCGTTCGCCGAACGTCCCGTGCCCCACGATCCGATCGCGCGTGAGCCCGGGGCTATCCGCGACCAGGGCATCGCGGCTCCTTGTGAGCTGGTTGAACAGGGTCGATTTGCCCACGTTCGTCCGCCCGATGATGGCGAGCACTTGTGTCATGGGGCGACGCGATAGGCGCCCAAGGTGCCGCCGCTGCTGTAGGCGATCACCATGTCGCCGACCACCAGCGGCGCGGCCATGATGCGCTCGTCGTCGAGCCGCACGCGCGCAGCCAGTTGGCCGTCTTCACGGCTAAGCCAGTGCAGATAGCCCTCCACGTCGCCGACCACCACGTAGTCGCCAGCGCCGGCCGGGGCGGTGAGGGCGCGGCCGGCCAGTTGCTCCTGTTCCCAGTGGGCGCTGCCCGCCAGGCGATCCAAACACCAGAGGTGACTCCGATCGTCGGTCACATAGAGGTTATCCTCGTCCACCCCGAGGCCGGCATAAGACGATAAGGTCTTGTCCCATACCAGATCGCCGTCCTCTAGGTCGAGCGCCGCGACTCTGCCCTGGAAGGTGGCGACATACAGGCGGTCGTCATAGAGGAGCGGCTCGGCGTCGATGTCCACCATGCGTTCGAGGTCCGAGCGGCCGCGCGGCTGGGCGACGCCGACCTCCCAGGCCGGCTTGCCGGTCTTGACCTCCAGGGCCACGAGCACCCCGCTGTCGAAGCCCACGATCGCGAGGTCCTCGGACAAGACCGGCGCGCTGGTGCCGCGCAGGGTCAAGACCGGCACCTGCTTGTCGTAGACCCAGACCCGCGTCCCGGCGGTGGCATCGATGCCGAAGACCTTGCCGTCCCCGGTCCGCACCACGGCGACGCCGTCCTCGATCCGGGGCGGCGCGAGCACCTCGCTGCTCACCGCGGCGGTCCAGACCAAAGAGCCATCCGCCTGGGACAGCGCCAGCACTTCGCCATCCGAGGTGCCGACCAGGACCAGGCCCTCGCCGAGGCCCGGCCCCCCGGAGATGGGCATGTCGGTATCGCGTTCCCACAGGGCGTCGCCGCTGTCGATGCCGATGGCGCTGACGGTCCCTTCCCGATCGGCCACGTACACGGTGCCCTCGGCAACCGCCGGCGCGAGCTTCAGGAACAGCGCGTCGGTGCCCTCGCCCACATCATCGGTCCAAAGCTCCTGGATCGCGATGCTCGGCTCGAACTCGTGGAGTGGGGTGAGGACCTGTGCCGGCTCTTCGTCTTCCAGCAAATCGCTCATGTACTCCGGGATCCCGCAACCCGGCAGGACCGCCACGAGGGCCAATACGATATGAAAAGATTTCCAGAGGGGCCCAGCCCATCGTTCACACCCAGCCCATCGTTCACACATACGGTCAGGGTGCCGGATCGGAGATCCCGAGGGCGTCCAGTTTGAGCCGCAAACTGTCTTGACCTTGTGGGCCGGACTCGCCGGCCCCGGCGGCCAGTTTCAATGCCTCGTCGTAGGCGCGGCGTGCCTCGGGTAACCGGCCCTGGGCGCGCAGCACATCGCCTTTGAGCTCTAGATAGCTGGCGGACTCGGGACCGTCCTTCAACTCTTCGACCAGCGACCAGGACTTGTCGGCCTCACCCGCGGACAAGAGAACGCACGCGAGACGCAGCTTGGCGAGGCGTTTGAGCGGTACGTGGCGGGTGTGGTCCAGCACCCATTGCAGATGTCCCCGGGCCTTCTGTAGATCGCCGGCCTCGACCGCGAGCCGCGCCAGCGCGAGGGTCGCGAACGACGCGTAGACCGTGTCGTCGTGCTCATCGAGGATCTGCTCGGCCTGCCCCGCCAGGGTGCCGGTCTTATTCTCGGCCAGCGCCGTCACGAGCTGCTCGAAGCGGCTGGAGGCTTGCTCGGCATCCGCATGCAACTCGGCCTGCCAGGCCCGCCACGCATACAGCCCGCCGAGACCGATACCCACCCCGGCAATGATCGGTATGCCGTTCTTCCACCACCAGGTCTTCAGTGCCTCGACTTGTTCTCGGTCCGATGAATAGGGATCCATGCCGACTCCAGTGTTTATGACTACGCCGGTTCTCTACAGGGGCGCCTGTTCTTTCAGGGGGCGCCCGAGCACCCGCCCCCCGAGCATCCGCCCGAGGTGTCCGGCGAGATCTCGTTGCCCCACGCTCTCTTGCTCGCTCGCCTGGCACATCTGCTTCACACCCGCGACGCCCTGCCGGACCTCGTCCGCGCCGAGGATCACCGCGATCCGCGCCCCACTCTTGTCCGCCCGCCGGAATTGGGCCTTGAACCCGCCACCGCCGCAGTGGATCGAGAGCCGGAGGCCGGGGAGCGCATCGCGCAGCGACTCGCCGAGCGGCAGGGCCGCGCGCGCCGCCTCTTCACCGACCGCGATCATATAAACATCGCAAAACCCCCCGTCTCCCGGTTCCGAGCCGGCTTCGAGGAGCGCGACGATGCGTTCCAGCCCCATGGCGAAACCGACCGCCGGGGTCGGCGCCCCGCCGAAACACTCGACCAGGCCATCGTAACGCCCGCCGGCACAGAGGGTCCCCTGGGCACCGAGCCGGTCGGTGATCCATTCGAACACCGTGCGATTATAGTAATCGAGGCCGCGCACCAAGGTCGGGTTGATCACATAGGCGATCCCGGCCCCGTCCAAGAGGTCCCGGAGCACCCGGAAATGCTCGGCCGATCCGGGGTCCAGGTACTCGGCGAGCCGGGGTGCCCCGCCAATGAGCGGCTGCATGCCGGGCGCCTTGCTATCGAGGATCCTGAGCGGGTTGCGGTCGAGACGCCGGCGGCTGTCTTCATCCAGGCTCGATTCGTAACGACCGAAATAGTCCCGCAGCGCCTCCCGATAAGTAGCCCGTGCCGGCGCGTCGCCGAGGGAGTTGACCTCGAGCCGCAGCGTGCCAAGGCCGAGCGCCCGCCACAGCCGCGCCGTCAGGGCGATGATCTCCGCATCGATATCGGGTCCGGCCATGCCGAAGGCCTCGGCCCCGATCTGGTGGAACTGCCGATAGCGGCCCTGCTGCGGGCGCTCGTGGCGAAACATGGGGCCGGTGTACCAGAGCCTTTGGATCTGGTGATACAGGAGCCCGCTCTCGAGCCCGGCCCGGACACAGCCGGCGGTCCCCTCCGGTCGCAAGGTCAAGCTGTCGCCGTTGCGGTCCGGGAAGGTGTACATCTCCTTCTCGACGATGTCCGTGTCGACCCCGAGCGAGCGCGCGTACAGGCCCGTGTGCTCGACTATCGGCAGGCGGATCTCGCGATAGCCGTAGCCGAGGAGCACCGCACGCACGGTCTCCTCCATCCACCGCCAGCGCCCGCTGTCCTCGGGCAGGATGTCCTTCATGCCGCGTACGGCTTTGATCTGCCCTTCCAAGTGGGGTGCGGAAACCGTGATGCGGAGTCGGCGACGACGGGCTTAGTTACGCCCGTCGGCCGGCGGCGGATCACCGACCGTGAAGCGCGCCACCCGACCGTGCGACCAGGGGGTGAAGTCGAACGGCTTGCCGTTGTAGTAGACCTCGACATCGGGGGCATTGCCGAGCACCACGCGAAACGGCGGCTCGCCGGCTACTTTGATGATCTGACCGGCGGCCGCCAGGGCGTAATAGAGCTTGGCGCCGCGCGCGTCCTGAACCTCGGTCCAGGACTCACGGTCGAGCTCCAGCACCAGGTTGTGGCCCGCCGCAAGAAGTGCCTCGCCCTGCGACAACCGGGCTGGCGACAGTTCGACCGGTGCTTCCACAGCCGCCAGAGCGGGCGCGCTGGCGTCCGCAACCGTTTCCGACTCGGGCGGGGTGGCGGCCGGCTTGGGCGCCGTCGCCGGCGGAGCGGCGGGCGGGGTCTCGGGATGGGGTACGACCTCGTAGGTGTACGGCGCACCGGCCGAGGTCGCCGTGCCCGGCACGGCGCGCACCTCGGGCGCAGTCGGCGCGCCGGCCACGGCGGGCGCCTGGGGTTCGGCGAGCCCCGCATCGAGCCCGGCATCGATAGCGACCTCATCGACCACGGGGGTGCGAAAAGATGCCACCATGAGTCCCACGAGCACCACGACGACGACCAGGGTGGCGACCTTGAGGCCGCCGCCGGGCGTCACATTCTGGCGCATCGCCCGGCCGCTGCGGGCGGTCACGACCACCGGCGTCTCGGCGCTCGGCAGTACCGCGAGCACGCTGTCCTCGCCGAGTCCCACGATGCGGGCATAGGCCCGCACATAGCCCCTGAGGTAGATCGGCGCCAAGCCCTCCAGGCGATCCTCTTCGATGGCACGCAATACCGCCACCGGCACCCGGATCTGCTGCGCGATGCCCTCGATGGGGATGCGGCGCGCCTCGCGCGCCTGGCTCAAGCGCGTGCCCAGGGACGGGGGCGGGATCGCGCCGCCGGAGTCCAGAGATTTATTGTTCGACCGTTTCGCCATGGCCACCGCGACGCTCCGATTCCGTCAACAGGCGGGTCTCTTCCGATTCCGGGAAACGGCCCTTGAGGGCCACGGAATAGCTCCCCACCGCATCCGCATCCCCGAGTTGGCGCTCCACGCGCACGCCGAGCCAGAGACTACGCGCGCTGTGCCTCGCGACCTCCGAGTAACGCGCGAGATAGCCGCGGGCCTTGAGATACTGGCCTTGGCGATAACTCACCTCGCCCATCTCCAGGAGCGCGGCCGGTACGTTCGGGTTGCGATCGAGCGCCGCGCGCAGCTTTTCTTCCGCGCGGCCGAGCTCGCCCTGGCGGGCGGCGCACACCCCCTGATTGGTGAGCGCAATCTCGGGGGTGGTGTACAGCGGGTTCGCCAGGGCCTTCTCGAACATCGTGTCGGCCTCCGCATCGCGGCCCACCTGGCACAGGTACTGGCCGTAATTGCTCCAGGCGCCCGAGTCCCTGGGGTCCAGATCGACCGCCTTGCGGAAAAACTCCTCGGCTTTGTCCATCTGACCGGTGCGGCGGTACACCTCGCCCAGCATGCTGTAGGCGCTCGAATAATTGGGATCGTCTTCCAGGGCCTTCTTGAGCTTGACGATGGCGGTTTCGTAATCGCCCGTCTTCATGTACTCGACGCCGAGCTGGGTATTGATCGCGGCCTTGTCGCTGGGGATGTAGCTCGGATCCGGCACCTGCTCGGTCGTGGCGCAGCCCGCGAGCGCGAGCGCCAGGAAGGGCACGCAGCCCCATTTCATTTGGCCTGATCTCATAGCGGGGCCCCCACTGCGACGGCGGGCCGGTGGCGGGCGGCGCGCGCCATGACCTTGCCCACCAACTGGCCGCAGGCCGCGTCGATGTCCTCGCCGCGGGTCCTGCGGGTGATGCTCATGATGCCCCCCGACAGCAGCACCTCCCGGAAACGCTCGATGACCTCGGGCGGCGAGCGGCGATAGGGACTCCGCGGGATCGGGTTGAAGGGGATCAGATTGACCTTGGCCGGGACCCCGCGCAGGCGCTTTACCAGCTCGCGCGCGCAGGCGAGGTCGTCGTTGACCCCCTCGAGCATGACGTATTCGAAGGTGATGCGGGTATCGGTGGCCTCGGCGTAGCGCCGGCAGGCGGCCAGGAGCTCGGCGATCGGATAGCGTTTGTTGATCGGCACCAACTCGTCGCGCAGCACATCCACGGGCGCGTGCAGAGACACGGCCAGGCTCACCGGGCACAACTGGCGCAGGCGCTCGATCTGGGGCACGACGCCGGCGGTGCTCAAGGTCACGCGCCGGCGTGACAGGCCGTAGGCGTCGTCATCCAGCATGATCCTCATCGCCGGTACCACGTTGTCGAGGTTCAGGAGCGGCTCGCCCATGCCCATCAAGACCACATTGGTGATGGTCCGATTGGTGACAGGCCGATTGGTGATGGCCCGATTGGTGATCGGGGGTTCCCCGCGCGGCACCTGCCCGAGACAGCGCGCCGCGAGCCACACCTGGCCGATGATCTCGGCCGCCTCCAGGTTGCGCCCGAAGCCCTGCTTGCCGGTCGCGCAGAAGCTGCAATCGAGGGCGCAGCCGACCTGCGAGGACACGCACAGAGTACCGCGCCCGCGCTCCGGGATGAACACCGTCTCGACCGCGTCGCCCCGTGAGAGACCCAGTAGCCACTTGCGCGTCCCATCCCTCGACGCGCGATCGGCCCTGACCACCGGGGGGGCGACCGCGGCGATCTCCGTAAGCCGCGCGCGCAGGGTCTTGGCCAGATTGCTCATCGCCTCGAATTCGGCCACACCTTGCTGGTGCAGCCATTTCATGACCTGGGCGGCACGAAAAGGCCGCTCCCCGATGCCGGCGAAGAAGCCCTCCAGTGCGTCCCGGTCGAGTCCCAGCAGATTGGTAACGCCGCTCATTCGTTTCTCAACCACGCAGTGTCCAGATCTCCTCCGCGGAAAACAGGCACGCGATCTCTCTCTGTGCCGTCTCGGGGCTGTCCGAGCCGTGCACCGCGTTGCGGTTGGTCGCGGTCCCGAGATCGGCGCGGATGGTACCGGGCGCCGCCAGCTTCGGATTGGTATTGCCCATGATGGCGCGGTTCCTGGCCACCGCCTGCTCACCCTCCAGCACCATCACCACCGACGGACCCGCGGCCATGAAGGCCGTGAGGTCTTCATAGTAGGGCTGGCCCTCGTGTCCCCCATAGATCCCCAGGAACTGCTGCCGGGAGAGCACCAGCATCTTGAGCGCGGCCACCCTGAGCCCGTCCTTCTCGAACCGGGAGATGATCTCACCAATGTAGCTGTTGTGCACTGCGTCAGGCTTGACGATGGAAAGGGTAACTTCAACTGTCATGAAGAGGTCTTTGAAAAGTATAGGAGAAAGACTCGCCGCCTGCACCCCATATTATAGGTTCGAAAGGGCTTTAGCGAAACCTCTCCGGATCGCACCCGACCGCGTTAAGATGCCCCTTTGCACCCCCATGACCCGGCCTTCGCAGAGCAGCAGGAGCGACACATGATCTTTCGACAACTCTTCGACCTCGATTCCTGCACCTACACCTATTTGATCGGCAGCCCCGGCATGAAAGAGGCGGTGCTCATCGACCCCGTGGACGGCCATCTGGAGGACTACCTGGAGTTGCTCGGGCGGCTCGGGCTCACTTTGAAATACTCGATCGAGACCCACGTACACGCCGACCACATCACCGCGAGCGGCCGGCTGCGACAGCGCACCGGCGCCGAGACTGCGGTGAGCCGACGGTGCGGGGCCACAGGTGCGGATCATCAGCTCACGGATGGTTATGTGCTCGGTTTCGCCGATGGGGAGGAGATCAAAGTGCTCGCGACCCCCGGCCACACGCCGGGCAGCAGCTCGTTCCTGTGGCGGGACCGGGCCTTCACCGGCGACACCCTCCTCATCAACGGCTGTGGCCGCACGGATTTTCAGGGCGGCGACCCCGCCGCGCTGTACGACAGCATCGCCAAACGCCTGTTCGCGCTGCCGGCCGAGACGCTGGTCTACCCCGGTCACGACTACCACGGCCGTCGGGTGAGCTGCATCGGTCAGGAGCGCGCGATCAACCCGCGCCTGGCCGGAAAGACACGTGAGCAGTTCATCGAGATCATGCATCGTCTCGATCTCCCCAAACCGCGCCGCATAGACGAGGCGGTACCACGGAACCGCCTGTGCGGTCTGCACGAGGAAGAGGTACGCCAGGGGTGATGTGGTAGTCTCGCGGTCGAGCCGGTCTGCCCCAGCGCCCGCTCAAGCGGCAAATCCCGCTCGCCGTCAACCTGTGCCGGCCCTGCGACCCGCGCTGCGGCTGCTTAGATCAACGTCCGACACCCGATAACAGGGCCAGCTTGTAGGCAACCGTCAAGCCCCTGTGCCACAGGCTATTCTGGTAAGCGCGTATCCGCAGCAACTGGTATCGCGGGCCGGCCGGGCCTATCGGTTTGCCCCCGAGCGATACGCGCCCGGTCCCGATGCGCTGTATACTGCTGGGGTCCGTGTTCCGTAGGTTGCGTTTCCGTCCGCGGCCGGCCGTCCCGGCCTTGTAACCGACCTCGGCAGCGATACGCCTCACCGTCTCGTCGCTCCCGCCGCCCGGCCAGCAAATGTAGTCCACCCGCTTTCCGAGCTCGCTCTCGAGGATCCGTTTCGAAGTGGCGAGCTCGCCGTACCTCCGTGCCTCTCTTTCGGCGTCTGTCTCGTAATGGCCGGGGAAACCGTCGTGTATCCCCAGGGACTGGATGTGCCGTGACATGGAGCCGCGCCACTCGGGATCGCGGAAGAAGCCCGGACCGCCGTGCTCGGCCACGTAGTCCGTCACGGCCCGAACGGCTTCCGGGTCGGGGAAGAATCGCCTGGCGATCAGGGCCTTCTCGTGCCGAAATATCGGGTAACCCCATGGCACGAGCGGCTGCTGGTCTTCGACCAGGTAGAACGGCTTGCGCTGCGGGTTGGCGTTCCACATGAGCCACGGGTACTGAGCCACGGCGTGTGGTGCGTGAAAGTCCACGATCTCCGGCGCGGTGAAGTACCAGGTATGCGTCAGCGCGTGGGACTGAACATCGATGAGGCCCGACGCCTCCATGGCCCGCAGCTCCGCAAAGCTGAGAAAGCCGGCCACCTGGAGTTGCTCCCGGGTGCAGCGTCCCGCCCAGACGTCGTCCAAGGTCGGCCGAAGCGAGGGGGCGGGATCGACGAATTCGGGGGTGACGAATATAGTGGCCTTCATCCCCAGCCGTTTCAGAATGGGATAGGCGATGACCCAGTTATCGAGGTAGCCGTCGTCAAAGGTCAGCAGGATCGAATCCCCGGGTAGAGACCTTGAGCCTTCCATATAGCCATAGAGCGCATCCCACGCGATGCTGGTGTAGCCCTTCTCGTTTATCAGGGCGAGCTTGCGCTCGAAGGAGTCCTCCGATTCGGACAGCGCGCTCCAGATCCACGGATGGTTTTCGAGCCCCACGCTGTGAAACATGAGGACCGGGACTATCTTGGAGTTGCGCAGAATGGGCATGGCGTTCGTGATCCCCGACCGATTGAAGTGATGACGGATAGCGCGTCGAGAGGGGTGGGGGTTGCATCAGATCCTGAGCGTTGTGCTGGAAGGACTTGAGCATTAATGACCATATTACGTCCTCCGTAACATGTCAAGGAAACCGCGGCAGACGCCGCTCGCCGCCGTGGACTTCGCGTTCAACGCCTGGGGCGGCAAGTATCCCCCCTATGACCTCGACGACGCCATCCCGGGGCGCATGGCCGAGGCCCCTCGACATCCCGCGTTTCCCCGCGCATATGGTGCTCGAAGGCGGGTCCATCGAGGTGAACGGCGCCGGCACGGTGCTCACCACGAGCAATGTCTTCTCAACGCGAACCGCACGGGCTCGACCGCCGCTGGGGCCCGACCGGCGACACCGTCGCCGTGGGTTCGGCTCCCGCTGCCGGGACGCCCGCCGGTGCGACTGCCGCAGATCCCTCGACCTCAGGCCCCTCGGGCGCTATCTCCGTCGCTGCAGCGCCGGCCGGCGCGAGCAGTTGCTCCACTTTAGCGGCCAGGCTCTGCGAGCCCTTCTTGCGGACGCCGTAGCGTAACTCGCAAGCCACCACGATGCTGGTGCAATACTCTCCCCGATTCATGGCCGCGATGCTGCCCGCTAGCTCGCTCCGCGGTCGCTTCACCACAGCCGACAACACGTTGGTGTCGAGCAGATAGTGCGGCCCCGCCATGTCAGAATATATCCTCGGGCTGGACCGGCGGATCCTCGATCTCCGGAAACTCCTCATCCAGTGGCTCCCACGAGGCCAGCAACTCGGCCAGCGTGTTGGGCTTCTTCACCGGCTCCACGATGAGCCGGTGGCCGTCCTTGTGGATGACGACCTCATCTCCTGGCAGCTCGAATTCGCGCGGGATGCGCAAGGCCTGGTTGCGTCCGTTGCGAAACAGGCGCGCATGGCGTTGGGTGGGTGGGTTTGGCATGGACTCCGTCTCCGGCATTTGACATAGGCCAAGCCTATGCCTGACCCCGGAAGGCGTCAAGCCGGCGCCTGGGTGGTAGACACCTCGGCGGGTTCGGCGGCCTTCACGCGCACGCGGCCGGCGAGGAGGTCGTGCATGAGGCCGCGTTTTTGTTGGCGGAGTTTCTCGTGTTGGTCCGCATTGGTAGCAAGGATGGCGTCGTAGCTATTGAGAACGGTGCTGATGCTGTTCTGTTCGTCTACTTGGGGAACTGGGCATCGATATTCGGATATCTCGTTCCGATTAACCTTTGGAAATCCGCTCCTCATTGAGACGCTTTCGGCAAATTTCGAGAACTGTTCTCCGAGAATCAATCCCAGGAGGAAGCGCGGAATCACACCGTTCGCCGGTCGAAGCGGATACATATCCGCGCTGCACAGTCCGTGAAAATCTGCAAGTATTGCTTTCCGCAGGTATGGACGAATCTTGCTGTAAACGATGTCCCCAGATTGGAAGGCGTATTTTCCGCTGATCGCGCGACGCCGGAGTCGGTCTTGACCAGATCGGCAATGGCGCGGCGGTCCGTGATGGCGGGGGCAAAGTCGGCGTAAACCGAACCGGTGGTTCGGTTAGCGCAGCGTAAACCGACGCATCCTCGCGGAGCTGTTGGGTTACGCCCGATGGGGCCACTAGATCCGCGGGATCTTGTTTGGTTATGCCGTTCGGGCTAATCCAACCAACATGTGGGCGCGGGACAAAGCAGCGCTCGCGCAGGTCGGGGTAGTGGAGCCAGAACCGCGCGAGGGCCTCGATCTCGGTTAACGGCACACCGCCATGCAGATGGGCGCGCACGTCGTGGGGCTCGGGCGGCGAGGCGTTGTCCACGTAGCGGCGGATGTTGCAGTTGTAGTCCTCGGCGGCGATCTCGCTCACCGGCACTCTGTGCCTCGAACAACGGATAGCCCTCCGCCTCCAGCGCGTGTCTGACGAAACGCCGGCTCTCCTTTTCGTCTTTGACGAAGAAAAGGAAGGATAGGAATTTCAACGAAGAATAGGGTTTTCAACACGGTTTTGCAACCGGTACTGTTGCGTCGGACGGGCCGGCCGGTGATTGGGTGATCCGCGTGGGGGTGGGAAGGGGCGTTTGGGCTGGCGCCGGCCGGGTTCTGGGCGGCTGCGGCACTTTGGGGTGACCCAAAGGCCAGCACGCGGGCGCCGGGACGCGAGCCCACCGGTGCCGGTCGAGTCCTTGGCTGGCAGGATTGGTTTGGAGTGGAACGGGCGCCTACCAGCT
>JBQTJM010000448.1:0-23402 GCA_052387115.1 Gammaproteobacteria bacterium | reverse complement strand
AGGGCAAGACCACTGGAGGCTGGGAATTCGCCGGCGCGCTGTACCGCGCGACTGCGCGTGGCAACCGCGGTCTCCAGGGTCGGGAGGTCGCGCAACAGTGGTGGCTATAAAGTAAAGAAGTGACCCCCTTTACGCGTAGCCTAAAGTAAAGAAGTGACCCCCTTTACGCGTAGCCCTCAAGCCGTCGCGTGGTGCGCTGTCCGTCCGGTGCGACGATGGCCGTGGGCCGGCCGCTGCCGTCGCGTTGGATGCGGGTCACGTCGCCGTCGAGATCCGTGATCTCGTCGAGGAGGCCGGCGCTATCGTGGTCGAAGCGGTGAAGCGTATGGCCGGTCAGCGTGTCCTCCGTGCGCAGGTGCCGGCCGGTCGCGTCGAAGCGGTAGAGGGCCGTGCCGTCCTCGGCGGCGATGGCGATGCCCTCGGTTGTGAATCCTGGAAACGGCAGGGCGACTCGCCGGATGCCGTGATTGGATGGATCGGAGATATATAGGTTGCCATCGGCACCTAGCGCGACATCGGCGGCAATCCCCAGATGCGCTTAATCCCCAGATGCGCTTGGGTCGCCGGACCACCGTCGCCGCTGAAACCGGGGCGCTCATTCCCCGCTACAGTGGTGATAATGCCGTCCGGACCTACCAACCGGATCCGACTACCGGAAGCCGGGATATACAGGCTACCATCCGCACCGAGTGACTCCTCTGGGATTAGACAAGAACGCCCGCGTCGCTGGACCACCGTCGCCGTTGAAAACGAAGATATCGTTCCCTGCCACCGTCGTGATGATTCCGTCGGGCGCTACCCTGCGGATTCGGAAATTACCCTTATCAGCAATATACAGGCTGCCATGCAAATCTGGCGCGACCTTGGCGGGCGCATTTAGCCTTGCTTTCGTCGCAGGACCGCCATCGCCGCTGAAACCTGGCGTACCATTCCCCGCTACGCTGATAATAATGCCGTCCGGCCCTACCTTACGGATGCGATGACTAAAATTATCCGTGACATACAAGCCGCCATCGGCATCGAGCGCGACTCCGATTGGGTAAGATAGGCGTGCTTGCGTCGCCGGACCACCGTCACCACTGGATCCAATACTACCATTCCCCACAATAGTTCTGATGGTGCCATCAGGTTGTACCAGCCGGATCCGGTGATTATGAGAATCGGTAATATACAGGCCGCCATCGGCACCGAGCGCGACGTCGGCGGGATACGATAGGCTTGCCTGCGTCGCCGGTCCGCCGTCGCCGCTGAAACCTTCGATACCATTCCCCGCCACGGTGATTATTGTATTAGGCACCTTGCTCGCGCTGCGCTTGCCGCCGTCGCCGGTGTTTAGTTCACGAGCGTTTAATGCGTAAGCATGGTGGATGCTGAGGCTCCAACGGCCGAGACCGTCCGCGAGCGGGTATCCAATTGTGCGAGCCCATTCCCGTCTACGCCGAGGACCTTGACGGTCCGGCCGTCGTCCGACGGGATCCACGCGCTCTTGTCCCGGTCATACCACCCTACCGGCACGATGCCGCCGACCGGGAAGTCGAGGAAATTGTCGATGTAAACGGGCAGGGGCTGGTTGAAATCGACGCGCTTCGCACCCGCTGCAATCGCCTCATCGACCGAGAGCTCCGCCGCGTAGGTGTAGCCCGAGGTCGGATTCGGCGATCCAAAGGGCGTCGGCAAAATCGGGGTGCGGCGCGGGGCCGGCGCTGTGTGAGCCGGTAAGCGGGAGGACCAGGGCGAGCAATAAGCTCGGGAGCCACCATGGCTGCGAACGCATCATGTCGATCCCTCGACGGTGTGGAAATGGGTCCGCCCAGTAGCGCCTAGACCTAGATGCGACGATCCTTTAGGCCGCCACGGTCATGGCCAAACGGGTCGCATGTCGATCCTTGGTTGAGTACCCCGATACAGGATGACCGCATCCTATGCCAAACTGGAGCGTGCAGGTATTTTCGACCGGGGCGCTGCCGCATTTCGAGAACACGGAGGAGCTCATCCGCTCCTATGACGTATTCCTTCAGGATGTGCTTCGGGAAAGGAAAGCTTCAGGGCGCGATGCCGGATCGGCCTCCTGAGGGCGTTCCCACTCAGCACCCCGAGCCCACTATGTGAGAAACACCTGAACCGGCCTCAAGGAGGCCTTCGGAGCCTCCTCTTGCGGCACATGGCCAAGGCCCTGCAGACGTACTAAGGTCACATTCGGAATCGCCTTCAGATAATCGGCCGAGTTTGCGATTGGAATCAGTCCATCCTTCTCGCCCCATGCCAGCAATGTCGGCGCCGAGATGCGCTGCAGCAGGGGGGTCGGATCTCGCAGCACCGTTTGCTCCATGCGCGCGATCATGGCGTTGCGTGCACCAGGCGCAAGCATCAGATCATAGTAACGGGAAACCAGATCGTCGGTGAGGGCGGCCTGGTCACCGTAGGCAGGCTCCAGGTTCATGCGCAGCAGCGCCTTGGGGAGCATGTAGCGCATGAGATGCGCCATCAGCGGCACGTCCGGCTTCCTGCCGTACTCCAGGCCTGGGCTTGCGAACCCGTCGGGTGAGACCAGCACCAGTTTGTCGACTCGCTCCGGCATTTCGGCGGCGAACGTCCAGGCGATCCTTCCCCCGATCGAATTACCGATCAGGGTAGCGCGCCTCAGCTTCAGCCGATCCATTAGGGCGGCGAGCAGTTGCACGCTTCGGGTATCGGTATAGTCCCCGGTGGGGTCCGGCTGCGAAAGCCCGGAGCCTGGCAGATCAAAGCGGATGACCCGGTACTCGGCGCTTAGCGCCTTGGCCCACGGCTCCCAAGTGTGCAGGCTGGAGCCGAAGCCATGTATCAATATCACTACAGGCGCATCCTGCGGGCCGCTGTCGCGCACGTGCAACTGGACGCCGGCGACATCCAGAAGATCGCCCGGCGCGTTCAGGTATCTCGCCTCCACTTCGGTCCGGGATTTGTCGGGCGTCCAAAGCCACAGGGCACTGACGACGACAAGGATGAGAACAACAGGAACAAAGATCATCAAAGCCGATTTCACCCACACACGGCATTACGATTACCGATATCCGCTGCTCCCCGATCTTCCACAGGTCCTAGAAGTCGCCAACCATCGCACGTATACGCAACACATCGGTGATGGAAACGATGTCAACCAGTGTCTCGCCCGCGACTACCGGAAGATGGCGTATGCCGTGAGTCGTCATCAATCGCATGCACTCCTGGACCGTGTCGTCGCGGCTCACATGGATGACCTTCTCCGTCATGATGTCCCGCACGTGCAGATCCCATGGCGCGATAAGGCGCGGCACTGCTTTGCGGATATAGTCGCGTTCCGAAATGATGCCAACCAGTTGCGTGCCGCGCAGCACCGGCAGCGAACTGACACGGTGGGTGGCCATGATTTCCAGTGCATGCTGCACCGTCTGGTCGGGCGCAACGGTCAACAGCGACTTGTGTGTCTTGTCATCCAGGATTTGCGCGACGGTCATCATGTCGAGTCATCCAGTCGGGTCATTGGTTATTCGCACTGCCATCGCCCATCGATAGCACCGGGCACGCGATCTCGAGCTTCAATTCGTCGCCTCGCGACGCTTTGAATCGCTTGTCCATCGTACGCGAGCGCAGGCCCCAGCGCCACAATTCGTTTGCCGGTAGCGGCAGCACCAGGAACCAGTGCTCCAGCACCGCGAGCCCCATCAAGGTGGAGAGCAGCGTGAAAGCGGCGACCTCGAACGCCGTGGCGTCGTTGGCCAGTGCGACTTGTAGAAGCCGCGTGGCGATTATCGTCGAGACGGTGACTGAAACCGGAAACAGTAGGTTCATCGGTTTGCGTGAAAAGAAACTCTTCAGGTATTGCAACTGCTCGGGCAAAAGCTCTTCGCTCAGATTGCGCACACCGAGGAAGAGGTTCAGCTTGGCGCTTGCACGCATGCCCCACAGGATGAGGAAAGTCCAGGTGCCCACCTGATTCGGCCGGTCCCAGGTCGCGACTGCGATCAGCGCCGCGCCGCCGATCAGCGCCAGCTCGTGATAGAGGATCGCTTCCACCCCGTGGAGGAAGTGGCGCCCCCCGGCACAGCTCTCGAGACATGAGTGCTTGCGCGGGCCGGTCACGATACCGGTGAGGAAGCTCAACTCCAGCCAGCCCCACACCAGCACCGCGCCGGTAAACGCCGCGAATGCGCCGATCACGCCCACCTCTGTGCTGCTTAACCTCAGACCGAAGAGCGCCAGGAGCGCAACCGCGGTCGCTCCGAGCAGACTCCAGCGGTGCGTCCGACGCGGCAAACCGTCGAGATACAGGACCACACCGGTGCTGAACCACCACAGCAGCAGCACGTAAAGTACCGGGAGCCCGTACGTGGACATGAACAAGGATCCAGGAGCTACCAGGCCGGCGCGACGCGGATCTGCTGCGGGATCTCGTTATGCGTGACCGGCAACATATACAGCCTGGCGAAGGCCATCCCTGCCGAGAGCCCGAGCCCGATCCGCTGCAACCAGCTCAGCACGCCGCCGCGACCCTTCGCCTCCGTGCTCGCTTTGGCGATCTGCCGCAGCCGCTCCAGGCCCGCATGAAAAGCGGGGTTATCCAGATCGAGCGTCAGCGGGAACGCCTGCTTGGAGATCTCGGAGGTGATCCGGAATACCGTGAAGTCATAGTCCGTCGGATTGAGGCCGAACGCGGCGTGCATCTCTGGCCGATCGTGGTCGCGCACGTACATGGTGGCGAACACCGCCAGCAGGAAGAAGCGGATCCAGAGCTTGTTATGACCGCGCAGCAGCCGAGGATCGGCGCGCATGAGCAGTGCGAACGCCTCGCCGTGGCGGAATTCATCGTTGCACCACTCCTCGAACCAGCGAAAGATCGGATGGAAGCACCGCTCAGGATGCCGCTGCAGCTGGCGGTAAATGGTGATGTAGCGCGCGTAGCCGATCTTCTCCGAGAGGTAGGTGGCGTAGAAGATGAACTTCGGGCGGAAGTAGGTGTATTTCTTCACCTTGGTGAGCAGGCCCAGGTCGACGCCGATGCCGAAGTCCTTCAGCGACTTGTTGATGAAGCCGGAATGCCGCGACTCGTCCCGGGCCATGTAGCCCATGAGCGCGCGGAGGTCGGGGTTGGTCACCCGCTTCTTGATCTCACTATAGAGCACGCAGCCCGAGAACTCCGCCGTCACCGAGCTGATCAGGAACTCGATGAACTCGCGCCGCAAGGCTTCCGGCAGCTCGCGAGCTTCAGCCGTGAACTCGGGCGGTCGCTCGAAGTGGTAACGGTTCACGTCGCGTTCGAACTCGGCGAGCAGCGCATCCCATTCGGCGCGCACCGAATCGATGTCTAGCCGATCCATGGCGGCGAAGTCCGTGGTGTAAAAGCGCGGGCTGAGCAGGGTGTCTTCCTGCGCGCGCTGGGTCGTCTCGCTGGACACATGGGTCACCGTCGTGTCGTTCATGGCCATCGCCTCCTCGTCGCTTCGCCGAGTAGTTGCCGAGTAGTTGTAGTGCGGGGTTATTTCCAGGGACGCGCCGGCGTGGCTCCGTCTGCGGCCATCATCACGTCGCGGGCTGGTGTCAAGAGCCGTGCAAAAGCCTCGCGGTTCGTCGCGCCAAAAGATCCCAGCTCTATGCGCCGGCCGGTGGCTAGATCATCCAGAGTCAGCCGGCCGTCGGCCCACTCGCTCAGGCGGAACGGGATCTCGGCACCGATCCCCCGGGACCTGCGATCACGCGCGAGTCCGCGCAGCACGCCGCGGACGAAGCCGTTGCTGCCGGGGGGCAACACCATCGGTACCTGATCCGCTCGCGGCTCGTACACGGTTACCGCACCGTCCGCGCGATCCTCGAAGCGCAACTCGCGACTTTTGAGCGCCGCGCCTGCCGGCACCGACGACGCGGCGCCCGCGCCGCTCAACCGCCCGACCGCAGCGGCCAGCAGCGTCAGGCTGATCAGGGCCGCCGCCGCGATCAGCGCGCCGCGGGGAAATGGACGGTTGTTGAACGGTTCGCTCATGATGAGCTCCTTCAAGCCGCCGCGGTAGCCAGGGGTGACGCCGCCGGTTCGGATGCGATCTGCCGTGCTTCCGTAGGCGTCGCTGGTTGCAAGGACATGCCGGCGTGTGTCGCGAGGGCCTGCGCCAGCACCCGAGCGGCGGCTTTCGCCTCGGGGATGGCGCGCAGCATCGGCTCCGGTTGCGTCAGCCGCCAGGGACGCACGTGCGGCCATGCCACGAGATAACTGATGCGCTCGCCCCGCTTCAGGACCAACGGGATGTCTCCCGTGCCATCGGCCCGGGTTTTCAGCGCCGCCGCCTCGATGAGACAGAATGGGATGTTCAACGATATGGAGATGGCAACGCCTAGGCGGATGACCAGCCGCCGACTGGTGATCGTGTAGACCGTGGCACGGCTGGTCAGCCAGCCGAGCAACGCCAGCAGTCCGATCGCCGTCGCGGCCAGCGGCAGCAGCCAGAGGGCCGATAACGTCGCCTGCATCATCGACTCGCCGGCCGTCACGACGTCAATAGCACGCCAGATCATCAAGGCGGCAAAATAGAGCGCGATTTTGCGAACATGAAACGCCTGTATGGCCATAGTGGTCCAGCGCGGCGAACCCCGCCACAAGAGCCGCTCGCCTTCCGGCAGAGGCGCCGGCAGACCCCGGATCGGCTCGCATTCGTGCTCGTTCACAGCAATGGCCCCATGCGCGATGGCTCGGCATACAGATTGCCGCCCGCGTAGTAGCCGACGATGCGATCTTCCTCCAGCAGGGTAACCTGCTCCGGATTCTTCAATGCCGGAACCTCGCCGAAATGCCGTGCCAGGATCGATTTGACCCTGACCTGGCGCCGGTTGCCGTCTACACGCGCAAAATTAATCGGCAACAGCGCACGTCGCGGTCCACCCGCGGTCGGGACCTCGAGCTCGAGATAACGGATGACGGTTTCGGATCGATCCACCCAGACATCGGTGACGGTGCCGCCTACCGCCCTGTCCGCTCCGATCACTTCCATGCCGCGCGGATCCGGATCGCGTGACTCGAGATGGAAATCCCCTGCGACGCGCAACGGCACGATCTTCGGCCGTCCGTCCATAGTCAGATCGGGGACATCCGCGCGCTCTGCATAGGCCGCGGGGCCGACGCCGTCCAGCATCGGATCGCCCGTCGGCTCGAGCGGCGCACCCGGCCAGGGTCCCACCGGCTGCGCGCGGATTTCCCGCGTGTCGCCCTTGCCCCGCGGCGCGGTCGCGGTGCCGCCGTCCCTGAGCGCAAACACTTTCGGAGCCGGCGGGTTCGGGAAGCCCTGTACCGAGATCCGGTCCAAGCGCTCCCTCCGGTCGGACTCGAGCGGGTAGCCTTCGCGCTTGTCCTCACGCCGCAGGTAAAAGACGAGGCCGAAGAAAAAGATCCAGAACGCATAGAGAACGAGCTGGGCAACATCGATGTAGCTGGTGACGGAACCGGTTGACATGGCAGTGACCTCCGCTTGGGCAGCTATTAACCGGGAAACTCGGCTAGACCAAAACTGGATGGCGCTTGCGGCCGCTCGTCGCTTGCGGGACCAACGAGTGGGCCGATCACCGCTATGGTGGCGAACAACAGCGCAATCTCGATGTGGTAAACAACCCCGTAGCCCACCGACGGTCCGGTCAGCGCCGGACCGAGCAGGCCCTGGCTGGCGAGTCCGGACACGGCATCCCGGATCGCCCCACCGAGGGCGATGGCGACACCGGCCGCGGATGCCTGCACGGCACCCCAGGCTCCGAGGGCAAGGCCGTTCCGACCTCCGCGCTCCAGGCCCATGGCGGCCGTCAGCGTGCAGACGGCAAACAGCCCACCGCCAAAACCGATCAGGGCCGTGCCGACGCAGAATAACAGCGGAGACGCCAAGGTTGCGGCGAAGATGACGGCGGAAAACGCAAACAATCCGGCCAGCAGTCCGAAAGCCCCCAGCCGGCAGGGATCGAAACCGCGACCCAAGGTGCGCGCGGCGAGCACAAAGCCGACCAGCGAACCGACGGCAAGCACCGCGGTCAAGGTCGTCGTCTCGCCCACCGAGAGATGCAGGATCTCGCCGCCGTAGGGTTCCAGCAGAATGTCCTGCATGCTGAAACCGGCCGTGCCCAGGCCAACCGCGATCAGAAAACGGCCGGCACGGTCGCTGCGCATCAACGCCTGCCAGGAGTCGCGGAATGCGGGCCGCGGCCGGGAACGGGCGGTGCGCGACGGATCCCGCACCTCTTGTTTCCACAGCGCCAGCAGGTTCAAACCCATCGTCAGGAGTGCCGTGCCCTGTATGACTTGTATCAGCCGGATCTGGTTGAAATCGGCGAGCAGCGCACCGACGACCAGCGCGCTGGCCACCATGCCGATCAACAACGTCACATACAGCAGGGCGACCACGCGCGGTCGTGCCTCGGCGGGCGCGAGATCGGTAGCCAGTGCCAAGCCGGCGGTCTGCGTCGTGTGCAAGCCGGCGCCGGTGAGCAGGAATGCGAGCGCTGCCCCTGCCTGTCCTATCCACGCCGGCCCCTGCGTATCGCCCGACAGCAGCAGCAGCGCGAACGGCATGATGGCCAGTCCCCCGAACTGTAAGAGCGTGCCCATCCAGAGATACGGCACCCGGCGCCATCCGAGCACGGATCGGTGCGTATCGGAACGAAAGCCGATCAGCGCGCGCGCGGGGGCAAAGATGAGCGGTAGCGAGACCATCAGGGCGACGATCCAGGCAGGTATTCCCAACTCCACGATCATGACCCGGTTCAGCGTGCCGTTCAGGAGAACGACGGCCATCCCGACGGAAACCTGGAACAGCGATAGGCGCAGCAGCCTCGCCAGCGGCAGTTCCGGCGAAGCCGCATCGGCGAACGGCAGGTAACGCGGCGCGATCCGTATCCATCCCATTGCCAGCGTGTCGTTCAGCCGTTTCATGCGCGCACCAGCTCCATAGCCTGGGAGGTGTAGAAACCGCTGGCGATCCGAACGCTGCGGGCCGCTCGCCAGGCTTTGAGTCCGGCCTCCACCGTGAGCAGCCGCTGCAGGGTGTCCGCACCGATCGGTTCGATGGCCGGGGCGCGATCGCCACGCGGGAACAGGCGTCCCACGGCGTGCATCGCCGCGAGCAGCGGAGTGCGGGGTGCAAACGTGAACAGCAGCGAGGCTTCGGAGCGGGCAGCCAGCCCCGCCAGCGCACGCACGGTATCGCTGGCGCGATAGTGGATGAGCGAGTCCATGGCCACGATGTGATCGAAGCGGCCGAGGCCGGGATCCAGCATGTCGCCCACCAGGAACTCCAGTTTGCCGGCGTTGAAATCCCGCGGCGTACGCTCCCGCGCGAGCGTGGTGAGTTTCGGCGACAAATCCACCGCCACGACATGGGCACCGCGGCGGGCGACTTCGACCGCCAGCGCGCCCGTGCCGCAGCCGGCGTCGAGCAGCCGCTTGCCGTGCAGGTCCTCCGGCAGCCAGCCAAGCAGCGTATTGCGCATCTGCTCGCGTCCGGCACGCACGGTGGCGCGGATGCGGCCGATCGGCGCATCGGAGGTCAGGCGCTTCCACGCTTCGACGGCGGTACGGTCGAAGTAATCTTCGAGCTGCCCGCGCCGCCGCAGGTAAGTCAATGACGCCATCAGTCGAATCCCAGCAGATCGAAGATGTCGCGGTCCTTCATCGGTTCGGCCACCAACGGATCGCTGCCCGCCCACAGGGCATCGGCCAGCCGCAGGTACTCGTTCTGCACCGCTTCGAGCTCCGGCGAGGCGTCCATCTCGAACAAGGTGGACTTCTTCAGGCGGCTGCGCCGGATGACGTCGAGGTCCGGGAAGTGCGCCATCGTCTTCAAGCCCACCACATCGTTGAAGCGATCGATCTGATCGGTGTCGGCGCTGCGGTTGGCGATCACGCCGCCGAGGCGCACGTTGTAATTCTTGGCCTTCGCCTGGATCGCGGCGACGATGCGGTTCATCGCGAAGATCGAATCGAAATCATTGGCGCAGACGATGAGGGCGCGATCGGCGTGCTGCAGCGGCGTGGCGAAGCCGCCGCAGACGACATCGCCGAGCACATCGAAGATCACCACGTCGGTCTCTTCGAGCAGATGATGTTCCTTCAGCAGCTTCACCGTCTGGCCGACGACATAGCCGCCGCAGCCGGTGCCCGCCGGCGGGCCGCCCGCCTCGACGCACATCACCCCGTTGTAACCCTCGTACACGAAATCCTCGGGCCGCAGCTCCTCGGGGTGGAAGTCCACCGACTCCAGCACATCGATCACCGTGGGCTGCAGCCGCTTGGTCAAGGTGAAGGTCGAGTCGTGTTTCGGATCGCAGCCGATCTGCAGCACGCGCTTGCCGAGCTTCGAGAACGCTACCGAAAGATTGGACGATGTCGTGCTCTTGCCGATACCGCCCTTGCCGTAGACGGCGAACACCTTGGCGGTGCCGATCTTCAGGTTCGGGTCCATCTGCACCTGCACGCTGCCCTCGCCGTCGCCGCACCGTGGCGGTTTCTTGATGGTGCTGATCGGTACGGTCGTTACGCTCATGCGGCCATCCCCATGGTGATGCCTTCGAGTCGATCTTCGAGCTCTTCGCCCGCCCTGCGTAACGCTTCCAGAGTAGCGTCATCCGGCATCCAGTAGCGCCGCTCGTGCGCTTCCAGAAGGCGGTTCGCGACCTTCGCCGATGCGCTCGGATTGAGCGCGGCGAGACGCTCGCGCATCGCAGGATCGAGGACAAAGGTGTGTGTCAGTTGCTGGTATACCCACGGCGCCACCTGGCCCGTGGTCGCCGACCAGCCCATCGTGTTGGTGAGGTGGACTTCGATCTGCCGCACGCCCTCGTAACCGTGCTCGAGCATGCCTTCGTACCACTTCGGGTTGAGCATGCGCGTGCGCGTCTCCAGCGCGACCTGCTCCGCGAGCGTGCGCACGGTACCGTCGCCCCGTGTCTGGTCGCCGATGTAGACCGGCACCACTCTCGCGTTCGGACCCTTGGCGCGCTTGACCGCGCGGCTGATGCCGCCGAGCGTGTCGAAGTAGGTGTCGATCGTGGTGACGCCCAGCTCCACCGAGTCGAGGTTCTGGTAGGCGAGCTGTACGCCCTCCAGAACGCTTTCGAGCAGTGCCTTGTGCTGCACGGGCCGGCCGCTCTTGCCGTAGGCGAAGCCCTTGCGGCGGGTGTAGGTCTCGGCGAGCTCGTCGGCGTCGTCCCAGCGGCTGTTGTCCACGAGATGGTTCACGTTCGCGCCGTAGGCGCCTTCCGCGTTGCCAAACACGCGCAGCGACGCGATTTCCATGTCGCAGCCGTGCTTCTGCCGATACGCCAGCGCGTGCTTGCGCACGAAGTTGCGGTCGACCGCCTCCTCGGCGGTCGCCGCAAGCAAAGCCGCCTCGGCCAGTAGTCGGGTCTGCAACGGCAGGAGGTCGCGGAAGATACCTGAAAGGGTCACTACCACATCGATGCGCGGCCGTCCCAGTTCCTCCAGGGGAACCAGGGTCGCGCCGGCGAGCCGGCCGTAGCTGTCGAAACGCGGCCGGGCACCGATCAGGGCCAGCGCCTGGGCGATGGGACCGCCCTCGGATTTGAGATTGTCGGTGCCCCAGAGCACCAGTGCGATGGATTCGGGGAACGGATTGCCGTCGGCCAGGTGCCGCGCGAGCAGGCGCTCGGCCTGGCGCGCGCCGTCCTGAACGGCGAACGCACTGGGGATGCGGAACGGATCGAAGCCGTGCAGGTTGCGACCAGTGGGCAGGATGGCCGGGGTGCGCAGCAGGTCGCCGCCCGGCGCGGGGCGCACGAAGCGTCCATCCATAGCGTGGAGGATGCCGGCGATCTCATGATCCTGCGACAGGAGTGCGTCGGTGGCCGCGAGCTCGCGCAAGAGGGCGAGCGAGGCCTGATCGCGCTCGACGCCGGTGGCCGCCAGCGCGTCCTCCGCCGAGGCACCGGCTACTAGCGCTTCGATCACCGCGCGGGCGAGATTCGCGCCGTGCGAGGACTCGGCGACGGCGAGCAGCATGTCGACCCGCTCCGGCGGCGACGGCGCCCGGCCCACCACGTGCAGACCGTGCGGGATCAAGGAGTACTCGATCTCGCGCACCGCATTGCCCAGGCGGGCGATGCTCGCGTCAGCGCCGACCTCCCAGGCTGGCTCGGCCTGGGCCAGCTCCAGTTCGGCGGCCTGCGCCTGGATCAGGGCCGCGAGGTCGCTGCGTTCGTGGGCGGCTTCGGGCCCGAGACCGCGCCACCGCTCGATCGACGCCTTCAGATCAATAAGGCCGCGGTAGAGTCCCGCCTGCGCAACCGGCGGCGTGAGGTAACTGATCAGCGTGGCGGCCGCGCGCCGCTTGGCGATGGCCCCCTCGGATGGATTGTTCGAGGCGTACAGATACAGGTTCGGCAGATCGCCGATGAGCCGTTCCGGCCAGCAGGCCGCCGACAACCCCACCTGTTTCCCGGGCATGAACTCGAGCGCGCCATGGGTTCCGAAGTGGAGCACGGCGTGGGCGCCGAAGTCCTCTCGTAACCATCGATAGAACGCCGAGAAGGCGTGCGTCGGCGCGAAGCCCTTCTCGAACAGCAGGCGCATCGGATCGCCTTCGTAGCCGAGGGCCGGCTGGATGCCCACGAACACGTTGCCGAAGCGCTCCCCGAGCACGAAGATCGACGCGCCGTCGCTCTGTTGCCGGCCGGGGGCTGCGCCCCACTGCGTCTCGATCTCCTTCAGCCAGCGCTCGCGGCGCACGTGATCGTCAGCCGGAATGCGCGCGTGCACGTTCGCCGTGGCGCCGTAGCGGGCCGCGTTGCCGGTGATGATCCGCTCGCGCAGCTCCTCCACCGTCGCGGGGACGTCCACGGTGTAGCCAGCGCGCTTCAGCGCCAGCAGCGTGTTGTGCAACGATTCGAACACGGACAGGAACGCCGCCGTACCGGTGTTGCCCGCATTGGGCGGGAAATTGAACAGCACGGCCGCGATCTTGCGCTCGGCCCGCTGGGAGTGTCGCAGCGCCACGAGCCTGGCGAGGCGGGCCGCGAGCGCTGCGGCGCGCTCCGGACATACCTGCATGTCGTGGTGGTTGTCGGCCTCGGGGAAGTCGCAGCCGCGCGCGCAGCCGGCGCACTTGGCGTGAGCGCCGTCGGTGCGGCCGCCGTACACCATCGGACCCGTGGAGCCGTCCAGCTCGGGGATGGCGACCATCATGGTGCTTTCCACCGGCAGCAGGCCGCGCTCGGAGGCGCCCCACTGCTCCAAGGTCTGGAGCTCCACCGGCGTGACCGCGAGATAGGGCACGTCGAGCCTGGCGAGGATTTCCGCGGCGGCCCGCGAGTCGTTGTAGGCGGGTCCGCCCACGAGCGAGAAGCCGGTCAGGGACACGAGCGCATCCACGGTGGCGCGGTCGCCGTCGAGGAAGAAGCGCTCGATCGCCGGGCGCGCGTCGAGGCCGGTCGCGAACGCCGGCACCACGCGCAACCCGCGCGCCTCCAGCGCAGCGATAACGCCATCGTAATGCCCGGTGTTGCCCGCCAGAAGATAAGAACGCATCAGCAGCAGGCCCACCGATCCCTGCTTGCCCACCGAGGGCAGCGCACCGCATCCGTCGGCCAGGTGACCGGGCATGCGCGGGTGGTAGATGCCCACCTCGGGATAGTCCACCGGCGGCAGCGACTTCAGTCTGCCACGCAGGGCGCGCCTCGGTCCGTCGGCGTAGCGATCGATCAGGAAGCGCACCATGTTCGCCACATTCTCCTCGGACCCGGCCAGCCAGTACTGGAGAGTGAGGAAATAGGCGCGCACGTCCTGCGCCGTGCCGGGAATGAAGCGCAGCAGTCGCGGGATCCGGCGCAGCATCTTCATCTGCCGTGCGCCGGCGCTGGCCTTGACGCTTTGCTCGTCGCCCTCGGCGCTGGGCTTGCCGCGCAGGCGCTTCAGCAAGGCTATCGGGCCGCTGGCCGGCGCGTCCATGCAGAACCTGCCCATGCGGGTGAGCTTCATCACCTCGCTGGCCGACATGGCGCAGACCATCGCGTCGCAGTGCTCGCGGCGCGCTTTGAGCCCCGCTAGCACCGGCTGGAAATGTTCTTCCATGAACAGCATCGTGGCGATGATGATGTCGCCCCGCGCGATGTCGGCGAGGCAACGCCGGGGCGCGGCGAGATCGTCACCCCATTCGGCCGCGGCGTGCACCGACAGCGACAGACCCGGCAGGCTACGCACGAGCGCGCGGCGGGCGCGTTCGGTGGCGCTGGCCAGATGGCTGTCCATCGTGACCATCACGACGCGCACCGGCGTCGGATCAGCGGCCGTAGTGCGCTTTGGCATCGTAGAGCGTCTCCACGGTGATGGTGGCTACGCCACGCTCCTGTGCATAGCGCTCGGTGTTGCGGCGCGCCTTGCCGCGGACGAAGAAGGGAACCTTGTGCAGCTCCTTCTCCGCTTCCGGGGCCCAAGGCACGGAGGAAGCGACGATGGACAGGGCAACGGGTGCTGCCGTGCGTGCTGTCTCGCGCTTCTCCGGCCGGTTGACTCGTGTCCCCAGGTGCGACGGTGCCGATCCGTCGTTGAATTCGAAATCTTCGCGGAACATGCCGAGCAGGTGTTCCTCGAGGCCCATCATCAGCGGGTGTATCCAGGTATCGAAGACCACATTCGCGCCCTCGAACCCGTACACCGGACTGTAGCGGGCCGGTACGTCCTGCACATGGATGGGCGAGGAGATGACCGCGCAGGCGATCCCGAGCCGCTTGGCGATGTGTCGCTCCATCTGCGTCCCGAGGACCAGCTCCGGCATGACTTCCGAAATAGCCTTCTCGACCTCGATGTAGTCATCGCTGATGAGCGCCTCGAGACCATAGGTCTTTGCCGCTTCTCGCACTTCGCGCGCGAATTCGCGGCTGTAGGTCCCGAGCCCGACGATCGTAAAGCCCATCTCCTCGGCCGCGATGCGTGCCGCGGCCAGCGCATGCGTGGCATCGGCGAAGATGAACACGCGCTTGCCCGTGAGGTAGGTGGAGTCCACCGAGCGTGCGTACCAGGGCAGCCGCGTCTGCGATGCAGACAGTCCTGACTCGCCGGGATGCTCGCGCGCGAGCACGGGTGCGGGGTCCACTCCGGCCAGTTGCGACACCTCGGCGATGAGCTCGCGCGTGGCGCCGACCCCCATCGGGATGGTCCGGGTGTGCGGCATGCCGAAGGCCCGCTGCAGCCACCGAGCGGTGGTGCGCGATACCTCGGGGTACAGATCGATATTGAAGTCGGCGTCCGGGATGCGGCGGATGTCATCCGGCGTCGCTCCCAGCGGCACCACGGTATTGACGTCGATGCCCAGTGCTTCGAGCAGGCGCCGCACTTCCACCACGTCATCGCGGCAGCGGAAACCGAGCAAGGTCGTTCCCAGCAGGTTGGCGCGTGGCCGCCTGCCTTGCACGCGTGCCGGCCGCACCGCGCCGGGCGCCGGCACCTGCTCGGCGAGCAGCGTTCTCGTCAGGTGATATAGCGTTTCCGCCGCGCCCCAGTTCTCCTTCTTCGAGTACGCGGGCAACTCGAGCGGCACCACCGGCACCGGGATATTCATGCCGAGGGCGAGCGAGCCCGGCTGATCCTGGATAAGCTCGGCGGTGCACGACTCGCCCACCAAGAGCGCCTGTGGCTGGTAGCGCTGGTACGCCTCGGCGATGGCGGACTTCACGAGGTTGGCGGTATCGCCGCCCAGATCGCGCGCCTGGAACGTGGTGTAGGTCACCGGCGGCCGCCGGTCCTGGCGCTCGATCATGGTGAACAGCAGATCGGCATAGGTGTCGCCCTGCGGCGCATGCAGCACGTAGTGCACACCCTGCATGGACGTCGCGATGCGCATTGCGCCGACGTGCGGCGGTCCTTCGTACGTCCACAAGGTCAGTTGCATCGCATGGCTCTCATACGGTGAGGCGCGCGCGCCGTTCGAGCGGCCGCGCGAAGATCTCGGCCAGGTCCGCCGCCTGCTCATAGCCATGGATCGGCGTGAACATGAGCTCGATCGACCATTTCGTGGCGTAGCCCTCGGCCTCCAGCGGGTTGGTCAGTCCAAGGCCGCACACGGTGAGATCCGGCTTCGCCGCGCGCAGGCGGTCGAGCTGCTTGTCCAGGTGCTGACCCTCACTCAGCACCACCGTATCGGGCAGCAGGCACAACTCGGCAGCCATCGTCTGGCGATCGAGATACGGGGTGCCGACCTCGAGCAACTCCATTCCCATCTCACGGGGTAGGAAGCGCGCGATCGGGATTTCGAGCTGCGAGTCGGGCATGAAGAACAGACGTTTGCCCGAAAGCCGATCACGGTACCGGGCGAGTCCCTTGCGGGCGCGGGCGGCCAGCGGCTGCGTGACCTTGACGAAGTGCTGGGTGTCGACGTGCCAGCGAGCCGCGGCGGCGGCGAGCCATGCGCTCGTGCCCTCGGCGCCGAAGGGATAAGGCACCGACAGTATTTTCGCCCCGCGGGCCACCAGTGCGCGCACGGTCTCGCCGTTGAACGGCTGCGCCAGCAGCAGGAAGGTGTTCGGACCCACGGGCGGCAGGTCGGTCGCGCGCCGCGCCGGAAAAAAACGCACCGGACCGATACCGAGCTGCTCGAAGCAGCGCCGGAACTGGTCTTCGACGATGTCGGCCACGCAGCCTACGACGAGCAGCTGCTTTTCATCCGTCGTGCCCAAGAGCGGCACCAGCGCTTTGAGCGCGTTGTCCTCGCCCTGCGTGAACGTGGTCTCTATCCCCGAACCGGAGTAGCTCAGCACCCGTGCCCTGGGCAGGAAGCGCGCGCTGAGACGCTCGGCTGCCTTGGCGAGGTCCAGTTTGATAACCTCGGACGGGCATGAGCCCACGAGGAACAAGGTGGTGATGTCGGGGCGCCGCTCGAGCAAGGTCGTGCACACGCGATCGAGCTCGTCGTGGGCATCCGCCAGCCCGGCCAGATCGCGGTCGGTCAGGATCGCGGTGCCGAAGCGCGGCTCGGCGAAAATCATCACGCCGGCCGCCGACTGGATGAGATGCGCGCAGGTTCGCGAGCCGACCACGAGGAAGAACGCATCCTGCAGCTTGCGGTGCAGCCAGATGATGCCGGTGAGACCGCAGAAAACCTCGCGCTGACCACGCTCGCGCAACACGTTGAGCTCCTGCCTGCAGGCCTGGGCCTTCGACCCGGCGATAGCAGGGAGCGCACTCATTTCGCGAGTCTCAGGACGGCGGCAGTGCCACCGGGGCTTGCGCCTAACTCGTGGCGGGCGGCACGCAACTTCAACAGAAACTGCGTGGCGTTGATGACGTAGGCGGCATAGGCCGCCAGGGCCAGGAACATCTGCTGCCGGACCTCCAGTGCACCGGTGAGCAAGCCCGCGAGGTAGGCCGTGTGCAGCGCCAGCACCAGCATGCTGAAGACGTCTTCCCAGTAGAAAGGACGTGCAAACAGGTAGACGCCGAAGATGGCCTTCTCCCAGATCGAACCGGTAATCATGATGGTGTAGAGGATCAGCGTCTTGGCGACGATGGACAGCGTTGCGAGCTCCAGGCCCACGCCGGTGGCGAGGTAGCGCATGACGAGGTAAAGACTGATCAGGAAGACCACGAACTGGATGGGGGCAAGCACGCCTTGTACTATCGTCCAGGGCGACGTATCACGCCGACGCCGCTGCTCTGCGGTATACAGGGCCTCGCGTCTGTACCTCGGCGCACGACGATGTTGCATGGTGGGACTCTCCGCGCTCTTCGTTCTTCTGGGACCGCCTTATTGAAATCTACATCGCGGCGCCCGGTATGTCAACACACGTAGACGTAAAGACGAATTGACATCCGAGCGATCAGAGACGATGATTAGCTTAGGTTGAAGGGAACCGGCGTGGGGCGTGGGAGGGCGGCGCTCGATGAGTCGAATGCTTGGCACGGAACGTGTCGACGACTTTGAGGACTCCATCGTTGAAATTACTGAAGCGTTTCCGTATCGTGGGCCTGCTAGTCGGTCCACTTCACCGGCCCACGCAGCTTGGTTGGTTCGGCTCGGTGGCGGGCGGTTCGGGCTTGGCGTAGAGGGGGGCGGCACGCGACGCTCTCGAACCTGCTGATTTTTGTCAAGGATCCGGTACATCGTGCACGCTGTACAGGTACTCGCCGTCATCGAGGAGCATCGCATGCACCACCGCCGGCGAGCGGTCGACGAAGCGCGGCTCGTGCAGCCGCTACAGCACCCTCGCGCGCTCGCGCTACGACAGCGCCCGCGGTGGCGAGGATCGGCGGGGGCGCGGCCTTTGCCGCCCGGTAGTACGAGCCCCACGCGAGCCAGAGCGCCTGGCAGGCGGTGCTCACCGGTACGTCCCCTCGAAGCTCACCCACCGCGCCCATGTGCGCTTCCCGCGGAAGGTCGGGGTCGACTCCAGCGACACCCCGAGCACCTCGCAGAGTTTTTTTCCCTTGGGGTTGCTGCCAGCACCAACCTATTCCCTCCCCCTGAAGGGGGAAGGAATCGAGAAGAGCATACAATTTCAAATATATTTGCCTAGTTTTTAACAAGACAGCTTCTATAACTTCCGCTTGAGCGGGTGTGGGAGGGGGCAATGGCTACCGTAGAAGATACTTTCAGCGTCCATGGCGGCTGGCGGCGTGCTCTGGACGTGAGACCAGAACCAGTTCCAGTCTCAGACCAGAATTCCTGCAGCGACTCCGAGCATCACGTCTCCTTCAAGGAGTGCCGGGGCAAGCGGCGACCGGCCCACAGGGGGACCGGCAATCACCGTCTCACCCAGTTGGTAAGCACCATCGAAGGCGAAATCATCCCGCGCCTCATGCTGGTGCACCGATCCGCCAGAGCCGTATCCGCGGCGCCACCAGGCAACGCCGCGATTCCGAGCCTCGAGGAAGTAGCGGAGCTGGCGAAAGTCGCCGTGGAGCAGAACGCTGAAGCAGCCTTGTCCTACATCGAAGCGATCCGTGCGCGCGGCAACTCCTTCGACAGGCTGTTCCTCGACTTGCTGGCACCCGCCGCGCGCCATCTGGGCGAATTGTGGGATGCGGATCTGTGCGACTTCACGCAAGTCACCATCGGGCTGTGGCGGCTGCAGCAGACCCTGCGTACTTTCGGTCGGGCGTGTGAAAACGATTATCCGGAACACGGTTCCCGCGCATTGCTGGTCGCCGTTCCCGGCGAACAGCATACATTCGGGATCTTCATGGTGGCGGAGTTCTTTCGCCGCGCGGGCTGGGCTGTAAATGACGCGCCGGTGGCCACGAACGAGGATTTGCTTGATATCGTCCGCGGCGAGGCTTTCGACATCGCCGGGTTATCCGTAGGCGCCCCGGTTCGGCTGGAGAGTCTGGCATCACTCATCCGCGCCATACGTCGTGTATCGCTCAACCGTTCCATCGGTGTGTTGGTCGGTGGTCCGGTGCTCAACGGGCAGCCGGAGCTCGCTAGGCTTGTCGGAGCCGATGCGACGGCCGTGGACGGCCGCGAGGCCGTCACGCAGTCGCAAGACCTGCTACGTCTGCTCGCACGCTGCTGAGGATGCACCGGAAATAGGAGCTATCGTGCATCCATGGAGGCCGTGGTCTCTAACGTAGCCCCAAGGCAGTTCAAAGCCCCGAGACAGTCGCTCGGCGAACTGGACACCGAGGCGGCTGCGACCTTGATCACAGCGGCCAACGACGTCGCGCTCGTCGTCGACGGAAAAGGCGTGATTCGAGATCTGGCCTTTGGCAGCGAGGAAACGTCGATTGAAGGTTACGGGACATGGCTCGGTCAGCCGTGGACGGAAACGGTGACGATAGAGAGCCGTCCCAAGATCGAGGCTATCCTCCGCGATGCCGCCGCGAAGACGACGACCGCCAAGTGGCGTCAGGTCAACCACCCCTCCTCGCGCGGCGCCGATGTCCCGGTCCTCTACTCTGCGGTGCGGATCGGCGACCAGGGCCGCGTCGTCGCCATCGGCCGTGACATGCGCCCCATCGCGGCGCTGCAGCAGCGGCTCGTGGATGCCCAGCAGTCGATGGAAAGGGATTACTCACGCCTGCGCAGCGCCGAGACCCGCTACCGTCTGCTCTTCCAGATTGCGTCGGAGGCTGTGCTCATCGTCGATGCGTCGAGCCGCAAGATCACGGAAGCGAATCCAGCGGCGCTCAAGCTCTTGGGCGAAGATGCAAAACACCTCGTCGGCCTGACGTTCCCGAGAGGCTTCGACGCGGAAAGCACCATCGCCCTGCAATCGCTGCTCACCGCCGTCCGGGCGTCAGGTCGTGCCGATGACGTGCATGCGCGCCTGGTCGAGGGAACGCGGGAGCTCATCGTGACAGCAACGCTGTTTCGCCAGGACAGCTCCGCGCATTTCCTCATCCGCCTTTCACCGTCAAAAGGCGATGTAACAGCAAGCCTACCGGCACCAGCATCCAGCCTCCTGGAAGCGATCGAAAGATCCCCGGACGGCTTTGTCGTCACCAGGCCGGACGGACGGATCCTGAGCGCCAATCGGGCGTTTCTCGATCTGGCGCAGCTGGTAACGGAGGAGCAGGCGCGTGACGAATCGCTGGAGCGCTGGCTTGGGCGACGCGGCGTCGACAACAACGTGTTGACGGCGGCCCTGCAACAGCACGGCGCGGTGCGGCTCTACGCGACGACCTTGCGCGGCGAATACGGACTGGTCACGGAGGTCGAGATTTCCGCCGTATCGGTGCCGGACAGCGAGCACCCGTGCCTGGGCTTCACGATCCGCAACGTGGCCCGCCGGCTGCAGGCGGCGCCCCGCAGCCCCCGGGCGCTTCCACGCTCGGTTGAGCAGCTTGCCGAGCTCGTTGGCCGTGTCGCACTCAAGGATCTTGTCCGCGAATCCACCGACATCATCGAAAGGCTGTGCATCGAGGCGGCACTCGAGCTGACCGGTGACAACCGCGCCTCCGCTGCCGAGATGCTGGGACTGAGCCGACAGAGCCTGTACGTGAAACTGCGGCGGCACGGTCTGGGTGATCTCACCACCGAGACCGAAAAGTAGAGAGCAGAAATCTTCCCCATCACCGATTTCCGACACCCACGTGGAGCTCCACTCTGTGAGCATCGCTAACACAGAAATAAAATATCCGGCTCCGGCCCTGAAGACGGTGCTCGAGCTGCTCAAGCCGATCACCTGGT
This sequence comes from Gammaproteobacteria bacterium, assembly GCA_052387115.1. Lineage (GTDB taxonomy): Bacteria > Pseudomonadota > Gammaproteobacteria > JACCXJ01 > JACCXJ01 > JACCXJ01. Next base: position 2,286 of record JBQTJM010000448.1, on the reverse strand, counting down.
TCCCACCGATGTGGGCCTTCGGTTGCGGTGTGGTTTCTTCAGGCCGGCCTCTCGACGGACGCTGGCCGCTCGTCGTGGCCGGTCTGCTGATCGCGGGACCGTTCGTGTGCGGAACCAGCCAAGCGGTCAATGACTGGTTTGACCGGCACGTGGATGCGATCAACGAACCCAACCGTCCGATTCCGTCCGGGCGCATGCCGGGCAGGTGGGGTTTGTACGTGGCGTGCCTCTGGACCGCTCTGTCGCTCATCGTGGCAATGATGCTCGGCCAGTGGGGATTCGGTGCGGCCGTTGTCGGCCTGGCCCTGGCATGGGCCTACAGCGCGCCGCCTTTTCGGCTCAAGCAGAACGGCTGGTGGGGAAACACGGCGGTCGCCGTGTGCTATGAAGGTCTGCCGTGGATCACCGGCGCCGCGGTCATGATGGGAGGCGCTGCTCCCGATAGCCGCATCCTCGTGGTGGCCATGCTCTATGCGGCGGGGGCACACGGGATCATGACCCTCAACGACTTCAAATCGGTCGAAGGCGATCGCCGCATGGGCATCCGTTCGCTGCCCGCCCAACTCGGAGAAGAGAGCGCCGCGCGGCTGGCCTGCATCGCGATGGCTTTCCCGCAGATCGTTGTCGTGACGATCCTGTTCATATGGGGTCAGCCTGCGCATGCCGCCACCGTCGCACTGCTGCTCGCCATTCAGATGGTGCTGATGCGACGACTGTTGCAGGATCCGCGCGCCCTGGCTCCCTGGTACAACGCCACGGGCGTTACGATCCTCGGCATGCTCGTAAGCGCCTTCGCACTGCGCTCCGGCATTCCCGCGCCACTATGAGCGGCGATTCGCTGGGTTGGATCGGGATCGTGCGGCTGGGGCTGGTGCAGACGGCCCTCGGTGCGATCGTCGTGCTGACCACGTCGATCTTGAATCGTATCATGGTCGTGGAGCTGGCGCTCCCGGCGATGCTCCCGGGCGCGCTGGTCGCCCTGCATTACGCCCTACAGGTGCTGCGACCACGAATGGGTTACGGCTCCGATGTGGGTGGCCGCCGCACGCCCTGGATCGTCGGTGGCATGGCGATCCTGGCAACAGGCGGCATCGCGGCCGCCGTGGCCACGGCGTGGATGACGACCCATCTGGCCGCCGGTGTCGTGCTTGCGATCGCAGCGTTCCTATTGATAGGACTGGGCGTGGGCGCAACCGGTACCACCCTGCTCGTGCTGCTGGCAAAGCGGGTCGACGAGCGCCGCCGGGCCGCGGCGGCAACAACAGTCTGGCTGATGATGATTGCCGGGTTCATCGTCACCACCTCGATCGCCGGACACTTCCTCGATCCATTTTCGCCAGGCCGCCTGGTTGCAGTCGCCACGACGGTGGCAGTGATCGCATTCGTTGTTACCCTGCTGGCTGTCTGGAACGTCGAAGGCCCCGTGCTGGTCGAATCGTCCCTGCCGCGCATACCGGCGGCACACAAAACGGCCTTCCGTGCGGCGCTGCGGCAGGTATGGGAAGAACCGCAGGCACGGAGCTTCGCGGTATTCATCTTCGTCTCCATGCTTGCCTACAGCGCCCAGGATCTGATCCTCGAGCCGTTCGCTGGCACGGTGTTCGGCTTTACCCTCGGGCAATCCACCAAGCTCTCGGGTGTTCACCAGGGCGGTGTGCTCTGCGGGATGCTGCTGGTGGCGATCGCGGGCAGCGCTCGGGCCCGCTCGCGGTCGAGCTCGCTGAAGGCGTGGACGATCGGCGGCTGCATCGCCTCGGCGTTGTCGCTGTTCAGTCTGGCGATGGCGGGATGGGTGGGCCCGGCCTGGCCGCTGCGGACCTCGGTGTTCTGCCTCGGCGTTGCCAACGGCGCCTACGCCGTGGCCGCCATCGGTTCGATGATGGGGCTGGTCGCCTCAGGGACACAGAAACGCGAAGGCGTGCGCATGGGCGTGTGGGGAGCCGCGCAAGCCATTGCCTTCGGGCTGGGTGGTTTCATGGGCACCGCGGCCATCGATGTTGCGCGCGCACTCCTCGCTTCGCCGGCCGCGGCGTATGCGACGGTGTTTACGGGGGAAGCGGTGCTGTTTCTGATCGCCGCCAGCCTGGCGGCGCGTGTGGGCGCGCGAGGACATGCGAGTGTATCCACGGCCACTACGCGCGGCCGCTGCGTTACCGGACTCAGAGCTTGTGAAAAAATCGTCGCGAGCGAAGGGAGGTCGCGTTCCGCCGGAGCGCAGGAACCGCAGTGTATGTTGAAATACATGAGGATTCCGAGCACCGCCGGAACGCGAGATCCCGAGCGCAG
>JBQTJM010000447.1:0-1654 GCA_052387115.1 Gammaproteobacteria bacterium | reverse complement strand
CCCGGACTCACGCATCGTCCCCTGCTGGATCTCTTGTTACAGGTGATCGTGATCATCGCCTCGGCGCGCCTCGGCGGTCGCGCGGCGCGGCATTTCGGGCAGCCGCGCGCCGTGGGGGAGATCGTCTCCGGCATCGGGATCGGCGCGGTCCTCACGAGTCGCCTCATCCCGCTGCCGGAACCGCTCGTGGGCATGGCTTCGTCGCCGACACTCGGGCTCATCGCGGGGCTCGGGCTGGTGCTGGTGGTGTTCCAGATCGGTATCGAGTTCGACTTCTCCCATCTCCGGGATAGGCACAACCGCCGGGCGACCCTCCTCATCGCGACCGCCGGCGTGATCGTGCCCTTCGTGACCGGCCTCGGCCTCGGGCTGCTATCCTGGGAGCCCTTGGCCAGGGAGGCCGATCGCCTGGCCTACGCGCTGTTCGTGGCCACGGCCTTCGCTATCACCGCGCTCCCCGTGCTCGGTCGGATCCTGATCGAGCTCGGTCTCCACCCCACCCGGATCGGGGTGATCGCCATCGCCGCCGCCGCGATCACCGACTTGGTCGGTTGGCTCCTGCTCGGCGCGGTCACGGCCCTCACCCTGGCGCGTTTCTCGGCGCCGCAGCTCGGCCTGCGCATCGCACTGGTCGGTGCGTTCATCGCGATGGCCTGGTGGCTGGTGCGCCCGACCCTGTATCGGGCCATTGGGCGGGTGCGTCTCGATGGGCGCGGCCTCCTGCCCGGCGACCTCATGGCGGTCGTCCTGCTCGCGGCGCTCTCTGCCGGGGCCGTGACCGAGTATCTGGGGATCTACGCGGTCTTCGGCGGCTTTATCGCCGGCGTCTTGCTGCACGATCACGGGCGCTTCGTGGCCGCGTGGCGGAGGCAGGTCGGGGGCTTCGTCGAGGTGTTCTTCCTGCCGCTCTTTTTTACCTACACTGGCATGCGGCTAGGCGTCACCGATCTGCACACGGGCGGGTTGTGGTCCTGGTGCGCCGTCTTCGTCCTGGCCGCCATGGCCAGCAAGCTCGCAGGCTGCTGGTGGGCGGCACGGCGAGCCGGTCTCGTAGAAGCCGAGGCCGTGGCCATGGGCTTCCTCATGAACACCCGCGGGCTCATGGAGCTAGTGGTGCTCAACGTCGGTCTCGACCTCGGCGTGATCCCGAGGTCCGTCTTCACGATGCTGGTCCTCATGGCCGTTCTGAGCACGGTCATCACCTGCCCCGTGCTCAAGCGCGTCGGGCTCGTGCGCGGGCTCGCGCTCCCCAACGGTGGGCGACCTGGCCGAGATTGACCAGGAAGTCGGGATACCTGCGCTGGGTTCGCATGACGACATCCTTTTCGTCTCGGGCGGTGTCCACACGGAACATGGTTATTCCTGCCGTGTGGGCGACCTCGACGGCCAGTGGACACGATCGAGGCCGCCCTACCGCCAAGCCGCTGCGGCTTTCGAATAAAAAATCCTCTTGCCTTGGAGAGCAACGGCGCACGCGCCGCCTGTAGGAGAACTAAGCCACTATCGGCCGTTCTACTCCTTGGCCCTTTCGACCGCCTCATCGATCTTTTCGCCGGCGCGCTCGGCCGGACCTTGCGGATCGACGGCCTCCTTGGCTTTTTCCACCGCTTGATCGATCTCCTCCCCGGCGCTCTCGGCCGTACCCTTTTCCTCG
>JBQTJM010000446.1:0-38525 GCA_052387115.1 Gammaproteobacteria bacterium | reverse complement strand
TTCCCACCGAACCTCGTTGACTTTCTGAGCACGATAGCTACGCTTCTTCATGGCGAGAATACCTCCTGCGTTATGGGTTGCTGGCAGCAGTTGCCATCCCATACTCTGAGGGTTCTCGCCTCTTTCTCTAGCTAGCCACGGGCGCAATACTCTAACGACCCGCGGATCCGTGAGTTCGAGACGAAGTTGTGGCTCCTGATGCTGGGCCTCGGCCGCGCGGTGGTGGGATTGTTCTTGGCACGCCAGGCAGCACGGCTGAGTGCGGCTGAGTAGGTTAAGTAACGCGGGTTAAAGACTGTCACACCGTGGCCAGCGCCCTGGGCGTAACGTCAGTGCCCGTGTTGCCCGTGCGCCCCGGCGACTCAGGCCGCTCGCCGCTCCGTGCAGTGTGCGATGTGCGTCACGAGATCGCGCTCCGAATACGGCTTGCCGAGATAGACGCGCACGCCTAGATCCATGGCGTACTGGCGGTGCTTCTCGGCGGTGCGCGAGGTGATCATGATGATCGGGATGCTGGCCGTACGAGGGTCCGAGTGGAGCACGCGGGTCAGCTCGAAGCCATCCATGCGCGGCATCTCGATGTCCAGGAGGATCGCGTCCGGCAGGGCGACCCTGATCTGCTCGAGGGCATCGATGCCGTCCCGGGCCGTCGCCACCCGGAAACCCTCACGGGCCAGGAGGCGGGTGGTGAACTTACGTACCGTCAGCGAATCGTCCACGACGAGAACCAGCGGCGTTGCGACCGCTTCCGCTCCGTTCGCTGTACCGGCTTCGGGAATCGCACGGATCTCGCCGCGTCGAACGAATTCTATGGGATTAATAATTAAGACCCCGCGGCCGTCACCGAGCACCGTGGCCCCGAGGATCCCTTGCACCGACCCGATCTGCGCTCCGACATCCTTGACCATGATCTCCCGGTTGCCGAGGACCTCGTCCACCAACACGGCGACGCGTTCTTCTCCGGCTCTCAGCAAGAGCACTCTGCTCGCGCGCGTCCCCGCCGCTGTCGCATCAAGCTTGCCCAGGAGTACCGGCAGATAACGGACTTTATACCGGCGACCCAGGTGCTCTATCGACTCCCGCAGCCCACCGGCCTGGTCATGGGCCGAACGGCCGGCCAGCACCTGTCCGACCAGCACCGCCGGGATCGGGAAGACCTCGGTACCGGCACGCACCAGCAAGGCCTGGGTGATCCCGAGCGTGACCGGCAAGAAGAAGGAAAAATACGCCCCTTTGCCACGCTTCGAAGTCACCTTGACGCGCCCGCCTATTGCGCCGAGCTCGCTCATGACGATGTCCATTCCCACCCCGCGTCCGGACAGTCCCGTGACCTCCTCGGCGGTCGAGAGCCCGTGCGAGAAGATGAGTTGCATCAGCTCCTCGTCGAGGAGCGGTTGCTCGGGCGTGATGAGCCCGCGGGCGAGCGCCTTGTCCCGGATGCGCGCGACGTCGAGGCCACCCCCGTCATCGCTGACCGTGAGGCGGACCTCGGTGGCTTCCGGTCTCAAGGCCACGGTCACCATACCCACCTCCGGCTTGCCGGCGCGCCGCCTTTCTTCGATCGGCTCGATGCCGTGCACCACGGCATTTCGGAGCACATGCTCTAAAGACGCAATCATCCGCTCGAGCACCGTACGGTTGATCTCCACATGCCCGCCCCGGATCGTAAGCTCTATTTTTTTACCCGATTCCCGCGCTGCTTGGCGTACTGCACGGTACAGTCGCTCTGCGATGGTAGTGAACGGTGCGGCGCGCAACCGCATCAGATCGCGGTGGTGCTCGCGGTCGATCCGTCGCTGTTCGGCCAGCGATGCGGTGGTGTGCTCCAGTGTCCGGGCCAAACCCTGCTGGATCGTGGCGACGTCGCTTACGCCCTCGGCGATCATGCGAGTCAGCTCCTGCAGGCGCGTGTAGCGATCGAACTCCAAGGGGTCGAAATCCGCGTCGTCCGACTTGACCCGCGACAGACGCGACTGGAGTTGGCTCTCCGCCTGGATGGCGATCTCGTGCAACTGTTCGCGCACCCGACCGGTCGTGACCGCGAGGTCCGACAGACCGCGCTCGAAGGCTTCCATCTCAGTCTCGATCCGGGAACGCGCGATGCTGACCTCTCCCGCCTGATTCACCAATCGGTCGGCGACCTCCGCGCGGATCCGAAGAAGCGTCTGGTGATCGCTCACGCCGCTACCGCCTGGGACGGGTGTCGCGTCGGGCCGCTGGGCCGGGCGGCTCGACAAGGGCCTTAGCTCGAGCGTTTGAACCAATAGATCCGAAGTGTGATCGGAGGATAGCAGATCCGGCGCGAGGGTCTGGGCTCCTGAATCCGCCGCGTCAGACCGCGGTTGCGACGGCGCGGGCTGCCCTTTCTGGAGCGCTTCGGTGGCCAGGGCCAAATGGTCGAACCGCTCATCGAGGGCATCGAAGATCACGGCCGGTACATCGCCGTGGTCCACCAGGGCTTCCACGCGGTCTTCCATGTCGTGGGCCAGCCGGCTCAGATGTACCGCGCCGACGGTATGTGCGCTGCCCTTGAAGTTGTGCAGGACGCGCAGCAACTGCTGAGACGCGCCGTTGTCGCTCGGATCGGCCCGCCAGGCGCGCAGCCCGCTCCCGATGGCGGACAGGAGCTCGGAGGCCTCCTCGACGAAGAACGCCAGGATCTCGGTGTCGAGCCCCTCCGCCGCCGGTTCGGAGACCGATGCGATTGGTTCGGGCACCACCGCTGCCGGATCGGCAGCGACAATATCCGGTACGGCGATCTCCGTGATGGGGTGTGACGCCTCGTCGGTAGCAACGAGCGGCGGCGGTTCGGCGATCGGCATCTGCCGCGTAGACCAGTCGGACAGTAGCTCCTGGGCGGAGTCGATAAGCAAGCGGAGCCGGCTGTGGTGCTCGGGTGCATGCTCGGGGGCTTGCACCGGGGCCGGTGGCGGTTCGTGGCCGACGACAATGGCAGGCTCCCCGTGCACTCCAAGGGATCCGGGGCCGGACGGTTGTTCGATGGTGAGCCATTCGGAGGCATCGGCGACCACGGCGCACAGGGAATCGATGCGCGCCATCAACACGGCGCTGTCTGAAAGCTCGTTGGGTTCGGGACATTGCCGTCGCCGGGCCGCATCGATCATCCCGCCCAGGGTCGCGATCGCATCCCGCATGACGTCGCGGCCACCGGTTGTCAGCGGATGCGGGTCCTGCGCCAGCGCTTGAAGCCATTGTTCCAACGCGCCAGCGAGATCGCCGATGTGCGAGAGGCCCGCGGTCCGTGAGATACCGGCGAGGGTGTGGCTTGCGCGCAAGAACTCCGGTCGGATCTCGATCAGGTCATGCGAGCTCAGGTGTTCAGACTCGAGTTTCAGGGTTTGGTGGTGAACGAGGGCCTCGCCGGCAAAGCTCTCAAACAACGCGACGGACATGACGGCGTCCCCAATCACCACCTCACCGGTCGCTTCCAACGTCGCCGATTCGGGCAGCGCCACGTCCGCGACCGCGGCAGCGTGCCCGGTAGCGGCCATGGCACATGCCCCCTGTGTCAGGATAGATGTCTCCTCCCCGTTCCTGACGCGGCTTGCCAAGCCCATCAGCTCATCCTGGTCTATGTCGGCCCGACCGCCGCGCCCCAGCGCATTGATCCACTCGCCGAATCGCCTGTGTGCCAATTCGATCAAGGTCACGAGCCCGCCGGTCGCCGGTCGATCCTTGTCCAGCGCAAACTCGAGCGTGACTTCGAGTGCATGGGCCACGTGGCCCAGGTCGTGGAGATGCACCATGCGGCTGCTGCCCTTGAGCGTATGGAAACCCCGCCGCAGCTCGGCAAGGACCTCCGCATCGGAAAGGTCATCGCGTACCGCGGTGAGCGGGCGCTCCATGTTCCGCAGCACCTCCAGCGCTTCTTCCACAAAGATGGAAAGAAGCTCGGCATCCACCTCGGAAGGGTTTTCGGAAGGTCCCGGATCGCCGCAGTCGACAAAGGCCGAGCCTTCCACCAGGTCCTGCGGTCCTGCCGGCGGTGTGCCGGGATCCGCGAGACCCAGATGTTCGAAGACCGCCAGCAACGGCCGTTCGGGATCGGCAAGGCCCTGCTCGAGGCCCGTGCAGTAGAGATCGAGTCCGCTGATCCCCTCTGCAATCACGGTCATGGTCTCTTCGCTCGCTGCCCAATCGGCTGCCTTCACCTCGGTGATTCGGGCGGCACAAAGAGCACACAGCATCCCGGCCCGTACGGCGCCGAGCATGTCGAATACGGAGACGCATTGGGAGATCGAGTCGCCGAGGCCATCGATCTCGCTGAGCCTTACCGTTTCCTGCGACAAGTCACCAAGGAGGCGCTGCGCCTGTCTCAGGCGCTTCAGGATCTCCGTCGCCACCGGGGCCGCGGCATCGGTCATCCGCAAGGCATCGGCCATCCCGATGGCATGCGTTCTCGAAGCGGTGCCGAGAGAGGACAACTCATTCGCATAGTCCGTCACGGACTGGGTCACGGTGTCCGAAAGCACAGGCCGCCGGAAGGCGTCGTCCGCAATGATTAAGGCCTCTGCCAGGTCCAGCGCCCGGCGGCCGGTTTGGTCCGACGCGCGCGAACCGGCGCGATTGGCAATAGCATCGAGGAGATCCGTCAGTGCGCCGCGGGAAATGGGCTGTAATTTGCGCTTCGCTTCCGAGACATGGCCGATGCACTCATCGAGTGCGCCATCCGTACCGTGATGAAAGCGTTCGAGCGCGTCGCGGGCGGCATGGAGGGATTCCCGCGCGGCTTCATGCCCCGAGCGCCCCTCGGCGCTCACCTCCATCTCGCGGCCGGATGCGTCCGGGAAGACCTTGTCGAGGCCGTACCATGCCGAGACCTCGCGCGCACGCGGTCCGTCCGGGCAGGTCGTGGCGATCGTGTAGAGCACATCGCAGAGTAGCGGGGAGCCACTTTCGGCCGCGCCGCTCCGCAACCGGCGTAGCTCCTGCTCGATGCGCGCGCACAGCTTCTTGATCTCGGGGCCGGTGTCGGTATGGGCCATCTGAAGACCTTCGACGAGCGCGCTCGCGACCCACCAAAGCGCCCGCCGGGAGGCCGGCTGGGCACGCAGGATTCCACCGAGGGCCCCGCGCATGGCGGCGAGACCTCCGGCATCCCCTTGGAACCACCGTAAGAGGCCGCGCTGATACGTCTCATGCTCACGCTTGAGCCGAACCATGAGATCTTCCTGGCCCAGGTTTAACAAATCCGCTTCGCGACCCAGCGGGTCCGCAAGATCCACCGGTATATCAAAAGAACACAGATCGTGCGCGCTCACCGGGGGCACGCCGCGCGCCTGGGCCATCTCGCCCAAGAGCGGCAGGAACCGCAAGGGATTCGTGCCGGCGCCGTCGGAGATACCGTCCAGGTAATCACGCAGCGCGCGGATCGCGCGCTCTGCGAGCCGCCGCGCCGCCTGGGGATCCCCCGCGGCGCCGGCGGCAGCAGCCAGGGTCAGCTCGGCGATCTCGTCGCAGAACCGCTGCGCCATCGGCAACATCGCCATGTCGAGGATCCCGGCGAGGCGGCGCAAACCCTCCCCTGCCCTGGCCATCTCGTACTCGTCGATCGCGTGGCGGGCGGCCGCCAGATCGGACACGACGGCGGTCTTGAGGGATCGCAGCGGATCATCGCGAGACGAAAGCGCATTTATCATCGGTCTTCACACCGTTTTGGAGCTATAGCCTGAAGCGGGCGACCGAGCGTTTCAAATGGCCGGCGGTCTCCGTGAGCTGATTCATCGCGCTGGCGATATACCCGGCGCCGTTCGTGGTCTTTTCGGTAATGTCCAGGATCCCACCCATGTTGGCGGACACCCCCTGGGCGATCTCGGTCTGCATCTGGGTCGACACAAAAATGGATTGGACCAGGCCCGCGAGGTCCTTGGACACACGTTCGATGTCGATGAGCGCCGAGCCCGCGGAGTCGGAGAGCCTGGTTCCCTCGACCACCCGCTGGGTGCTCTGCTCCATGGCCGCCGCCGCATCCTGAGTATCCGACTGAATGGCCTTGACCAGGGCGGAGATCTCGTTCGTTGCCGTGGCGGAACGTTCCGCCAGCCGCTGCACCTCTTCCGCTACCACGGTAAACCCGCGTCCGGCTTCACCGGCAGTGGCGGCCTGGATCGCAGCATTCAGGGCCAACACATTGGTCTGCTCTGTGATATCCGAGATGAGATCCACGATCTCACCGATCTCCTGGGAGCTTTCGCCGAGGCGTTTGATGCGCTTCGAGGTTTCCTGGATCTGGGCGCGTATGCTCTCCATATTGGTGATCGAAGAGTGGACGGCCTGGGCGCCCGTTTCAGCGGCGTTGAGCGCATGCTTTGCCACATCGGCCGAGCGCGTGGCGGTCTCGGACACCTCGGTGATCGACCGGGTCATGAGCTGAACGGCCGTGGCGGCGTCCTTGATCCGAGTGGACTGCGCGCGCGCGGACGAGGCCAGGCCCGAAGCCACGTCGCGTGCCTCATCGGTGGCACCGGTCACCTGCCTGGCGGCGGTATCGATACCGGTCACCACCCCGTACAGCTCGGTGACGGTGGCGTTGATCGAGTCGGCGATCGCCCCGGTGATCTCCGGCGTGACCGTGGTCCGGGCGGCGAGGTTGCCTTCCGAGATCTCGGCGAGCTCGTCCATGAGACGCAGGATCGACTGCTGGTTGCTCTGATTCTCGGCGGCGATCCGGGCAGCCTCCTCGTTTCGCTCCCCCGCCACTCGGACCTGATTCCCGCTCAGGATGCGCAGCGTGACCAGCGCAACCAGGCAGAACCCGACCGTGAATACGACGCGCATCCAGAGCGTCACCTTGAAGTCGGTGACGCGCGCCTTGAGCAGGCTCTGCAGGGCTGCCGCACTCTCGTCGGCGGTCGCAGCCAAAGCCTCCACCGCACGACCGGTCGCCTCTCGCCACGCGGAGACATCGCGGATCTCGAAGGGTGTGCCGGATGGTGTCGGGCCGGCGGCCACTGCCGGTAGGGGCGCTGAGACCGGATCCACGGGATCGTGAAGCGCCGCGGCGAAAGGGGGAGACCCTGGGGGTTCGAGTGCCGCCGATGGCTGGGACGGTGGTTCGGGTGACGCCGAGACGTCCCCCGCGGAGGCTGGGTCGGACGATGGCGTCGTCGTGTCGATGACGGCGGGATCGGGCTCGGGTTTCTCCACCTCAGGGACACCGGTCTCGGCGAACCGAACGACCCGTGCGATCGCGTCCTGGGCCTTCTGGGCTGCGGGTCCGACGCTCCCGTCAAGGGGCACATAAAACTCCACCGCGCGCTTCACGCTGCCCCTGATCTGGTCGCTGGCCACCGCGGCACTGACCATGGCCGAGCGAAACCGCACTATGTCGGCCAGCGCAGCCGAGTCGCCCGAGGCGATCCCGGCATCACGCCCATCGCCCAGGAACTGGAGGGCCTGCGGGATCTTCTGGCTCAACGTGTCCATCAGGTAATAGGTATGGATTTCCGGGTCCAAGGTCAGGTTGGAACTGTCCGCGACGTCTTGGATGGATTTCCTCAGCCGGATGAGCAGGGTATCGGTGGCGGCGAGGCGCTCCTCGCGTGTGGCGTCCTGCATCCCCGATTTGATCCGGGTCCAGTCCCGATTGGCGATCTCCCATTGGTCCGCGGCGCGCAGGGCGCTGCCATTGAGACGGTCGATGGCCGCGACCTCGTGCGCCGCGCGCTCGACCGCGGCGGCGAGGTCCGCCTCGGTCGCCTGGGTAGTGCCATCCACCGCCCGGGGAGAGCCGATACCGGTCCGGTAATCGATCACTGCTCGCTGGAAATGAAGCAATGGGGCGATGTATTCCGCACCCAGCCGTTCTTTGTCCGCGAACTGTATCTGAGCGCTCAGATCGGTGATGACCACGTAGAGCATCAGGGCGATCGGCAGGACGAACAGGGCCCCCGCGATCCAGAACGCCTGTGCCAGGTTGCCCCTCCCGATCAGCCAGTGAGGCTCGGTGATCTTGTTGCCGGTAAATGCGGGTCTCGGTCCCGCCGCGAGATCTAGGGCTATTGCTGGAGTTGCCATACCGTTTCTCGACTACTCATAGGTGGGTTAAGGGATCTGATCGGGGTCGATGGGTGCCTGCAGTTATTTACAGCGCGGCGTGCCGAAACTCCGTGTCCAGCGCCAGCCCCGGCATATCGAGCCTTTTCCAAGGCTGACCGGCGCCATCGCGATATTCCGCCACGATCCACGGGACACCGTCCACCTGGCCGGATCGCCGCTCGAGCTGCTCGGGGCGCTTGAGACCCAGGATGCGGGAGACCAGGAGACCGAAGGGCAGGCCGAGCTTCAAACCGCCCAAAACGACCCGACTGTCCGCGGTGATGGGGGTCGGCTCATGGCCGCAGAAACGCGCAAAGTCCACGATCCCGAAGAACGCGCTTCGAACATTCGCCATCCCGAGCAACCACGGTCGGGTCAACGGGGTCGGAACGAGCTGTGGCGGAGACAGGATCTCTCCGGCATGGCGGAGATCTATCAACCAGCTCTCGTCCCCAGCCTGGACGCCGAGCAGGGAGGTCGCGATCGGTGCCGAAGCGCTGGCCCGCAGACGCTCCGCCAGCTCCTGCTGGTACGCCAACAGGCGAGTCCTGTTTTTCATCGGCTCAGGACAGCGCGTTGATCTTCGCGATCAGCTCGTTGGGCTTGACCGGCTTGACGACGTAGTCCTTGGCTCCCTGGCGCAGGCCCCAGACCTTGTCGGTCTCCAGCCCCTTGGTGGTACAGATGATGATCGGGATGTGTTTGGTGGCTGCGTCTCCGGAGAGCGTGCGGGTTGCCTGGAAGCCGTTCAAACCCGGCATCACGACGTCCATCAAGATCAGATCCGGTTTGCCCTCCTTGGCTTTGATAATGGCCTCTTCACCGTTCTCGGCCATCGTGACCGCAAAATTATTCCTGGCGAGGATCTCGGAGAGCGCGGCTCGCTCGGTCGGCGAATCGTCGACCACGAGGATCTTTTTGATGGTCATAGGAGGTCTCCTGTCAAACCTGGGAAGAGGTCCCGCGCACATGCACGGACACGGCGCCGAGCAGGCTCTCGCGGGTAAAGGGTTTCGTCAGATAATCGTTGGCCCCGAGCAGTCTGGCGCGAGCGCGATCGAACAGGTTGTCCTTGCTCGTCAACATGACCACCGGGGTATCCTGAAACCGTGGGTTCTGCTTGACCACGGCACACAGCTGGTAGCCGTCCAGCTTCGGCATCATGATATCCACGAAGATGAGGTCCGGTTTGAAGCCGGGGATCTTCGAGAGCGCATCGAACCCGTCTTCTCCGAACATCACCTCGCACCCCGCTTTGCGTAGAAAGACATCGGCGCTACGACGAATGGTGTTGCTGTCGTCGGCGATCAGGACCCGTATACCCGCGAAGCTCGCTTCGTGATTCATGGCCTCTTTACCCCCCGTCTTAGATCAAACGTCGTAAAAGCCAGGCGGAACTATCGGCGGACCGGCATCCAACTGAATCACCGTCATCCGCTGATCAGCCGGCACAGCGATCGTGCCCTGCCGCGGGCAATAGGGCTGTCGGGGCGCCGCGGGTCTGAACGCCCGCACGATCAGGCTGTCCTGTCGTTCCAGGGTGACGCCGGCGACGAGGCAGCCGCACGGCCCCGGATCCGATATCCTTCGCGTTACCCATGTTCCGTCCGCTCCCCCTCTACATCGGTCTGCACTACACCCGCGCCAAGCGGCGCAACCACTTCGTGTCTTTCATCTCCCTGACCTCGGTTTTCGGGCTGGCGCTCGGGGTCATGGTGCTGATCACGGCCTTGTCCATCTGGAGCGGGTTCGAGCGCACGCTGCGCGATCGCATCCTCGGCATGACCGCGCACGTCTCGATCTATGGCGGGCCGGCGCGGGATTGGCGGTCGACGGCTCAGGCGCTCGGGAAGCAACCGGAGATCGCCGGGGTCGCCCCCTTCCTGTGGCTGGAGGCGATGCTGGTCCGCTCGGGGAAGGTGCAAGGCGCGTTGATCGACGGCATCCTGCCCGAGGAAGAGCCCAAGGTCTCGATCCTGGCCGAACGCATGCAGCAGGGCCGGCTCTCGGACCTCGTCCCCGGCAAGGACGGCATCATCCTGGGCTACGCACTGGCCGAGGCCCTCGGCGCCGGTCTCGGCGACAGGCTCACGGTGGTCGTCCCGCACGCCCGTCCCGAGCGGCGCGACGGGATACTGCCGGCGTTTTTGCAGCTCACGGTGGCCGGCATCTTCAGGATGGACATGCACGAGTACGACGCCAAGATCGCCCTCGTCCATCTCGAGGATGCATTGGATGCCTTCGGGTCGACCGGCGGTCGTTTCGGCTTGAGGCTCAAGATCGCCGACGTGATAGCCGCGCCCAGAATCTCCCAAGAGGTGCTGCGGGCCCTACCGGCGGGCTACCGGGCCACGGACTGGACCCAGCAGCATGTCAATTTCTTCCGGGCGCTCGCGTCCCAGAAGACTATGATGTCGGTGATCCTCACCCTGATCATCGCGGTGGCCGCCTTCAACATCGTCTCGATGCTGTTCATGGTGGTCAAGGACAAGGAGGCCGACATCGCCATCCTGAAGACCCTGGGATTCACGCCCGGCGGGGTGATGGCGATCTTCATGGTCCAGGGTACGGTCATCGGCCTCGTCGGGACCCTCCTCGGGGTGCTCTCAGGGGCGTGGCTCGCCTCTCACATCACGACCATCGCGCCCACCCTCGAGGCGATGCTGCAGACCAAGCTGTTCCCGCCGGACATTTATTACCTGAGCGAGCTGCCTTCGGAGGTGCGCTGGTCCGACATCCTGGGGACCGGGCTCACCGCCTTCGCGCTGTCGATCCTGGCGACCCTGTATCCGTCGTGGCGCGCCGCGCGCTCCCAGCCGGCAGAGACGTTGCGGCACGAATAGATCACGCCGCGTCTCCCGACGCCTGTCGCGGCGGGTAGGCCCGTTGTCGAATCGGGGCTCCGCATACGACTATAGGGTGTCCACAAACGTTTCACCACGGTTAAGGAGAACGCGATGAAGTACCTGTGCCTGATCTGTGCCGAGACCCTGATGGAGCAGAGCAGAAAGTACAGAAAGTATGTGGCTAGCAAGCCAGAGGCGATCAAGAGAGGCGATCAAGCTTCCATCTCCCCTTTCCCCCGAAGCCAGCCCCACCGCTTGACCGTACCTGCGATATATGCGCAACCGGTGGCGAAAAACACGAGCGAGTAGAAGAGCACCCGAAATGGGAGAGAATCGGGGTCTTGGAGAATCTGAAGACCCTGCTGTATCGCGGAGAGGCCGCGGAACGCATACATGCCGCCGATGGCAAATAGCCCGACGGTAAGAAGGGGCAATCGACGGATCACACCCGCTCCGGAGAGACCATAGAGGCCAAACAGCGCGTGGATAGCAGCCAGAGAAAGTGTCTGAAGAGCCGGAGAAAAGGATCCGGAGAGAGCAAGCCTGGCAAGCCGCTCTCCTCCGAAGAAGGTGTATGCCGAGGGACCAACAAGGACGATTACGACATGGAGAATGGCGACGAAAAAAGAAACGGACGCTGCCAGGAGGAGCAACATCCAACCGTGTACTCTCATGTTGGCGTTACTAGATAGACAGGGTCGTGCTGGATCGCGGCGCTCAAGGTCGCCAACCCAGCGAGCGCGGGGCGGTGGCGCAGGGAGGGCGGCATGATCGGCGCTAGGGCGTCGTGATAGGCTACGAGGGCGCCCTTGGTGTAGCCATCGTCTTGGTGAAAGGTTGGAGGCGGACCTCGCGGGGCTCGGCGGCCGGCGGCACTCCGCGCGCGCGGCGCCTTAGGAATCCCAGTACTTAAGCTCTTCGACGTGGGCTTTGGCGTAGCGGTTCACCCGCTCTAACCGGGCGATACCTGAGGTATGTAACACGCCCTGCCCATCCCTTAGACCATATTCAACATGGATCCCTGCCGAACCTCGCTGTTGGTGAGTCCACCCCACCACGCGGTCACGCGTAAGCAGCAGATATTTGACGCTCATAGATCGACTCCTTTTGGATCACGACCTCAAGTGTGTGTCGTTTACCCTATCAGGCGCTCCTAATTTCCAGCACGCACCCATCTATCACCCGCCTCCAGTGCCTCCTTATGCGTGGGATAGACCAGGGGAGCGAAGTTGAACGAGCTCTTATCCCGCACCACCACACGCTGTAACTCCCAGCGTTCAACAGGATCATGGGTATCCGATCGTCTGACCTGATAACGCCTGTCACTGTGACTCTGTCTGTACATGGTTATCTCCTTTCTAGTAAGTCTCTAGGCAGGTCTCATTTTCCTCACTTGCGGGGGCTGCCTCAGTCAGTTGGGGGAAGAATATCGGCCTCGATCGACCCAGGATTTCGATTTTGACCTCAAAGGGGGGTGAAGCCAGGCGATTGGAAACGCTTCCAGGAAAGGGGGTCATCAAACGCCCGTTCTAGAGGACACTTTAAGTGATTGGGAGGCTAGCACGTTGGGCTTACTTACGCAAGCTTGTTTTTGAGAACCAAGCGATAGATTCTATAAGGGGTCCCTTTAGATTACCACTGGAGAGATAAAAGGCAAGAAATTCAATGCGGTTGCCAATAGCAGTTTGTTGAGCATAAGCGTTTCAAGGCGGTTGTGCAAGAGATACTGTTGAGTCGGACGGGCCGGCCTGTGATCGGGCGGTTCACGCGGGGGCGGGAAGAGGGCGTTTGGGCAGACCCGGGCCGCGTTCCGGATGGCTGTCGGGGCTTTCGGGTGACGCAAAGGCGGGCATGAGGTGGCCGGACGCGAGTCCGCCGGTGGAAGGGGCGGCTTTGGGAGTTTGGCCCGTGGGAGGGTGGGTCCCAGAGCCAGGACGCCGTCCCCCACCCAACCAGCGTGCTACACTTGGCCTTGTACCGAAGCGACGGGGCCGTCGCGGGTGGGTGCCGTATGGGATCGACGCCGTCTCGGAATCGAACCGTGAAGCTACGCCTCATGATCATCGCCATGACAGTTGCGGCATGCGCCCCCACCCCGGCCGAGGACCTGCGCGTCGAGGTCCATCGGGTCGATGCCAGCGGGGTCGGATCGACCATCGGCACGCTCGTGTTCTCCGACGGCCCGGCGGGGCTCGTCATCAAGCCGAGCTTAGAGGGGCTCCCGGCGGGGCCCCATGGCCTGCACGTGCATGAGAACCCGAGTTGTGGGCCGGCCGAGAAAGACGGGGCGGTGCAGCCCGGACTCGCCGCCGGGGCCCACTACGATCCGGAGGGGACCGGGCGCCACGAGGGTCCCATGGGTCAGGGCCACCTTGGTGATCTGCCCCTCCTGTCCGTCGATGGCTCCGGAAAGGCGCTCGGCGAGGCGCTGGCGCCACGGCTCAAGCTCGCCGACCTACAGGGCCGCTCGCTCATGATCCACGCGCGGGGCGACGACTACTCCGATGCGCCCGAGAAGAACGGTGGGGGCGGGGAACGCATCGCCTGCGGGATCATCCCGTAGGGGCAGATGCCCGACCGGCCCGCCGGGGCGATTCCGGCCCGAAGGGAGGAAGGAAGCTCAACTGCTTGAGATAGAATGAGCTCCTATCCTTCCATGCACTCCGTAGAGTTGTGCGTAAAACTCTACTCAAAAGGAATGCGGTTCTTATGCAATGTCCAAAATGCGATAATCACATATCTCCATTTAGGGTGTGGCTCATAAGTCGCTGGGCACCCCTAAAGTGCGACAAGTGTGGGACGTTTTTAAATAGGAAAATCGATCGCCAGTTCTTCATGATTTCTGTTTTGTTTTTTACTGGACTATTTCTCTTTGCCGGTACGTTTATCTGGTTGGTGGTCTGGTTATTGGTAGTGATGCTTATTGATGCATACACGATTCGACTAGTTGCTATAGACAGGCAAGACCGGGTTTAGGCAGCGTCGGCGCGAAGATATAGGGCAGCGTAGCCTCAGGAAAATCTGCTTTGAGGACGGGGATGGACGCGGGCCCTCGGCCACACGCCCCGGATGCCGGCGAGGCGGCTTCCCAACTGGTCGATCTGGTCCACGAGCTCATCGAGGAGACGCGACCGGGTCGCGTTCGCGTGATCGAGGCCACGCTCGACAGCTCGTTCGACAAGGACCTGGGGCTCGACAGCCTGGAGCGCGTCGAATTGCTCACGCGGATCGAGCGCACGTTCTCGGTCGAAATCCCGGAAGATACGCTCGGCGCCGCGGAAACGCTGCGCGATCTGTTGCGGGCGTTATTGGCTGCCGGTCCCCGGATCCCGGCTCGCCCGAGGGTCGTGGCCGACGAGCTCCGCAATGGCGTTCTTCCGGTGCCCGAAGGCGCGAGCACCCTCATCGAGGCGCTTTCCTGGCACGTCGAGGCGCACCCCGACCGCCGCCATGCCCTCTTCTACCGGACCGCCGACGAGACCCGGACGCTCACCTACGGAGAGCTGTGGCGCGGCGCCAGCGCGGTCGCGGCCGGGCTTGCCGAGCACGGGCTGGCGCCGGGCGAAGCCGTGGCGATCATGCTGCCGAGCGGCTTCGAGTTCTTTTTCGCCTTCTTCGGCAGCCTGCTCGCGGGCGGCGTTCCGGTCCCGCTTTATCCGCCTGCGCGCCTCTCGCAGCTTGAGGACCACCTCAAACGGCAGGCGGGGATCCTGCGTAGCTCCCTCGCGCCCATCCTCATCACGGTCCGGGAGGCGACGCTCGCGGCGCGCCTTCTCAAGGGGCATGCGCCCGAGCTGCGCGAGATCGTCACCGTCGGCGAGCTGCAAGCGGCACGGCCGAATGCACTCAGGCCACGCGTCAAGGCGGAAGACGTCGCGTTTCTGCAATACACCTCCGGCAGTACGGGGAACCCGAAGGGCGTCGTCCTGACCCACGCGAATCTCCTTGCGAACCTGCGGGCGTGGGGGCGCGCGGCGCGCTTCGATTCGAACGACGTGTCGGTGAGCTGGCTGCCGCTGTATCACGACCTCGGGCTGATCGGAGCCTGGCTGGGGAGCCTGTACAACGGCGGGTTGCTCGTGCTCATGTCGCCGCTTGACTTCCTGGCGCGGCCCGAGCGCTGGCTGTGGGCGATTCATACCCATCGGGGCACGGCGGCCGCAGCGCCGAACTTCGCGTTCGAGCTGTGCCTGCGCAGGATCGAGGACCGCGACATCGAGGGTCTCGACCTCGGCTCCTGGCGGCTCGCGGCCAACGGCGCGGAGCCCGTGAGCCCGGACACCCTCCGACGCTTCACCGAACGCTTCGCACCTTATGGCTTCCGCGAAGAAGCCATGGCCCCGGTGTTCGGGCTCGCCGAATGCACCGTGGGCCTCGCGGTTCCGCCGATGGGAAGAAAGCCAATCGTGGACCGAATCGAGCGCGCCCCCCTCATCCACTGGCGCCGTGCCGTGCCCGCGCGTGCCGATGATGAACATGCGCTCGAATTCGTTGCCTGCGGGCGGGTGCTGCCCGGCCACGAGATGCGCATCGCAGACCACGAGGACCGCGAGCTTCCCGAGCGTAGCGTGGGTCACCTGCAGTTCCGCGGTCCATCGGCGACACGCGGTTACTTTCGCAACCCAGAGGAAACCGCGCGGCTGATCCACGGTGAGTGGCTCGACAGCGGCGATCTCAGTTATATCGCCGACGGGGACCTCTACGTCACCGGCCGGGTAAAGGACACGATCATCCGCGGCGGGCGCAACATCCTACCGCACGAGCTTGAGGAAGCAATCGGGGACCTGCCTGGGATCCGTAAGGGCTGCGTCGCGGTCTTCGGCGTGGATTCGGCCGCGGGGACCGAGCGGCTGGTGGTGGTTGCCGAGACCCGCGAGCGTGAGCCGTCGGTCCTCGAAGAGCTGCGCCGGCGCATCAACACGCTCGCGGTGGAGTTGCTCGAAACCCCCCTTGATGAGATAGTGTTGGCAGCGCCGCAGAGCGTGCTCAAGACCTCGAGCGGAAAGATCCGCCGTGCCGGAACGCGCGAGCTTTACCAGCGCGGCAAGCTCGGGCGCACCGCGGGTGCCCCCTGGTTGCAGGTCGCAAGGCTGGCCTTGAGCGGGACGCCGGGGCAGCTAACGCGCCTGGCGCGCGGCACGGGGGCGTACCTGTACGCAGCCTATGCGTGGATCGCTTTCGCGCTGGTCGCGCTCGTCGACTGGATCGCTGTGTTCACTACCCCATCGCTGAAATGGCGGTGGCGAGCGACGAGGGGCCTTATCCGCCTGCTGCTGCGCCTTGTGGCGCTTCCGGTCCAGACCGAGGGCATCGAGGGGCTGTTGCGCAACGAGCCGCGAGTGTTCGTCGCGAACCATACGAGCTTTCTCGATGTGCTGGTGCTCATCGCGATGCTCCCCGGACCGCTCCATTTCGTCGCCAAGCGCGAGTTTCTGCGCATGCCCGTGCTGGGGATCCTGTTCTCGCGGCTCGGCGCCCAGTTCGTCGAGCGCTTCGATGCACAGACGGGCACCGAGGACACGGAGCGATTGAAGCAGGTCGCGCGCGGCGGCGGCTCGCTCATGGTCTTTGCAGAGGGCACGTTCCGCCGCGGCGCCGGGCTGCGGCCGTTCCGGATGGGCGCCTTCGCGATTGCGGCCTCGGCGCGGCGACCGGTCGTGCCGGTCGCGCTCCGGGGGGCGCGCTCTGTGCTACCGCGGGACAGCTGGCTCCCGCGCCGCCATCCGATAACCGTCGCGGTGGGGGAGCCGATCTGGCCCGAGGGAGAGGGCTGGGACGCCGCCGTCGCCCTGCGCGACGCGGCACGTGAGCAGATCCTACGCCGCTGTGGCGAGCCTGACCTGGGCTAGAGTACTTGCATCATGGCGTTGGCGGTCTCGCTTTTCAGCGAGTTTCTACGGGCGACGGTGTCCGCCGTCGGCGTGGAGCGGCGCGGCGTGTGGGCGCCGCGGACCTTTCCGCATTTTCCGGAGATCGGCAGCGCGATAGAGGCGGCCTCCGATCACGCGGCCGTGTGGGTGGATCTTCTGTAGCGATGCGCATCGGCGTCGATGTGGGCGGCACCAAGATCGAAGGCATCGTCATGGACGAGCGCTCGCGCCTCGTCGCGCGCGAGCGCGTGGCGACGCCACAGGGCGATTACCGGGCGACGCTGGAGGCGATCGCCGGGATGGTGCACCGCCTAGCGGCGGCCGTCGGGGGCCAGAACCTGCCAGTGGGTGTCGGCCATCCGGGCGCGATCTCGCCGTCCACCGGCCTCCTCAAGAACTCCAATTCCACCTGCCTCAACGGCCGGCGCTTCCAGCAGGACCTCGAGGTCGTGCTGGGACACGAGGTCTATCTCGCCAACGATGCCGACTGCCTCGCCGTGTCGGAGGCACGGGATGGGGCGGCGGCGGGTGCGGCGAACGTCTTCGCCGTGATCCTCGGCACGGGTGTTGGCGGTGGCATCGCCATCGGCGGGCGGCTGCTGCGCGGACCCAATGCCATCGCCGGCGAGTGGGGTCACAACCCGCTGCCCTGGACCCGGCCGGAATGGGATGAGCTCCCAGGCGCCGAGTGCTGGTGCGGACGCCATGGCTGCATCGAGACCTGGCTGTCTGGCATGGGTCTGGTGCGCGATCACGAGCGCGTGACTGCCGAGCGCCTTTCCGGCGAAGCCATCGCGCAGCGCGCCGAGGCCGGTGAGGAGCGCGCCGCTGTGACGCTATCCCGTTACGAGGACCGCCTCGCGCGTGCGCTGGCGCACGTGATCAACCTGCTCGATCCGGACGTGCTTGTGCTGGGCGGCGGCGTGTCCAGGGTGGAGCGCCTGTATCGCACGGTGCCGGCACTGTGGGGCCAATGGGTGTTCTCGGATCGAGTTGACACCAAGCTCGTGCCGGCATTGCACGGGGACTCCAGCGGCGTACGGGGCGCCGCGTTTCTGTGTCCCGGGATCCAGCGGCGATGCTAATCTAATCTCCCTGCTTGGCCTCCTCCTGCTGCTGGAGCGTCCACATGCGGGCGTACACTTCGCCCCGCTCCAGCAGTTCCCGGTGGCTGCCTCGTTCGACAATGCGGCCCGCTTCCATGACCAGGATCTGGTCGGCATCTATGACGGTCGACAGACGGTGCGCAATGACCAGGGTCGTGCGGTTTTCCGCGATCCTCTCCAACTCGGCCTGGATGATCTTCTCGGTATGGGAATCGAGTGCCGAGGTGGCTTCGTCAAAGATCAGGATGGCCGGATCTTTGAGCAGGGTCCGGGCGATGGCTACCCGCTGCCTCTCGCCGCCGGAGAGCTTGAGTCCCCGTTCCCCGACCATGGCCTCGAACTTATCGGGCAATGACTGGACGAAGTCGTAGATGTGGGCCGACCTACCGGCAGCGATGATCTCCTCAGCGCTCGCGTCCGGCCGACCGTAGGCGATGTTGTACCCGATGGTGTCGTTGAAGAGGACGGTGTCCTGCGGAACGATGCCGATGGCCCATCGGAGGCTCGCCTGGGTCACGTCGCGGATGTCCTGGCCGTCGATGAGGATGCGGCCTCCGCTGACATCGTAGAAGCGGAACAGGAGCCGCGCCAAGGTCGATTTTCCCGCCCCACTCGTGCCCACCACCGCGACCTTGTGGCCTGCCGGCACCTCGAAGCCCACATCGAAGAGGATCTGCCGGTTCGGATCGTAGTGGAAATCCACATGCTCCAAACGGATCGCTGCGCCACCCAAGAGCAGCGGCCGCGCCCCGGGCCTGTCATCCACCTCCTTGTGCTCGGCCAGCAGCCGGAACATCTTCTCCATGTCGGCCAGCGACTGTTTCATCTCTCGGTAGATCACACCCAGAAAATTCAGCGGGATGTAGAGCTGGATGAGGAGCACATTGACGAGCACCAGATCGCCCACGCTCATGGTGCCGGACACCACGCCGTCCGCCGCGAGGACCATCAGAGCGGTGACGGCCGACGCGATGAGCAGGGCCTGGGTGACGTTCAGAAGTCCCAGCGAGGTCTGACTCTTGACGGAAGCCTGCTCCCAGCGCTGCAGGCTCTCGTCATAGCGTCGGGTCTCGAAGTCCTCGTTGTTGAAGTACTTCACCGTTTCGTAGTTGAGCAGGCTGTCGATGGCCCGGGTGTTGGCCTTGGAGTCCAGCTCGTTCATGGCGCGGCGGAAATGCGTCCGCCATTCGGTGATCACAACGGTCAGCGTGATGTAGGCGATGAGCGCACCGAGCGTGATCACGGCGAACCCGAGGTTGTATTTCTTGATGAGGATAGCGCCGACCAACGCCATCTCAAAAAGCGTCGGGACGATGCTGAAGATGGCAAAGCGCAGCAGGCTCTCGATGCCGCGAGTCCCGCGTTCGACATCGCGGGATACGCCGCCGGTTTGCCGCTCCAGGTGGAAGCGCAAGCTCAGGGAGTGCAAGTGACGGAAGGTCTTGAGCGCGGCCTTGCGGATCGACCGCTGCGCCACTTTGGCGAACACGATGTCGCGCAGTTCCGCGAACAGGGTACTGGAGAGGCGCAGCAGACCGTAGCCGATGAGCAGAATGATCGGCAATGCCAGCGGTGCCTTGGCCTGGTCCAACGCGTCGACGATTTCCTTCAGCACCAGCGGCACGCCCACATTGGCGAGCTTGGCGATGAAAAGGCAGCCGAGCGCCAGCGCGACCCGGCCGCGGAAATCCCAGAGATAGGGCAGCAGGCCCTTGATGGTGCTCCAGTCGCCGCGCACCGCAGGCATGGGTCCGGCGTGGCGGGACGCGCTGTCCGGGTTACCGCGCATGGCGCATTCTAGCGGGGTTCACGGGAGCGAAGGGATTTCGTAGACGCGCCATTTTGCGTGGCAGGCTCGCCAACCACCTCCCCGCCAAATTGAAAGCGCTGGTGAAAGCCGCCAAGGGCGGCGCCATCCAAGCCGCGAAACTCATTCTGGAATGTACCTGCCGGCACTCAAGCGCGCGGCGAAATCGTTGACCCTGCCTGGCGACCGGCACCTGCGAGCCACAGGTGTACGCTGCTTCGGGGCCTGTGCTCAGGGCGGCAGCAGGCCCGACGCGGCCGCAACCCTCATGCAGGCCATCTCGACACAGGCGCGGGTGGTCTAAGTCGCGGAGATGAAGCAGCGGGCAGGACAGCTGGAGCAGGCCTTATACGGGACAACATCCCCGTCTACTGCGTCCTACCGAGTTTGAAGTACTTATGCGGTCAAGGCGGCGGGCTACATCGTGACCAGTGTGGAGCGCCTGCGCGAGCCGATGCAGAAGATTACCGATTACGTGCTTAGGTGCACGCGTGTGGAGGTATCGGGGCAGGTGCTGTTGTTCGAGCGCGCCGATCGCACTCGGCCATTGGCTATTTGGCTATGTACGAGCATGCACACTTTACAGTTCGACGCGGAAACAGAAGGCAAGATCATCGCATTGGCCGGAGGCGGCCCGGGCACTTATCGACCTGGCGGAAGCGCACAGAGGCCGCAACTACTCGGCGATCATCAAGGGGCTGCTGCTGGCCGAGCATGCCAGGGACTTGAGGAGCGGCATCACAGTCCGCTCATGAACCCACCCTCCAAGTCGATCAAGATCGCCACCGAAGACCTCAAGGCGGCGTACCGTTCCCTGCGTCCAAGACGGCACGATGGATGACCGTGAATGCCTCGGCGATCTGCTGGATGCACTCTTTCGTAGGCCCGCCCGGGGCGATCGCCTTGGCCTCTAATCTAATGCCGCGACTAGGATGTCCGCGGCGATGCGGGCCAGTTGTGTCGGTGCCGATTTCCATGATTCCTCCTCTGTGTTGTTCATACGGGGCTACAGGAGCTTGATGAACAGTTACCATTGGGGCCACGGTGGGTTGCTTGTCGTCCTCGGCTGATAGTGCTGCTAGCTGAATCCTGCCTCTGACCTCCCCTGCGGTTGAAGTTCGCCTTGACCTTCCGACAAGGCAGGATCCCCCTGTGTCAACGTAACGTGAGACACCTTTCTTTGTGAGTTTACTGTAGAAAGGTGAAGCCCATGAATCAGGAGATACAACCATTGTTCGAAGTCGATGCAATGAAGGTCGCGGTCGGCAGTACGCCCGATCCCGAAGTGGCCGCGCTGCCCACGCGGCGGCAGCTCTCGGTGGCGTACAAGCGCCGCATCGTGCGCGAGGCCACCGCCTGCCAAGTGCCGGGGGAGGTGGGTGTGCCTTTGCGCCGGGAAGGACTGTACAGCTCCCACCTCACGCACTGGCGCCGGGAGGTCGAGGCTAACAGGCCGCGCTCGCCCCCAAGCGGCGCGGACCCAAGCCGGATGTCGCCAACGCCGAGTCGCGCCGGGCCGAGACGTTGGAGCGCGAGGTGACTCGGTTGCGGCAGAAGCTGGGGCGGGCCGAGCAGATCATCGAGGCCCGGCACGTCATCCTCTACCCCCCTTGGTTCCCGGTCACTGCGCTAAAAGTCTACCCCGATGGTGACGCCGCGCCGATGTATCGATGATAACTGAACTGATTGATTAATTGGTGGGCCGTGGAGGACTCGAACCTCCAACCTACTGATTAAGAGTCAGCTGCTCTACCAATTGAGCTAACGGCCCGCGCGGGTACTGGCAAGGTGCGGTCAGGGGATGGGGTGAGCGATGGGACTTGAACCCACAACAACCGGATCCACAATCCGGGGCTCTACCGATTGAGCTACGCCCACCATCGTAACCGCTCAACAGCGTCACGGTACTTCGCGTCCCGAACGACCTCCCCGTACGCTGGCCGGGCCCTGGCACTCGAAAGTCGGGCAGGGGGCTCGTATGCCCTGAACCCCGCAGCGCTTTGGCGCGCCTGGCAGGACTCGAACCTGCTACCCTCGGCTTAGAAGGCCGATGCTCTATCCGCATGAGCTACAGGCGCCTTTGCGGCTCCCCGGGTTTCGGGGAACTTGGTCGGGGCAGAGGGATTTGAACCCCCGACTCCCTGCTCCCAAAGCAGGTGCGCTACCAGGCTGCGCTATGCCCCGAGAGGCCGATGTGCATCGCCAAATAAAATATAGGGATGGCCGCGGAAGCGCGAGGGATGATACGCACCCGTCTTCAAGGCGTCAATGGACCGGCACGTGCCGGCGCCGGGCCTATCCCCGCCGCCAGCGCGTGCCGCCCGGCCCGTCTTCCAGCACCACGCCTTGGGCGGCGAGCCGCACGCGGATGCGGTCGGCCTCCTGCCAGTCCTTGCGGGCGCGGGCCTCGGTCCTCCGGGTGATCCAGTCCGCCACCTCGGCGTCGGCCGGCCCGCCGTCCACGGATCCGTGGCGGAGGTAGCGCTCGGGCGCCGATTGTAGAAGACCCAGGAGCGCGGCCAGACGACGCAGCCGGGCCGCGAGGTGGCCCGCGGCCGCGCGGTCAGACTCCTGCAGCCGGTTCACTTCGCGCGCCAGTTCAAAGAGCACGGCCATCGCCTCGGGCGTGTTGAAGTCATCGTCCATGGCCGTGCGGAAACGCGCTTCGAATTCGTCTTGCGCCGCAGGAGGCTGCCCGTCGTCGGGGAAATCACGCAGCGCCAGATACAGCCGTGTGATCGCCTGCCGGGCATGCTCCAGGTTCTCTTGTGAGTAGTGGAGCGGGCTCCGGTAGTGGCTGGCCAAGATGAAACAGCGCACCTCTTCGGGCTGATAGTGGTAGAGGACCTCGCGCACGGTGAAGAAGTTGCCGAGCGACTTCGACATCTTCTCCTCCTCGACCTGCACGAAGCCGTTGTGCATCCACAACCTGGCGAAAGGCTGGCCGGTTGCGCCCTCGGACTGGGCGATCTCGTTCTCGTGGTGGGGGAACTGGAGGTCCTGTCCGCCCCCGTGGATGTCGAAGGAATCGCCCAGGCAATGGGTGGCCATGGCCGAACATTCGATGTGCCAGCCGGGACGCCCGTGTCCCCAGGGCGATGCCCACGCCGGCTCTCCCGGTTTGGCGTGCTTCCAGAGCACGAAATCGAGCGGATCGTCCTTGGCTTCGTCCACCTCGACCCGGGCGCCGGCGCGTAGCGCTTCGGGTCGCTTCCCCGATAGTTTTCCATACGCGACAAAGCTCGCCACCCGATAGTAAACATCGCCGTTCTTTCCGAGGTAGGCATGGCCGCGCTCCAGGAGCCGCTCGATCATGCGTGTCATGACCTCGATGTGCTGGGTGGCGCGCGGCTCGAGATCGGGTTTCAGAACCCCGAGCGCCCGCGCGTCCTCGTCCATGAACCCGATGTAGCGCTCCGTCAGCGTCCCGATATCCTCGCCCGCCTCGGCGGCGCGCCGAATGATCTTGTCGTCGATGTCGGTGATGTTGCGCACATAGGTGACCTCGTAGCCGAGCGCGCGCAGATAGCGGGTCACGATATCGAACACTACTATCATGCGGGCATGGCCCAGATGGCAGTAGTCATACACCGTCATCCCGCACACATACACGCCGACCCGGCCGGCTACCATCGGCGCGAAGGGCTCTTTGATGCCCGTCAGGGTGTTGTAGATCGTGAGCATCAGGGTTTTTTGATGAGAGCTGCGAACCGCTCCCGGATGCGCTCGCGCCGCATCAGGGCGATGAGGTCCGCGAGGTCGGGTCCGTCGATGCGGCCGGTAAGCGCCGCGCGCAACGGCAGGAAGAGCGCTTTGCCGCTCACCCCCAACCGTCCCTTGAGCGCGCCGGCGAGACCGGAGAAATCGCGGAGCCGCCCGCAGATCTTCAGCGCCTCGTCGAAGAAACCCGAGGCCGCACCCGCGAGTACGCGCGCCGCCGCATCGGAGATCTCGATCCCATCGCCGTACAGGATCCCGGCCCAGAGGAGCGCGTCCGCGGGCAGCAAGACGTTGGCGCGGATCGCCTCGACGAAGGCCGGCCGCATCGCTTCCGGCACCCGCTCGCCGACCGCGGTGCTCATCCATCCCCACAGCTCGGCCGGGGTGCTGCGGGCGATGGTCTCGCGCTGCCAATGGTCGAGCTGAGACGCATCGAAACGCGCCGGGGCGCGTCCGAGGTGGTCCAGGGAAAACCCGGCGGCGAGGCCGTCGAGGTCCCGGAAGCCCGGGTCTTCGTAGGTGTGCCCCAGCCGCGCCAGGGTGTTGTCGAGGGCGAGCGGGAGATAGCCCTGATCCCGGAGTGCGCGCACGGAGCGGCTGCCCTGACGTTTGCCGAGCGGCGTCCCGCCCTCCCCGAGCACGAGGGCGATGTGGCCGTAGCGCGGGGCGGGGAGACCGAGCGCCGTGAGGAGCAGCAACTGGCGCGGGGTGTTGCTCAGATGATCCTCACCGCGCAGGACGTGGGTGACCGCCATGAGGGCATCGTCCAGCGCGTTCGAGAAGAAGAACGCGGGGCTGCCGTCGGAGCGCCGGATCACGAAGTCACCGATGTCGAGCGCGGCGAAGGACTGCGGGCCGCGCACCAGATCGTCGAACGACACCTTGCCCTGGGGCACTCGGAAGCGCAGGGTCGCGGGGTTGCCGGCGCGCCGTTTGGCCTCGATCCGATCGGCGTCGAGCCGTGCGCAGGTTCCGGGATAACGCGGGGCCGTGCCTGCTGTCAGCTGGGCGTTGCGGGTCATGGCCAGCTCCTCTGCCGTGCAGAAACAGGGATAGGCATGACCCTCCGCCTCGAGCGTTCGATAATAGTCGGCATAGACCACGCCGCGTTCCGACTGGCGGTAGGGACCCGCCGGCCCGCCGATCGGATAACCCTCGTCCCAGGCTAGACCCAACCAGCGGAGGTCCTCGACGATGGCGGCCACGGACTCCTCGGTGTCGCGCGCCGCATCGGTGTCCTCGATGCGCAGGAGGAACACGCCTTTCTCGCGGCACGCAAGACAATGGTTGAAGAGCGCCGTGCGCACGTTGCCGAGGTGCATGAGCCCGGTGGGGCTGGGCGCGAAGCGGGTCTTGATCATGGGCGGGCGCGGCGGGATGTGACATTATAGCCACGGCATCCCTCGAGGCCAGCGCATGGCAACCCTTTTCATCTCCGATCTCCACCTCGATGCGCTGCGTCCCGAGCCGCTCCTGCGCTTCCACGCGCTCCTCGCCGGGCCGGCGCGCCGGGCCGAGGCACTCTACATCCTGGGCGACCTCTTCGAGGCCTGGATCGGAGATGACGACGATCGGCCGCCGCATCCCGAGGTGATCGCCTCGCTCGCCGATCTCGCCGCCACAGGGACACCCGTGTACGTCATGCGCGGCAACCGCGATTTCCTCATGGGCGCGCAATTCGAAGCGCACACGGGAGCCCGGCTCTTACCCGATCCGACCGTCGTGGATCTCTATGCGGAGCCCACGCTGCTCATGCACGGCGATACCCTGTGCACAGAGGACCTCGAATACCAGGCCTTCCGCCGGCAGGTGCGCGATCCGAGGTGGCAGTCGGGCTTCCTGGCCCGCCCGCTGGCCGAGCGCGCGGCACTCGCCCAAAAGGCGCGCGAAGGCAGCCGCATGGCGACCCAGGGCAAGGCCGAGGCGATCATGGACGTCACGTCGGAGGCGGTCGTCGAGGCGATGCAGGCCCATGGCGTCCGGCAGCTCATCCACGGCCACACCCACCGCCCCGCCATCCATCGGCTGGTGCTGAACTGCGGGGAGGCGCGTCGTATCGTGCTCGGGGATTGGTACGAGACGGACAGCGTGCTAGTCATCGACGAGCGCGGTCCGACGCTCACCCGGGTCGCCGATGTCGGCGGCACGCGCCCCACGATCGCGGTGGGGCGTAGCTTGTAGGCTGGAAGCCCGCATGGTCGGCGCTCCGCCGCACGTGTTCCGGCATCGGTGCGCGTGACCGCCGGATCCTCAACCTTTAATCCTCGAAGGAAACGCCCCGTGCGGACCCGCATGCGGGCTGTTGTGGGGGCTGGGGGTTGAACACCTCCGGCTACCCGATTGGGCCAAGACGCCTGCGGTACGCCGCAACCTCGCCCCGGAAACAGGCCGGCGCGGACGACCCGTAACTCATCGGGCTCCAGGACGCTGGCGTGTCATCCCACGCGATCTCCCCGGGCGCTCTCACTCCCATTCGATGGTGGCGGGGGGCTTCCCGGTGATGTCGTAGACGACCCGCGAGACGCCGGGCACCTCGTTGACGATACGGCGCGCCACGCGATCCAGGAGCTCGTACGGTAGCGCGACCGAGTGTGCCGTCATGAAATCCACGGTCTCGACGGCGCGCAGTGCGATCACATGGGCATAGTGGCGGGCGTCGCCCGTGACCCCGACCGAGCGCACCGGCAGGAACACCGCGAAGGCCTGACTCACGCGCTCGTAGTGCCCGGCGGCGCGTAGCTCCTGGAGGTAGATGGCGTCGGCTCGACGCAGCGTCTCGACGTATTCCCGCCGTACCTCGCCGAGCACGCGCACGCCCAGCCCCGGACCCGGAAACGGATGGCGGTACACGAGATCGTAGGGCAGGCCCAGCTCCATGCCGAGCTTGCGGACCTCGTCCTTGAAGAGCTCGCGCAACGGCTCGATGAGCCGAAGACGCATGCGCTCGGGTAGGCCGCCCACGTTGTGGTGGGATTTGATCACCTGCGCCTTGCCGGTCCTGGCCCCGGCCGATTCGATGACATCGGGGTAGATCGTGCCTTGCGCCAGCCAACGCACGTCGCGTAGTTTCAAGGCCTCCTCTTCGAAGACCTCGATGAACATGGACCCGATGCGCCTGCGCTTCTCCTCGGGGTCCTCGAGCCCGCGAAGCGTCGCGAAGAAGCGCTCTCCGGCATCGATCTTGATGATGGACACGCCCAGGTGCGCGGCGAAGGTGGCCATAACTTCGTCGCCCTCGCCGAGCCGCAAGAGCCCGTTGTCGACGAAAACGCAAACGAGTTGCTCGCCGATGGCCCGGTGCAGAAGGGCGGCGGCCACTGCCGAGTCCACGCCACCCGAGAGCCCGAGCAGCACGCGCCCTCGGCCGACCTCGGCGCGGATCCGCGCGATGGCCTCGGCGATGATGGCCTGCGTGCCCCAGATCGACCCCGCGCCGCTGATCTCGTGCACGAAGCGATCGAGGATGCGACTGCCCTGGCGGGTGTGGGTCACCTCGGGGTGGAACTGCAGGCCGTAGAGCCGGCGGGACTCGTCCGCCATGCCGGCGATCGGCGAGGACGGCGAGGAAGCGATGACCCGGAATCCCGGCGGCAGGGACTCGACCCGATCGCCGTGGCTCATCCACACATCGAGGAGGCCATGGCCCTCGGGGCTCCGGTGGTCCTCGATGTCGCGCAGCAAGGCCGAATGTCCATGGGCCCGCACCTGTGCGTACCCGAACTCCCGCGCCCGCGTACTCTCGACCCGACCGCCGAGCTGCGCGGCCATAGTCTGCATCCCATAACAGATCCCGAGCACCGGGACGCCCAGATCGAACACCCGCGCGGGCGCCGCGACGTGCGGGGCGAGGGCGACGGACTCGGGGCCCCCCGAGAGCACGATGCCGCGCGGGGCGAAGGCCGGGAGCACCTCGTCCGCGCAATCGTAGGGGTGGATCTCGCAATAGACACAAGCCTCGCGGATGCGGCGGGCGATGAGCTGGGTGTACTGGGAGCCGAAATCGAGGATCAGGATCCGGTCGCGGTGGGCGCCGCCGGGGCCGCGGTCCTCGCCCATGCCGTGGATCGCCTCAGAGCTTGTGAAAAAATCTGCTGCGCTCGGGATCTCGCATTCCGGCAGTGCTCGGAATCCTCATGTATTTCAACATACACTCCGGTTCCTGTGCTCCGGCGGAACGCGACCTCCCTTCGCTCGCGACGATTTTTTCACAAGCTCTCAGTCGGCGCGGTAATTCGGCGCCTCTTTGGTGATCGCGACGTCGTGCACGTGGCTCTCGCGCATCCCGGCGTAGGTCACGCGCACGAAGCGCGCCTTGGTGCGCAGGTCTTCGAGCGTGGCGCATCCTGTATATCCCATGGCCGCGCGCACCCCGCCGAGCATTTGGTTGATGATGGCCGAGAGGCTGCCCTTGTAAGGCACGCGCCCCTCGATGCCCTCGGGCACGAGCTTCTCGATCTCGTCGCCCTCCTGGAAATAACGATCCGCGGAGCCGTGCGACTGTTGCATGGCGCCCAGCGAGCCCATGCCGCGATAGGACTTGTACGAGCGTCCTTGGTACAGCTCGACCTCGCCCGGGGCCTCCTCGGTCCCGGCGAACAGCGAGCCGATCATGACCGCATGCGCGCCCGCGGCGATGGCCTTGGCGATATCACCCGAATAGCGGATCCCGCCGTCCGAGATCACCGGCACGCCGCTACTCCCGAGCGCCGCGGCGACCTCGGAGACGGCCGTCACCTGCGGCACGCCGATCCCGGTCACGATACGGGTCGTGCATATGGAACCGGGACCGATCCCGACCTTGACCGCGTCCACACCCGCCTCCACCAGGGCCCGGGCCGCCTCCCCGGTCGCGACGTTGCCGCCGATCACCTGCACCTCGGGGTAGTGGCGCTTGATCCACCGTACCGTGTCCAGGACCCCGCGCGAATGGCCATGGGCGGTGTCCACGACGATCACGTCCACCTGGGCCTGGACCAGGGCCTCCACGCGCTCGGCGGTGCCGGGTCCGGTACCGACGGCCGCTCCGACGCGCAGGCGCTCGTGGCCGTCCTTGCAGGCATTGGGGAATTGCTGCGCCTTCTGGATGTCCTTGACGGTGATCAACCCCCGCAGTTGGAAGCGCTCGTTCACCACCAGGACCTTTTCGATGCGGTGCTTGTGCAGGAGCGCGACGACCTCATCGCGCCCCGCCCCCTCGGCCACCGTGACGAGCTTGTCGCGCGGGGTCATGATGCTCTTCACCGGGTTGTCGTAGCGGGTCTCGAAGCGCACATCGCGGCTGGTCACGATCCCGGCGAGGCGCTCGCCGTCCACGACCGGGACGCCGGAGATGTTGTGGGCGCGGGTCAGGGCCAGGACCTCGCGGATGCTGGTTTCGGGCGTCACGGTGATCGGATCCTTGACCACCCCGCTCTCGTACTTCTTGACCATCCGCACCTCGGCGGCCTGCTGCTCAGGGCCGAGGTTCTTATGCATCACCCCGAGCCCCCCTTGCTGAGCCAGCGCGATGGCCAGGCGGCCCTCCGTCACCGTGTCCATGGCCGCCGACAGGATGGGGATGCGCAGCCCGATGTCGCGCGTGAGCCGCGTCGCCAGGCTCACGTCGCGCGGCAGGACCTCCGAATAGGCCGGGACCAGGAGGACATCGTCGAATGTCAGGGCTTCGCCGGCGAGACGCATGGGTTCAGGGAGAAGCAAGGCCGCGGATCGAACCATTATCGCGGATCGAACCATTATAGGGGCTCTGCCGAAGGGGGTAAATGATGCGGCCCGGGGGCTTCGGGCGTACCATCCCGCGCCTATGCCGAACACCGATCCATCGCAGCTTGCGGGGCTCCTGGCCGCTGTCGCCTCGTCCTGGGTCGGGCCGGCCGCGGTCGAAGCGGCGGGCCCTTTCCATCGACAGCTCCTCTACGAGCGGTGGCTCAGGCGGCCCGTGTGGCGGTTGCGGGAGGAGGCCATCCCCCTGCTCCTCGGCATCGATCCGGAGACCTGGGCGCGGGGCGGTGAGGCCCCGGGGTCGACCGAGGTGCAGGACCGGGTGTGGGCGGCCGTACATGCCGCGGTGATGGATCGGGACGGGCCGCGGGTCATCGACAGCGGCGCGGGCCCGGAGCACTGGTGCGTCGAACCGGCCGATCTGTACCGCTGGGCGAGCGGCCGCGGCCTGATCCTGCCGGAGTCCTTCGTGACCCTCATGGATTTCATCCTGCGCGCCGTCAAGACACCCGCCGATGAGGTCGCGGCGGCGGGGACGCCGGCCGAGACGCACCCGGCTTCGGTCCGCGAGCAGGTGCTCGGGGCGGCGCTCAACGTGCTCGCCAAGTGCCCGGACCAGTGTTACGACGCGTACGGGCTCTGCAGTGGCGCGCGCATCGCTGAGCGCATCGCGGCGCAGTCGATGCGGTGGTTCGACGCCGCGGAACCGCCCCTGGCGGGGCCCGAGATGACGGCCTTGATCGACCGCTGGCTCGAATAGCCCCTCTTTTCACCATATTTTGGTCACTATATTGCGGCGCGCCTCATGGCCGGTCCCGGCGCCTTCGCGACACCGGCCTGCCTGCCAATAGCGCCGACCCTGGGTCTCGCCGAGGCCGCCCGGCGCCCCTGGGACGTGATCGCCGTCGGGGCCGGCCCGGCGGGGGCCTGCGCCGCGCGCGAGCTGGCGCGCGCCGGGCGCGCGGTCCTCCTGGTCGACAAGTCGAGCTTTCCCCGTTACAAGGTATGCGGCTCGTGCCTCAACGGCCGGGTGTTGTCGGCGCTCGAGGCGGTCGGTCTCGGCGCCCTGGTCGAGGAGGCCGGCGGGGTGGTGCTCGACGGCGTGCGACTCGCGGTCGAGGGCGCGGAGGTGGTACTCCCCCTGCCCGGCGGCGCGGCGCTCGGGCGCGAGCGTTTCGATGCCCTCCTGGTGCGGGCCGCGATACAGGCCGGCGCCGAGTTCCTGCCCGGGACGCGCGCGCGACTGGGGGGGCCGATCGGCAGCTTCAGGCCCCTTGCCCTGCACCACCGCGGGGACACGGAAACCGCTCGTGCCCGGCTGGTGCTCGCCGCGGACGGCCTGGGCGCGGGACTCCTGCCGCGCGCGCCGGCGATGACCGCGCGTGCCTCCCGGATCGGCGCCGGGCTGATCGTGGACGAAGCCCCGAGTTTCTACCGCGCAGGCTGCATCCACATGGCGTGCGGCCGGGCGGGCTACGTGGGGCTCGTACGCCTCGAGGACGGCCGGCTGGATGTGGCGGCGGCCTTCGACCCGAGCGCCCTCCGACGCCTCGGCGGACCCGCGCGCGCCGCCACCGGGGTCATCGCCGAGGTCGGCTGGCCGGTGCCCGCGGGGCTCGCCGTGGGCCCCTGGCGCGGCACCCCGGGCCTGACCTCCCGGCCGGAGCGCATCGGCGCCGAGCGCCTGTTAGTGCTCGGGGACGCGGCGGGCTATGTCGAGCCCTTCACGGGCGAGGGCATCGCCTGGGCCCTGACCTCGGCCCGGGCGCTCTGCCCCCTCGCCCTGCGTGCCGTGGAGCGCTGGGACCCGGGATTCCCGGCGCTCTGGGCCGCCCAGCATCGCCGCGCCCTCGGCCCGCGCCGGCTGTGCCACGCGACCGCCCGCCTGCTGCGCTCCCCGCTCCTGACCGGGGTGCTGGTGCGCCTGCTCGCCAACGCGCCCGCGCTGGCCGGGCCCGTCGTGCAGGCGCTCAACCGCCATCCGGCGCGTCCGTGACGTTTGGTGACGTGCCTAGCCGCGCCTTTGTTACTGAAATATCATCACGTATACTTGATATTTCAATGTATGTGACTCCTCCAAGGCGTGATTGACCGACCGACCGACAAGGCAGCGCTCCGCCGATTCATGGCTGTTTTCCCTGTCGCCGCCATCCTGGGGCCGCGCCAGTCGGGCAAGTCGACATTGGCGCGCGAATTCGCGGCCGATCATGTCTTCGACTTGGAGAACCCGCGCGATCTGGTCTTGCTGGCGGAGCCACAGTTATCGCTGGAACCCTTGTCCGGACTCATTGTGATCGACGAGATCCAGCGCGCACCGGACTTGTTTCCGTTGCTCCGCCACCTGGTGGATACCCGGAAGGATCAGCGTTACCTGATCCTCGGAAGTGCCTCGCGGGATCTGATCCGCCAATCGTCGGAATCGCTCGCCGGCCGGATCGGCTTCCATGAGCTCGGTGGCTTTCGCTTACCGGACGTCGGCCGCGAGAGCTGGCGGCGACTCTGGATGCGTGGGGGGCTCCCGCCGGCCTTCATTGCAGATTCGGACGACGATAGTTCCCTGTGGCGCGAGCAGTATATTGGCACATTCCTCGAGCGCGATATTCCGCAGCTCGGGATCACCCTCCCTGCGACCACCTTGCGTCGATTCTGGACGATGCTGTGTCATTACCATGGACAGCTGCTGAACCATGCGGAACTGGCACGCGCATTCGGGATCTCCGATATGACGGTACGCCGATACCTGGATATTCTCGAAGGTACTTTCATGGTGAGGTTACTGGCGCCGTGGCATATGAACACCGGTAAACGGCTCGTGAAACGTCCGAAGCTGTACGTGCGCGACACCGGTCTCCTGCATACTCTGTTGGCGATCCGCTCCGAGCGCGATCTCGCCACCCACAACAAGCTCGGTGCTTCCTGGGAGGGCTTTGCACTCGAAGTTGCGGCGCGTGCCTGCGGGAAGCGCGCCGAGGAATTGGCCTTCTGGTCGACGCATGCCGGAGCCGAGGTGGACCTCTTCTGGCAGGAGCACGGGAAGAACTGGGCCGTCGAGGTCAAGTACGCGGATGCGCCGCGACTCACGCCCTCCATGACGAGTGCACTGCGCGATCTGGAGCTCTCGCACCTCTGGGTCGTATACCCCGGTGATCGGGCGTATCCGCTGGCGCCGAAGGTAACGACGCTGCCCATCGACCAAATTAGCGCAACGTGGACGTATCCATGAGCGAATAGAAGGATCCGACGCGGGATTCACGGCGCGACGCTCAGAGCGCCGTTCGGCAGTGCCCCGAACATCTCCGGCGCGTAGAGGGCCTCGACGCGGGTCTCGGGTAACTGGAACTCGCCGGCGTTGTTCAAACGGAAGGTGTATTCGACGGTCCATTTCCCCTTGGGCACGTATTCGTAATAGGCGCGGAAGGCATCGAAGGTGCGCTCCTCGAAGGCCGGGTAGACCTCGCCTTCCCGCCGTTCACCCGTGCTCATGACCTGGGAATCGAGGCCCAGGCCCGTGCCGAGGATGGTGGCGCCGGAGGGGATGGGGTCGTTTACGACGACCCAGGTCATGTCCGATTGGGCCTCGAGCGCGAGGGTGACGCGCAGGACATCGCCGCGGCTCCACCGCTCGGGCGCCTGGCGCTCGATGGGGGTCACGGTGCGGGTGATGCGGTAGCCGCTCGAGAGCGGCTTCTTCAACGGGATCGCGGCGAGGCTCTGGACCATGGCCCAGGGCCGGCCGGTGCCGCGGTGTTCGATCGCGAGCGGCTGGGGCGCGGGCGGCCAGGGGTGGTCGAGCGAGCCGCCGCGCGACTTTGGCGACCACACGAATTCCTGACGTACCCCCAGCTCGGTGCTCGTGACGCCCGCGATCGGCTCGGCCTCGAACGCGCGCCGGAAGCGTTCCATTGCGAGGACGCCCCAGGCATTGGCCAAGGTCGTGTCCCAGTGCGCCTGGCGCTGGCGTCCCAGGCTGCCGCGCACCATGCGCGGGAGGTCCTCGCGCCACGCGCGGTCCTCGATGAGCGCCAGGATCGCGCGGTTGGCGTTGGCATCCGCGGACTGCATCAACCAGAAGAGGTCGTCGGAGCCCTCGGTCGAGAAGCCCATCGTGGTGCCCTGGAAGTTGAGCCGCGAGCGGAGGATCTGCTTCGCGGCCTCGAGACGCGCGGCGCGCTCGGGGATCTTCACGGTGCGCCCCAGCACGTTCAGCCAGTCGAGCACCGCCGAGGTCGGCCACAGGTTCGGCTCGATGGTGATGGAGTCGAGAA
Organism: Gammaproteobacteria bacterium; assembly: GCA_052387115.1. Lineage (GTDB taxonomy): Bacteria > Pseudomonadota > Gammaproteobacteria > JACCXJ01 > JACCXJ01 > JACCXJ01. The sequence continues at coordinate 5,135 of JBQTJM010000446.1, read as the reverse complement.
GAGTGGGCTCGATGGCCTGGTAGCGCGCCGCGGCCTCCAGCGCCGCGAGCTTGCGGAGCGCGAGATCGGCGGTCGGCAACGCCGAGTTGCGCGAGACCTTTCCCTGCACGAACTGGACGAGGGCCTCGCGCATCTTGTTCCGCGCGTCCTCGGGGATCACCCATCCCGCCTCGTGGGCGATGGTCAGGACGTACGCGGTGAGCACGTCGCTCCCGTAGACCAGCGAGGGGAAGTATTTCAGCAACCCGTCGGTATCGAGATAGGCCGGCAGATCGCCCGCAACGGACTGCCAGAGCGTCTTATCGCCCAGGGCGATGGCCTTGGAGACGCGCTGTTCGAGACAGTTGTACGGATAGCGGCTCATGTAGTCGTGCACACCGCTTAGCTCCTCGGCCAGCGAGCGTCGCAAGATCACGCGCACGCCACCGCGGCCGGGGACGGCGTCTTCAGGCGCTCCGGTCACCAAGCTTTGCGCGCCTTCGATGTGAAACAGCGTGGCCTGGTAGACGCGCACCGGCACCGCCTCGATGACCCGCTGGCTGACGCGCAGGCGGTCGCTCGCGTCGCGCGAGCTGGCCTCGATCTCCCAGAGCAATTGCCGGGCGGCGAGCGGGGCCGTCACCTCCCAGGCGGCCTCTTGGGCCTCGCCGGGATCGAGCGAGAGACTGAGCGGGGGCAGCGGTCCGCCGAGCGCCTGCGGCGCGCCCGCGGCGGGACTCTGGAGCACCTGGGCGGCGAGGCTCACCTCCATGACGTATTCGGTCGCGTTTCGCACGGTGAAACCGCCGCGGAAACGATCTTCCTCGCGCACCACGGGGGGCAGGCCCGAGATCAACATGAGGTCCTGGGTGGTACGCACCGCCGTCCCGCCGCTGCCGAAGAGATCGCTCGCCGCGCTGGCGACCGCGACGATGCGGAAGGAGGTGAGCGAATCGTTGAGCGGCACCTCGATGCGCGCCTCGCCGCGCTCGTCGAGCTTCATCCGGCCCTTCCAAAGGAGCAGGGTGTCGAACAGCTCGCGCGCCGCCTGCCGGCCGCCGCCCCCGCCATGGGGGAGGGCCTTGCGCCCGTAGTGACGTTTGCCGATCACCTGCATCTGGGCGGTCGAGGTCTCGACCTCGATCCCGCGCCGGCCCATCATCGCCTGCAGCAGGTCCCAGCTGTCGTTGGGCATCAATTCCAGGAGGCCCTCATCGACGGCGGCCAGAGCGACTTCCCCGCCCGCCGGCAACGTCCCGCCATCCGCGCGCTGCACCCGGACATCGACCTGGGCCTTGTCCCGCACCTGGTAACTCTCCTTGTCCGCCGTGACCCCCACCTTCAGCTCGTGCGCGCGCCAACCCACCTTGATCTCCGCAATCCCGAGCTTGAAGGCCGGCTTGCCGAGATCGATGAGCGCGGTCGGCTCGACACCCCTAACGCGTCCGCGCACCGCCAGCACCGAGACGAAGACATTGGGCGCGTAGTGGCCTTGGACGGGTACCTCGACCACCGGCGCCTTCCCCGACAGCGGCCGGATGAAGTGCTCGATCACGCCCTCGCGCTCCACGCAGACGAGCGCCGTGGCCTCGCGGAACGGCATGCGTACCTGAAACACCGCGGTCTCGCCGGGCTCGTAACGTTTCTTCTCGGGGATCAGGTCCATGCGGTCCTCGTTGCCCTGTTCGAACCACCAGTCCCCGGATTTCGCCACCCACACCTCGCGGTTCGCATGGCTCGGGTTGCCGTCGGCATCGATCACCCGGGCGCGCAGGATGAGGTTGCCGTCGGCCGGTGATTTGGACTCGCACAAGAACAGCCCCTTGTCGTCGGTCTCGCCGGCACACAGCGGCCCGACGCGCTTGACCTCCCGGTGGTGCTCGTAGGCATAGAAGCCGCCGACCAGGCGCTTGCGGTGCGAGTAGGTGATACGGGTGAGCACATCGACCTCGACCTTGGCCGCGCGCACCGGCCGGCCCTGGAGGTCGAGGACCAGCGCCTGGGCCCGCAGGCGCTCGCGGCTCAGCGCCCAGCCGTCCGGCTTCAAGCCGACCACGAGCCGGGCGGGCCACAGGTTCAGGTGGGTCGCGGCCGTGAGCCGCTCACCGTTCGCGTCCTGGTATTCGAGCTCGGCGAGCACGTCTTGCGGAGTCGCGGATTTGGGCAGCCCATCGAGCCTGGCGCGCGCGGCGCCGGCCCGGTCCAAGGTCAGGGACTGGGTGGCGAGCGGTGTCGCGCCGTCCCCGCCCTCCCGCTGCTCGGCGTCGGGATCCTCCGTCTCCTCGCCCTCCGCGACATCTCCGTTCGCGAATTCGAAGCCTTCGTGGTCCGGAAAGGTCACACTCTTGGGGCGCACCAGACCGCGGAGCTTAACGGGAGCCTCGCGCGCCCCGCCGCCGCCGAGATAGTTCAACTGGATGTCGATCTCGGCCGTGCCGGCGTCGACCAGATCGGTCTCCAGCGGTTTCAGGATCGCCTTCATCGTCGGGACCCGGAAGGACTCGACCTTGAAGCCGCCGGTATCGACCTCCACCGTTCCCTCCTGCCCCGGACGAGCGAGGGACGCACTCACCCGGTAGCTGCCCTGCTTGGCATCCTTGGGTACCTCGAACTGGCTCTCGGCGATGCCTTGCGCGTCCCAGGCGACGCGCAACGTGTATTCCTGATCGCTGCCCTGATGGCGGACGACGAGCTTTTCCGGAAGCGCCGATGGGTCGATGAGGGAGATCCCCGTGCCCAGATGGCGCCGGGCGAAGTGCTTCATGTGCACGGTCTCCCCGGCCCGCACCAAGGTGCGGTCGAAAACAGTGGACACCAGGTTCGGCGCCGTGTACGAAGCGGTCGGGAGGTTGAAGCGCCACGGCGAGATCCCCTGGCTCCAGTCGGACATTGCGAAGCTCTGGTCCTCGCCTGAGCGCGCGGTCACGAAGAAGGCGCGTCGCCACGGCAGGCATTCGGGGAGCGAGCCCGTGCGCGGCAGGGTCTCTGCAATACGGACGATTCCGTCCTCTCCGGTCTTGCCCTCGAAATACACCTTGCCCTCGCAGTCCGAGACCACCACCTCGGCGCCGGCGACGGGCCGGCCATGATCGAGGCTCGTGACCCACACCAGCGAGGACTCGCGCCCGAGCTTCAGGTGTACACCCAAATTGGTGACGAGCACGGCCGTCTGGGCGTGGAACGGCACGACCTTGCCGTAGAGCGCGGCCCCGAGGCGCGGGCTCGCCAGCTCGACGACATAGAATCCCGGTCTCTCGAAGGGGATCCCGATCACCTCGAATGCGCGTCGGCCGAGCGGCTTGGGGAGCTTGAAGACGTCGGTGGCCTGGGCCGCGTCGAACAGCGACTTCTCGCCCGCGCGGCGCTCGACGATGTATTTGTCCGCCTCGTAGTCGTAGTGGCCCTTGTCTTCCTGCAACTCCACGACGCGCCGCATCCAGCCGGGGATCGCCTTCGAGTCCTCGACGCGCAGGCGACGGCCCTGAACCTCCGAGGGCTCGGGCAGCAAACGCTCGCGTACCCCTTGCCACCATTTCGTCAGGCCGGATGCGGGCTCCGGTTCGGGGTCGGCCTTCGCGTCCGGCAGAGAGGCGAGGGGCGGCGACGACGTGCCGGCAGCCGGCAGCGGCAGCAGCGGCAGCAGCGCCTCGAGGTTGCGCAGGGTCACGGGCAGCGCCGCATCGGCGTGCAATTCCACGATCCCGAAGGTCGCGGGGAACTTGACCAGCGGGGGCACCTCATCGGTCTCGACCTTGAGGGGGAAGCTCTTCTGGTTCGCGAGCGTGCGGCCGGCATCGTCCTGGAGCCCTTGGGGGATCGTGAGGGTGAACGTGCTCTGCTCCGGAAACGGCCCGGTGAAACTGACATCATCGATGGAAACGACGCGCGGATCGCCTGGGACCGTCGCACCGTATTTCGTGCCGTCCACGTCCTCGAGCGTGATCGCCTCGGCATCCGCGCGGGTAATGGGTGTGCTGAAGCTCAGGGACAGGGGCAGGAACGGGATGCAGCCCCGATCGCGCTTGACCCGCTCGCAGGAGAACCGCGCCCGAAACTCATCGCGCACCTCGAAGGCCAAGGTCTGGTCCTCTTCGGTGGCGATGCCGGTCTTCGAGGTCACGCCCTTGCCCCACACGAGCCTCACATCGACGGCATTGGGAAAGCGCCGCTGGCATTGCAGGACGACGATGGGCGAGTCCTCGCCCTCGATGATGGCCCGCAAGCGCTCTGGATCGGCTTCCGCCCCGCCGTCCCGGCCGACGGTATTTGCGTAATCCCGGAGGAACCCCCGCCGTCCCTCAATGACGCCTTTACGCTCCTCGCCCGCGAGGAGCCGCACACCCACGCGCTCGGCGATCCCCTCGATGGCGCAATGGACGTGCTCTTCTATGGACGCCGCGACGGCCCCAGCATCGAGTCCGAGCACGAAGACCTGCTCCTCGTCGATGTTGCCGGCGCCCTCGTACGGCGCCGAAAGCCGCACCGCCGGCCCACCGGTCGAGAAGGAAAACAACTGGGTGCCGGTCAGGGGCTTGCCGTCCAGGGTCCTGAGCTCGGGCTTGAGGGTGAAGCTACAGCGCACCCCGGCCGGCAGATCGCGCTCGAAGTCGTAGACGAAGTTGCGCGCATCCGCCCAGCGCCCCTTACCCGCCTCCGGGCAGTCGATAGCGAACGGCTCGCTGAGCCTAGGGTCCCCGAACGGCACCATCGGCTCGCTGAAGCGCGCCGCTACCTGCCTCACGCCCTTGACCGTGCCTTGCGGTGCGAACGACTCGACCTGCGGTTCGGCAAACGCGGCAGGAACGAATACCGACAGGAGAACGAGCGCGAGCAGACTACCCAGTACAGACCGGTACATGAGCGGCTCCTTGTGGTGGTTGTCCGCGGATGATAGCAGGGGGAACGGCGGATCCCAGGGGATCGCGGGGGACGTATGGGTTTGCCGCGCCGGATCGGCGCTGCCTATTCAGCGGATTCTAATGCGACGTAGCCTCGCGTTCCTCCGCTCGATCCCGTTCCACCTCTTGTTCTTGTAAGGCCCGGATATCGGCCTCGACTTCCGCCTCGCTTAGGCCCAATTTTTTGAGGATGGCCTTGTAGTTTGCGAGGGCCGCGCCCAGGCGCGGATGCGGATGGCCGGTGCGGCGGGTGAAGTC
>JBQTJM010000445.1:0-5199 GCA_052387115.1 Gammaproteobacteria bacterium | reverse complement strand
GCCGCGCCGGATCATCGCCTGCAGCGCGGGAAAGATCTTCTTGTGGGCCAGGTCGCCGGTGGCGCCAAAGAAAACGAAGGCGTCGGAACTGGATATCGTCATCTCGATACGCGCTCTCCGCGGTCGCCATCGGCGCGTCGGGACGAGGCCGAGCTATGGCGCGGCAAGGTGCAGGCGTTCCGAAACCTCTACGGCTTTCTCAGCCAGGTCATCCCCTACCAGGACTCGGACCTGGAGAAACTGTACGTCTTTCTCCGGCATCTCGCCACGAAGCTACCGCGGCGCCGGAGCGGGCCGGCCTACCGATTCGACGACGAGGTACGGCTGGAATACTACCGCCTCCAGAAGATCAGCGAGGGCTCGATCACTCTGCAGGAGGGCACGCCGAGGGCATTGGACGGCCCGACAGAAGGTCGGCAGCGGCATGGTGCGCGAGGAGCCGGTGACGCTGTCACGCCTCATCGACATCGTGAACGGGAGATTCGGGACCGATTTCAATCACGCCGACCAACTGTTCTTCGATCAGATCGTCGAGGCCGCGATCGCCGACGAGGCCCTCAAGCAAGCGGCGGCCGTGAACCCCGAGCACAAGTTCGAGTGGCGCGCGCGGGAGCTTGCGACCCCAGGCGATCATCGACTGGGCACGAGAACGCATGGCCACGTACAAGGTCCCGCGGGCGGTCGAGCTCGTCGCCGAGCTGCCCAAGACGGCGACCGGCAAGGTCTTCTGGCGCAAGCTGCAGGAGGAAGAGGACCGCCGCGCGGCCGGTGCGGGAGCCGAAAGCGCCTCGTAAAGCCCGCTGCGCCGCGTGGGGATGCGGCGGGTGGCGGCACGGTTAGCCCGAACGCGCTCATCCCGCGCCCCTCCCGGACCAAGCAACCCCCGGCCGGCCCCGTCCGACGCAATAGTAGCTGTTGCAAAGACCCATTGAATTGCATATCCTTTGTTGGCCCCTCGGGTCGATGAACGGACCCCCAACTCCCCGATCCTAGGCCGCATTCAAGTCGCCCCGCAACCACCCCACTGGTTTTTAATTATGAGCATCACTGCGACAAAACCTCCCTGGCTAGTGACCCGAGAGAAGGTGGACGCGGTCGTGCAGCGTCTGATCGAGGTGGGTACGCCGAAGAAGATCATTCTTTTCGGCTCGTACGTGCGCGACGAGGTCACGCGGGATAGCGACCTGGATGTGCTCGTGGTGGCAGACGACAGCGTGGCGAACACCCGCAAGGAGAGCGTGCGGTTGCGCGACGCGGTGGGCAGCATCGATATGCCAATGGATATCCTCGTTGTGCGCGAGAGCCGGTTCGAGGAGTTGAACGACAAGGTGGGGCTGATCTATCGCGAGGCGTCGCGGACTGGTCGTCTGGTTTACGAAGCACAGGGGGAAGATGGCGGTCGGTGACCCAGACGATTGGCTGCAGCATGCGAGGAGCGATCTGCGCGCGGCGCAGTTGGTGCGCGGTGACGCCGAGGTGTTGCCGAGCGCCGCGGCATTTCATGCTCAACAAGCTGCCGAGAAAGGGCTAAAGGCGGTGCTCGTGCATGCGGCTCAGAGTTTTCCAAGGACCCACGATTTGAAGGAGATCTTGCTTCGGATTGATCGCGCTGGTATACCGGTGCCCGTCGAAGTGGAAGCGGTGCGAGAGCTGACGCTGTTCGCGGTCGAGTCGCGATATCCAGGCGATGCTGCCTCTATCACATGGCAGGAAGCCGATGAAGCCATCGAGCTGGCGCGTCGGGCGGTGGAATGGGCGAGCCGGCAGATTTCAGGGCAGACACAATGAGCATCCAAGCCCTGTGTCCCCGGACCGATTTCGTAAAGCTACACCCCGACGCCGAGGCGGGAACCTGCCGGAGGCGGTATTTGCGATCGATGTCGGGACGATTGCGGAGAAGGAACCAATCGCTCTATCGTATCTATACCCAGCGGTTGACCTTGACTCGGGGCTAGGCTGATATCCGCTAGGCCTGGGCAAGTTACTCGACCCTAACCTGCTGTGGCCTGCTCTGACCCCTTTATCCTTCTTTTATCCTTTGTGGGTACAAATGCAATGAGTTGCGACGGGTCCGTGGTCGGAGTGCCGCGCTTGGTCTGGTTTTCACCCAATTGCTGCTGGTGTAGCGCTGAGAACGGTCGAGGGAGATTAATGCCGATGCTTGGACTTTCATGCATCTGCTCTTGGATTAGGACGGGTAGAAGAAATTATTAATGAACCCATCGACAGTCTTGACGGTCTGATAGTCGTTCAAGATGAACCAAATGCGGAATTTCTGGCCCTGCCCTTTGCTGATTTCCACAAACCCACTTTCTTTCAGCAGCTGCTCGAGCCTTTCGTAGGTGTTGGCTCCCTGATCGACGAAACACTTGAATTGAAAGCCCAGGCTTCTCGTGTAGTTGACCGTAACCTCCATTGTCCCACTACGATCGATGGGCCTGAATGTAAGTTCGTCATTCAATGGAGGTCCGGGACCCACTACTTCATCCTTCCCATCCCTGACATGGAGCAGCCCGAAATGAAGATTTAGATTCTGCAGTTCGTCTGACAAATGAATGAGAATACGAGCCGATGCAACGTCACTACCGCTCCTGAACAACACAATTCCGAGCACCAAGGTGAGCACCAACCATGCACCCACTAAGATGCCTTTCGTCGCCAGGCTGAATGATAATATTTGTGCCATGATTGCTCTCATTATGCTTGTCCCCTGAAAGGCACTAGCGTGCAGGTGATGGGTCGTGCGCGTCGACAAATGCATCCTTAAATGCTATATAAGATAGGCTTGTCCGGTCAGCCGGCTTCACAATCGAAATATGATTTTCAAGAATTGGAGCTAGGGGCTCGGTACAAAGGCTCGTTGCGCTTTGACGGGTCACAACATCCATGCCGTGTGTCGCCAATTTTTCGTACGCACAATACGAGCGCACATTCATTTTAGCCGCGAGCCATGAACTCTGCAAGCTTTCAATGTAAGTGTTGTACCCCATCGGGAACATGTCGCCGAATTGCGGATTCTTGCCTACCAGATTAGCAATGCTCGCCAGCTCGCTGCCCGTGGTGGGCGTAGAGTAAAAATAGAGGAACCGAACCTTGGGTATTAGGTCTCGGTATTTCAACAACAATGCTCTCGTTACCAACCCGCCCATGCTGTGGGACAGAAAGATCAATTCATTGTGCGCAAGTACATCCCCTTGTCTCAGGACAAGCCTCATGTTGTCTGCCAACTCGTCGATCGTATAGGACTTTCCTGCCAACGGGCTCGCGAATCCATAGACGTAGATATTGTATTGACCAAACGTGCGGTCCTTTACCAGAAGATCGGGCCAAAATGCTTTCGTTTCGGGATTCGTCCACGTACTGACGCTGTCGCCAAGCACGCCGTGCACGAAAATTATGACGCCTTTGCTTTCATTGGATCGAACGTAGAATGACCTTTGACCGCCTCCTGCGCCGTCCACCTCAATGAGGGGCAGCACGATCACCGCGAAAAGGAATATGGAAAAAAAGCACCAAATGATAACGAGAGATCTTCTCCGCTTGTGCAGGAAGTCCATTATGGAGCTATTGTCAGTGCGTTTCGTCATCCAAGTGGGATAGCTGCCAACTTCTCGCGGCCGATGTTGTGATCGTAGCTCCACAGCAAGCATCGGTCAACGGTTGTTGAGGGAATAGGCGAGTTCGATGCTCCGCCGAGTATTCGCAAGCGACTTGATTGACGACTTGCGGAATGCGTGAGGCGCCTCAGGCCGCTCTCCGTGGCGGCCGGCAGGCCGATGGGGATGCTCGTGCGTCGTCCCGTCGCCGTGGGTGTGCGGCTTGATCAGGATGTCGGTCGGCACCAGCACGATGCGGCCGTGGCGCACGCCGCGCTCGGCAATCACATGTTCGGCGAAATGCTGCACCATGTCGGCCTTGCCGAGCAGGATCGTCAGCTCCATGCAACTGTCATGGTCGAGGTGGGCGTACATCAAGGCGAGCGACAGCTCGTTGGTCGTGGAACGTGTCGGCCAGCCGCTTGGAGGGTTGCCGCGCCCCATGGTCGTAGACGTAGAGTTCTTGTAGCCAGCTATAAGAGAGAGGCCAGAACCCTCAGAATATGGGATGGCAACAGGTCGGCGGCGCGGCGCAGGTCTTCCAGCGCCAGCTCCATGAACAACGCTTCGCCGGATTTCCCGGCGCCCGCCTTTTCGCGGATACCTTGGTCGTAGGCGCCGCTGTTGCCGATCGCTTCGTCGAAGATCGTCGGGTTCGACGTCAGGCCGGTCACCGAGAACTCCTCGATGATGCGCCGCAGGCTGCCGTCGTCGAGCATCTTGCGGGTAATGTTGTCCAGCCACAGGCTCTGGCCGAGATCGCGCAGCTGCTGAGTCTTGTTCATGCCTATTCCTGGGGATACTCCGGGTCGGGGGCCGCGGCGCGCACCGGCGCGACGGCGGGGAAATGCGACAGGTCGAAATCGATCAGGAAAACTACTTCGCTCACCGCTGGCGCTTCGCCCGCCGCTAGCACGGCGCGGTCTCCTCTGGTTTTGGATCGTGCCAGCCCTCGTCGCCACTCACGATGCGCGCCGCGGCGGCCGGGCCCCAGGTGCCGGGCTCGTACTCGCTCACCGGCTCGGCATTGCCGAGCCCCGAGTCAAGTGCCGGGTCGGTCACCCGCCACGCCGCTTCCACGCTGTCGTCGCGCGTGAACAGCGAGGGATCGCCGCGGAGCGCGTCGCGCAGCAGGCGCTCGTACGGCAGTTTTTCGCTGCGCGGCTGATGGCGGGCGATCAGCTCCACCGGCTCGCCACGCATTTCCTCGCCGGGCTGCTTGACCCTCGCGCCCGCCGAGATCACCACCTCGGGGCTGAGCCGGAAGCGGAAATAGTTCGAGGTTGCCGGGCTGATCTCGTCGAAGATCGCCAGCGGCGGGCACTTGAGGTCGACCACCACCTCGGTCGCGGTGACGGCCAAACATTTGCCGGCGCGGATGTAGAACGGCACGCCCGCCCAGCGCCAGGTGTCGATGTAGAGGCACAGCGCGGCGAAGGTCTCGACCCGCGAATCCACGGCCACCCCCGCCTCGTCTGCGCAGCCAGCGTTCGCGAGCCCGGCAACCACGGTGCCGAACATGCTTGGCGGAATCGCGAGGTAATTCAGCGGGCGCGTGGCGCCGCCCAGGGCCTGCTTCAGGCTCTCGTAGGTCGCGGGATCC
>JBQTJM010000444.1:0-10538 GCA_052387115.1 Gammaproteobacteria bacterium | reverse complement strand
CTGCGCTCGGGATCTCGCGTTCCGGCGGTGCTCGGAATCCTCATGTATTTCAACATACACTGCGGTTCCTGCGCTCCGGCGGAACGCGACCTCCCTTCGCTCGCGACGATTTTTTCACAAGCTCTGACAGCTCATGAACACGGGAGAGTCATGAATACGACGCTCGACGGGAAAACGACGCTCGATGCCCGGCGTCTCTTGGACGATGTCGTCCACCTGACAGGGCACAAGGACCGCCATGCCCTGGAGCGACACCTCGTCAATACCCTGGCGCAGTTGATCAGCGCCGAGGAAATCGGCCTCTATGAAAGTTACGTCCGTCATGGCGAGCGGGTATTCAGGACCATCGCCCGCGTAGAGGCGGTGACTACCGCAGACCCAGGGCAGATGAAACGTCCCGGAGACGAGATGCTCCTGGAATGCCTCGCGGGGTGCAAGGAGGTCATCGTGACTTCGGCCGGGGGCGTCGATGCGGCCTTCCCGGTATCCGGTCCCGACGGCATGACAGCCGTGCTGGCGCTACGGTGCAGCGAGCTCGGCGCCAGGGATCGCGACCTACTCCTCGGGTTTCTGCTGATCTACCAGAACCATCTCGCGCTGCTCGTGGACACCGAGCACGACACGCTCACGGGCTTGTATAACCGCAGGAAACTCGAGCTCAAGCTCGCCGAGGTCATGGGCACCGCCCCTCGGCCACACCGCCGGCAATGTGAAACGGAGCGCGGCCATTGCCTGGCGCTATTGGACATCGACCACTTCAAGGGCATCAATGACCGCTTCGGCCATCTCTATGGCGACGAGGTCCTGCTATTGTTTGCCCAGCTCATGCGAAAAAGCTTTCGCGAGGATGATCTCCTGTTCCGCTATGGCGGCGAGGAGTTCATCGTGCTGTTGGAAAACGTCGAGGAGCAGCGGGCGAGGACCGTGCTCGATCGATTCCGTCAGGCCGTGCAGGCCTATGCGTTCCCCCAGGTCGGGACCGTGACCGTGAGCATCGGCTTCGTCCAGGTGAGTCGCCAGGGCCTGCCCTCGGACCTGTTTTCCCGAGCGGACAAGGCACTTTACTACGCCAAGGAACATGGCCGCAACCAGGTGTGCGGTGTCGAGGAGCTGGTGCGGGAACGAAAACTGGTTGATCAGGATCGGCAAGAAGGGTCTATCGATCTGTTTTGACCCGCAGCCGTCCATAGCTCGCTCATCGGTAGGGCCCAGAGATTTTGGCCGGCCGGTAAGACGTTTTCGCCGAGATACAGCACGACACCGCGCACAAAATCGGGGCCCGCCGCCTGGGCGAGCTCCCGGAGGCCCATGAAGTCCGCCCGGCCCGCGCTCGCCGCGGCCTTCACCTCGATCCCGACCACCTTTCCCCCCGGGGCCTCCAGCACGATGTCCACCTCGCGTCCGGCCGCCGTGCGGAAGTGGTAGGCCATCGGCACTCGCATACTCCAACCGAGCTGTTTGCGCAGTTCCTGCACGACAAACGATTCGAGCAGTGGGCCCAGGGCCAACGAGGACGCGAGTCGCTCGGCGTCGCCCTGGCCGCACAGATGGGCGGCAAGCCCCGTGTCGCCGAGATGGATCTTGGGCGATTTGACGAAGCGCTTACCGACATTGGTGGACCAGGCCGGTAGCGGTTGCAGTAGGAATGTGGCTTCCAAGAGGGCCAGATAGCGCCGCAGGGTCGTGTGCGCGATGCCGGAGGCGCGCGACAGCTCGGACATGTTGATCAGGCCGCTCGATCGCGCAGCCAGGAGGCCCAGGAGGCGCGGCAACTCCGTCAACCTTTCGATGTTCGCGAGGTCCCGAACATCGCGCCCCAGGAGACTCGATACATAGCTCCGAAACCACGCCGAGCGACGCTCGCCCAACGCCCGCGCCACGACCTCCGGGTATCCCCCGGCGATCACGCGCCCGCAGATGTCCACCCGGTCCAAGCGCGCGCTACGCATCTCCCACCCTTCCTCCGAAAACAACGCGTCGGGCAGGCGGGTCGCATGCCCCGCGATCTCATCCTGCCCGAGCGGCATCAGGGTCAGGATCTCCATCCGCCCAGCCAGCGACTCGGACAGCCTGGGCAGGAGGAACACGTGTGCGGAGCCGGTGAGCAGGAAGCGCCCCGGCCTTTGATCGCGATCGACCTCGATCTTGATGGCCGGGAACAGCTCCGGCGCCTTCTGCACCTCATCGATCACGGTGAGGCCGTGCGTGGCCCGCACCAGCGCCGTCGGATCGCCCCGCGCCGTAGCAAGCGTCGCCGCGTCGTCGAGCGTGAAGTACCGCCCGCCACGCTCGGCGGACACGCGCTGGGCCAGCGTGCTCTTGCCGACCTGCCGGGCGCCATGTAGCAGCACGATCCGCGTGTCGTCCAGCGCCTTGCGCAAAGACGTTTCGATATTCCGCCGGTACATGGCGGAATATTAGCCACACAATGGCGAATTTACAAAGGCCTTGGGGAGGGAGCGTCGGTGATAGGGCTCGGCGTAGTAGAACGCCGGTGCGTCGCGGATCTCGGTCGTGATCGGGCCGTAACCGGCCCGTGACGGGAGCGCCTGGTAGGCCTCGCGGGCCGCGACGGCGGCCTGCCGCTCTGCCTCGTCGTAGGCGCAGACCACGGAGCGATACTGGGTGCCGACATCGTTCCCCTGGCCTGCCCTGGGTCGGGTCGTGGGATTCGAAGAGAAGCACCTCAAGAGCACGGCATAGGGCAGGCGCGCCGGCTCGAAGACCACGAGGACCGCCTCGGCGTGCCCCGTCCGCCCGCTGCAAACCTCCCGTAGGTCGGATTCGGCGTCTCGCCCCCGGCATAGCCCACGGCCGTGGTATGGACGCCCGGGAGCTCCCAGAAGCGCCGCTCCGCCCCCTAGAAACAACCGAGCGCGAACAGGGCCTGAGCAAAGCGGCGATGGCCCGCCAGATGGGGACCAGCCGGTCCGCTCTGGATCGCCTTCTCGATCCGGAAAATGCTTCCGTTACCCTCGGCACATTGCAGCGTGCCGCTTCGGTTGTGGGGAAGAGGCTCCGGCTCGGTCTCGTGGATGCGCGAGCGTGAAGAGGGAGAACGACTGTGGCGACGATTGAACACGGGCTAGAATGGGATCCCCGAAAGCACATGGGGGCTTCGTATGGCACTCGCCCTGCGTGATAACGCTTACCACACCTACGGGGACTATCTTGCCTGGCCGGAGGATGTCCGCTACGAGCTGATCGACGGCATGGCCTACCTCATGGCGCCCGCGCCGGCGCTGGACCACCAGGACATCGCCGGGGAGATCTACTTCCAACTTCGGCGCTCCTTGGAGGGCAGATCCTGCCGCGCCTTCATCGCGCCGGTGGACGTGCGTCTGCCTAAGGGGGAGGAGCTCGATGAGCAGGTCGACACGGTGGTGCAGCCGGATGTGTTGGTCGTGTGCGATGCGGGGAAGCTCGATCGGCGCGGCATCCGTGGCGCCCCGGATTTCGTGGTCGAGGTGCTTTCGCCGGCTACCGCGAGTCACGACTACCTGTTCAAGCGCCACGCCTACGAGCGCGCCGGTGTCAGGGAATACTGGCTCGTGCACCCGGCCGATCGGATGCTCACCTCCTACCGCTTAGTGGATGGGCGGTACGGTGAGCCCGTGATGCAGGAATTGGCGGGCACGACCCCGGTTAGCGTGCTGCCGGGGGTGGTGATCGCGTGGGATCACCTGGTCTCGCGCCTGCCCAAACCCGATCGTTGAGGTTCAACGTAGGAGTGGGGTCTGGACAGAAATGGAAGAACGCTATGGCAAGACCACCATCCCCAACAACCTCCCGCGTCTCCACTCCTTTTTCGGCCGCCACAAGGAATTGAAGACCATCGCCGACGCCCTCTCGCCCAAGACCCGGACTTGGGGCGCGCTCATCGACCGATAAAATTGGCGAAATGCGCGGGCATGGTGCGGCGGTCGTGGGTGACGAGGATGCGAGTCTCTTGCGCGGCGTAAGCTAGCACTTCTTCGTCAAGCAGCCCGCGCAGATTGGCTTCTGTCGCTGTTCGAAAGTCTATGTCCGGCTCTTGTCTAACAACTCCTGCAACGATTTCTTCATTTAGATCGGCGTCGGCTTGAAAACGAATCTTCATCGGCTCGAGGCTTCGCGTTCTTTGCGGGCGGTTTCTAATCGCTTGATAAGTGCCGGTTTTGTAGCGCGAAGTCTCGCGCGGCGCGCGTCGGCTTGCACTCCTAGCTGGGCGTCGGACTCTCGCAGGTAGGCGTCAATCTCTTCCTCGTGGGCTAGATAAAAAGCGAGCGCACCATGAACTTCCTCTAACGAAAGCAAAGGGAAAGAGCGCCGGATTGTTTCCGGCGCAGCGCCGCGTTGAAATGCATACACAATCGAATCAAGCGAGATGCGTGTGCCCTTGATCCAATATCCGCCGTCGCGATTTTCCACATACACTTTATCCATAAACTAACCTCACCCATCTTCGTAACAGGGGTGGAGCGATTGTAGCACAGTCTCAAAGGCCCTAATCAACTTCCTGTAAACCGGCGACCGACCGACCAGAGCGGGGCTGTTGAGTCGAGCTCGTCCCGCGAAACCGGATAGCGCACGCGGGCCGCGACGGCGGCCTGCCGCTCTGCCTCGTCATAGGCGAAGACCACGGAGCGATACTGGGTGCCGACATCGTTCCCCTGGCCCACGCCCTGGGTCGGGTCGTGGGATTCGAAGAAGCACCTCAAGAGCGACGCATAGGGCAGGTGCGCCGGCTCGAAGACCACGAGGACCGCCTCGGCGTGCCCCGTCCGCCCGCTGCACACCTCCTCGTAGGTCGGATTCGGCGTCTCGCCCCCGGCATAGCCCACGGCCGTGGTATGGACGCCCGGGAGCTCCCAGAAGCGCCGCTCCGCCCCCCAGAAACAACCGAGCGCGAGGAGCGCCTTGGCCATCCCGGCGGGGAACGGCGGGGTGAGCGGCCGGCTGTTGACGAAGTGTGCTTCCGGGACCGGCATGCCGGCGGCTCGGCCCGGCAAGGCCGCGCCGGGCGCCGGCAGCATGGTCTTGTCGGAGCGTCGTGACATGGGGGACCTCCCGTGCTTCGTGCGGATCCGCGATAATGCCCGGCCATTCAAGAACCGGAACGACGAGCGATGGCTCAATACGTTTATACCATGAACCGCGTGGGCAAGGTCGTGCCGCCCAAGCGGGTGATCCTACGCGACATCTCGCTCTGCTTCTTTCCCGGGGCCAAGATCGGGGTGCTCGGCCTGAACGGTTCGGGGAAATCGTCACTCCTCCGAATCATGGCCGGACTCGACCCCGACCACGACGGGGAGGCGGTGCCGATGCCCGGGATCTCCATCGGCTTCTTGCCGCAGGAACCGGCGCTCGACCCCGGCAAGGACGTGCGCGGCAACGTGGAGGAGGGGGTGCGGGAAACGAAGACCTTGCTCGATCGCTTCCACACCATCACGGCACGCTTCGCCGAGCCCATGAGCGAGGAGGACATGAACCGCCTGCTCGAGGAGCAGGCGCACCTGCAGGAGGCTATCGATAGCGCCGGGGCCTGGGAGCTGGAGCGCAGGCTCGACATCGCGGCCGATGCCTTGCGCCTCCCGCCCTGGGACGCCGACGTGACGCGCATCTCGGGCGGCGAGCGCCGGCGCGTGGCTCTGTGCCGGCTCTTGCTCTCGAACCCCGACCTGCTGCTCATCGACGAGCCCACCAACCACCTGGACGCGGAGTCGGTGGCCTGGCTGGAGCGATATCTGGAGAGGTTCCCCGGCACCGTGATCGCGGTCACTCATGACCGTTATTTTCTCGACAATGTCGCGGGTTGGATCCTGGAGCTGGACCGCGGCCACGGGATCCCCTGGCAGGGCAATTACTCCTCCTGGCTCGAGCAGAAGGAACAGCGCCTGACCCAGGAAGAGAGCAAGGAACAGGCGCGCCTCAAGGCGATGCGGGCCGAGCTCGAATGGGTGCGCGCCAACCCCAAGGGCCGTCATGCCAAGGGCAAGGCGCGCCTCAAGCGCTATGAAGAGCTGGCCTCGCAGGAATTCCAGCGACGCAACGAGACCAACGAGATCTACATCGCGCCCGGACCGCGCCTGGGCGATCTGGTGGTCGAGGCGGCGGGCATCGGCAAGCGCTTCGGCGATCGGCTGCTCATCGAGGACTTGAGCTTCAACGTTCCGCGCGGCGGCATCGCCGGGGTCATCGGCCCAAACGGGGCGGGTAAGACCACGCTGTTTCGCATGATCACCGGGCAGGAGTCCCCCGATGCCGGCCAAATCCGTATCGGCGACACGGTGGTCCCGGCCTATGTGGACCAGTCGCGCGACACGCTCGACCCCAAGAAGACCGTGTGGGAGGAGATCTCGGACGGCCAGGACATCCTGCGCATCGGCACCTACGAGACCCCTTCCCGTGCCTACGTCGGCCGATTCAACTTCAAGGGCCCGGACCAGCAGAAGCGCGTCGGCGACCTGTCGGGTGGTGAGCGTAATCGCGTCCACCTGGCCAAGCTCCTGCGCCTCGGCGCGAATCTGCTGCTCCTCGACGAACCCACCAACGACCTCGACGTCGAGACGCTGCGCGCCCTCGAGGAGGCCCTGCTCAACTTCCCGGGCGCCGCCATGGTGATCTCCCACGATCGCTGGTTCCTGGACCGCATCGCCACTCACATCCTGGCCTTCGAGGGCGACAGCCGGGTGGTGTGGCAGGAAGGGAACTACACCGACTACGAGGCGGATCGCAAACGCCGGCTCGGGGAAGAGGCGGCGCAACCGCACCGCATCCGCTACAAGCCCATGACCCGATAGAGGCCAGGCCCGCTAGAGGCTAGAACAGGGTGGCCACTTGCTTGTCGGCCACGGTGCCGGGGAGGGGGATGTAGCCGTCCTTGATGACGACCCCCTGGCCGCTCTTGGACAACACCATCTTCAGGAACTCCCCCTCGAGCGGCGCCAGCGCCTTGTTAGGGTGCTTGTTGACATAGACATAGAGAAACCGCGACAGCGGATAGCTGCCGCTGATGGCGTTCTCCGAGCTGGCCTCGACCGGCGCCTCCCCTTCCAGCTTCGCGAGCGGTACGGCGCGCACGCCCGAGGTCTTGTACCCGATCCCGGAATACCCGATCCCGTTGATGGACTTGGTCACCCCCTGCACCACTGAGGCCGAGCCGGGTTGCTCGTTGACGGTGTCCTTGAAGTCACCCTGGCACAGGGCGTTCTCCTTGAAATAACCATAGGTCCCCGACACCGAATTACGGCCATAGAGCTGCAGGGTGCGGGATGCCCATTCGCCGCTCAAACCGAGCTGACCCCAATGGGTGATGTCCTCGCCGTAACCGCACTTGCGGGTCGCCGAGAACACGGCATCGACCTGCGCGATAGTCAGGCCCTTGATGGGGTTGTCCTTGTGTACGTACACCGCCAGGGCGTCGATGGCGACGGGCACGGCCGTGGGCTTGTAGCCGTACTTGGATTCGAAGGCCTCGATCTCGACGTCCTTCATGACCCGGCTCATCGGGCCGAGGTTGGCGGTGCCCTCGGTGAGCGCCGGCGGGGCGGTCGAGGACCCCATGCCCTGAACCTGGATGGTGACGTTGGGATACAGGCGTTTGAACTCTTCGGTCCACAACGTCATGAGGTTGTTCAGGGTGTCCGAACCGATGCTCGACAGGGTGCCCGAAACCCCGCTGGCCTTGCTGTAGTCCTTCAGGCTGGGGTCGACCTGATCCGCTCCCAGGACGGCTTGCGAACCGAAAAGGGCAAGGCTCGTTGCGAGGATCGCGGGATAGTACTTCATGGCATGCGCTCCGCTCATGGTGGTAAAGCCCCAGTATCGGTTCGTCGTGTGACGGTTCGGTGACAGCCGGACCCGTTCACCATCGCCCCGATCAATCGCCTGGGTCGATCGCCTCGGTCAATCAAATATCCGCTTGAGCACGATGGTCTCGGCGCGATCGGCGCCGGTCGAGATGAGGTCGATCGGGCTATCGGTGATCGCCGCCAGGCGTTCCAGATAGGCCCTGGCGTGTATGGGCAACCGTTCGTACTCGGTGACACCGCTGGTCGAAGCGGTCCAGCCCGGCAGATCCTCATAGAGGGGCTCACAGCCGGCGATGGCTTCGGCGCCCGCCGGTACGGTCGCGAGCAACCGCCCTTGGTAGCGATACCCGGTACAGACGCGAATGGTATCCAGGCCATCCAGGACATCGAGCTTGGTGATGCACAGCCCCGAGACGCTGTTAATCCGGCAGGCCCGGCGCAAGGCCACGGCGTCGAACCAACCGCAGCGCCGCGGCCGACCGGTGGTGGCCCCGAACTCATGTCCGCGGCGCGCCAGGTGCTCGCCCATCTCGTCGAACAGCTCCGTGGGAAAGGGGCCCGAGCCCACGCGGGTGGTGTAGGCCTTAGTGATACCGAGCACGTAATCGAAGCACCGCGGGCCGACCCCGGAGCCGGTCGCGGCCCCGCCGGCCGTGGTGTTCGAGGAGGTGACGTAGGGATAGGTTCCATGGTCGATGTCGAGCAGGGTCCCCTGCGCCCCCTCGAACAGGATGTTGTCGCCGCGACACTGGTGCTCGAACAACAGCTCGGTGACATCCGCGATGAGCGGCGTGATGGCCTCGGCCAACGTCAGGGCCTCGTCGAGCACCACCGAGAAGTCCAGAGGCGTACGCTGGTAGAAGTGCTTGAGGACGAAGTTGTGGAAGTCGAGGACCTCGCCGAGCTTGGCGGCCAGACGCTCGCGATGCAGGAGGTCGCCGATACGCAGGGCGCGGCGCGCCACCTTATCCTCGTAGGCAGGCCCGATCCCACGCCCGGTGGTGCCGATGGCGGCCGTTCCACGCGCCTCTTCGCGCGCGCGGTCGAGCGCCACATGGTAGGGCAGGAGCAGCGGACAGGCCTCGCTGACGAACAAGCGCCCACGCGCCACGACGCCCTTGTCCTCCAGCATGCGGATCTCCTCGCACAGCGCCTGCGGCGAGACCACGACGCCGTTGCCGATCAGGCACCGCACCGCGTCCCGCAAGATCCCGGAGGGGATGAGGTGCAGGATGGTCTTGGCGCCATCGATGACCACGGTATGCCCGGCGTTGTGCCCTCCCTGAAACCGCACCACCGCGCTCACGTGCTCGGTGAGCAGATCGACGACCTTGCCCTTCCCCTCGTCGCCCCACTGGGTGCCAACCACCACGACGTTCCTGGCCATCGCCCTCCCCCTCCGGTCTAGACCGGGTTCGAGACCCACTGCCCGTCGCAGAGGTCGAGCTGCTCGCCGCAGCCCATTTCGGCGGCCCCCCCCACTTGGCCCGGCAGGCCGCACACCACCCGCCTGCCTTCTGCCCGGAGCCGCCCGATGACCTCCGTAAGCCTGGGGTCGGTGCGCCTGGGGTCCGTGGGAGGCCAGGGGGCGAATACGCTCGGCCGTGGGTGATGCGTGGCCGCGGTGCTGCCGACCAGGAGCTTGAGGTCGGTGCTGAAGCCCGTTGCCGGTCGGGCGCGCCCGAAGACCGCGCCGATATCGTCGTAACGGCCACCTTTCGCCAGGGCCTGGCCTTGCCCCGCCGTGTAGGCGGCGAACATCACGCCGGAATGGTAGTGATAGCCGCGCAGCTCGGCGAGGTCGAAATGGACCCGGACCTCGGGATACCGCTCGCTCACTTGCGCACCGATCTCGCCAAGGTCATGAATCGCTGCACGAACCTCGCGGCCCGCGCCGGAGAGGGCGCGCAGCGACGCGTCGAGCACCTCGGAATCGCCGTTCAACTCGGGCAATGCGGAAATGGGCCGGGCCATCTCGGACGGAACACGCCACCGTTCCAGAAAGTCATCGATCTCGGGTACGGCCTTACGCTGCAGCGCGTCGAACAGCAAGCCATTCTGCTCGCGATCGAGACCGGCCCGATCGGCCAGCGCGCGGAACACCTGCATGTGCCCGAGATCGACGCAGATCCCGTCCTGGCCGGCGGTCTTGAGCGTCTCCAGCATGAGGCACACGACCTCCACATCGCTCTCCAGACCGCGATGGCCATAGAGCTCGGCACCTATCTGCAACGGGTTGCGGGAGCCGCCGAGGCCGGACGGCCGGGTGCGCAGAACCGGCCCCAGATAGCACAGGCGCGTGGGTGTCTCTCGCTTTAGGCGGTGGGCATCGATGCGCGCCACCTGTGGGGTCATGTCCGCGCGCACCCCCATGAGCCGGCCGCTCATCTGGTCCGTGATCTTGAAGGTCTCCAGATCGAGGTCGTGCCCGGTCCCGGTGAGCAGTGATTCCAGGTATTCGATGAGGGGTGGAACACAGAGCTCATAGCCCCAGCTCCGGAACAGATCGACGATCGCGCGCCGTAGCGTCTCCAAGCGCTCCGCCTCCGGCGGCAGCACCTCCCCGACGCCCTCGGGGAGCAACCAGCGGTCCTCGACAGTCATCCTCTCAGAGCTTGTGAAAAAATCTGCTGCGCTCGGGATCTCGCATTCCGGCGGTGCTCGGAATCCTCATGTATTTCAACATACACTCCGGTTCCTGCGCTCCGGCGGAACGCGACCTCCCTTCGCTCGCGACGATTTTTT
>JBQTJM010000443.1:0-4845 GCA_052387115.1 Gammaproteobacteria bacterium | reverse complement strand
CCCCGGACCGATGAATCCCCCGAAAAATCCCCGATTCTGGATCGACGGCTCGCGTACTTGACAACCCACAGGTCCATCTCGTACTCTTCCTCTCGCCGAAAAAGGGCCTTTGAAATTCTTATTCGCGTGTTACTTCGACGCGCGGGCATTCAAGAGCTCGATTGTAGACCGGACTTTATCAAGGCTTTGCTTGTCCAGCAAGGCCTTGTATTCGGTAAGCGCGTTTGTCAGAACCTTCTCTAGCTCTTCAAATAATTCTGAACTAGAAGTCCACGGAACTTTGTACATGCGGTGTTCTAGGGTACGAGCAAGCTTGTGATGCCTCTGCGCGTTGAGACCGACGATTAGTTCAGCAACGGCTGTATAGACAGCTTGTTGCGGTTCGTTCGTAGTCACGGTCAGTCCGGCATGTGAAACCAGTCTAATGTTACATCATCCGGCTTGGCGGGCAACACTTCAGTGCCACCACCGGTATTCGCAGGACTATTGTGGCTCGCCGGAGCGGGCCGAGTTGTGGAATTACCCTTTACGCGGCCTTTGACAACCCAGTCTGGCTTCCCTGTGTTTTCTGCTGGTAGCCCATACTTCTTGGCGTAGTCCGGTGTCGTCAAGGGGTTGTCATTGGCCCACTGCTTCCCTTTGACAAAATTGCCTTCCCAACCAACGGTTTCGTCGGCGAATGTGCCCTGCCGATAGACATCTGTGTTCTTGATTGCAGGTTTCGCTACAACCCCGACTGCCTCTGCGGCATCATCCACATGCCGGAGTTTCGAGATCCCAGCCGGCACAAAGGGAATGAGCATCGCCCCGGCATCGATTGCCGCATCCCCCCAGTTGCCATTGGCGACGTCATAGACGACGTTGCCGAAGTCCCAAATCGTGTCTACTAGGACCCTCCCATCCGGGTCCACATACTTGTAGGGGTTGTTGTTGCCATACGCGTACCGGTTGAAGCTCTGGGGGTTCTGGGGATCGAACCCGGCGGGGTCGATGGCGAGGAAGCGGCCTATCCGGGGGTCGTACCAGCGGGCACCGAAGTTCTGGATCCCGAGGTCCGGTTCCTCGAACTTGCCGGTGTAGCCGGGTTCGTTCGGGGCGGTCTGGCCGATCGGCTGACCGTAAGGTGCATACGACTTGCGCCACACCACGCGGCCCTGCTGATCGGTCGCGATGATCGGCGAACCGAGCGCGTCGTTGTGGTAGTAGGTGACCACCTCGACGCCCTGAGCCATGAGGCTCAGGCACGCGAGGAACAGGGTGGCGATAAAACGCATCATTCCGTGATTCATCTGAATCTCCTTGCGATTTGGCACTTGACGACCTCAAGATCCCACGGTCCATGGGCGGCGCAGAAGGCCACCGCGGTTCGCCTCGGGCGAGCCAGAGAAGGGGCTGCCGTACGCGCCCGGGACGAGGGCTTGTCCTTGAGGAACGTCGCGTTATCGGCGCATACGTGTTCCGGTATAGGGGGCCACTGCACCCACCACCCGGCAGAAATTCCCGGTCTGCGCCGGCGCATGGCGGTGCTCCCAAGGCCGCACACGCCCATACTACACGCTTGATACACACGTTCTTGGCCTCGGTGAAGAACCGCAAGGCCTCGTTGGCTCCCTCGCGGCCGACGCCCGGGTGCTCATGCCGCCGAAGGGCGTGCGCAGATTCCGGAGGAGCGAGGTGTTGACCCAGACCACCCGAGTCTCGAGTCGTTGGCCGATCCGGTGGCCGCGCTGCAGATCCCGGGTCCACACCGATGCCGCAAGCCCGAATTCCGTGCCGTTGGCCTGTTCGAGCACCTCGTCCTATGTGTCGAAGGACAGGAGACAGGCGACGACACCGAGCGGGTCGCGGAACTGTATTCGAACGCGTCCCGGCTCATGCCGCGCGCCTCGCTCGCGAGCTGAGTGACGGCCTGGACGAAGCGAAGGACCGGCAGTTCGCCACCGTGCGCGGGATATCGACCCGGCGCGCGAGCCCGAGGTTTGCCCGGTATCGATGCTCTCGGCCCGGGCGAGGGCCTCGGCCTCCCCCTCGATCCCCTCGGCGATGGCTTGATCCGTAGATCGAACCGGCACAGAATTACGGCATGAACGATCGGCAGTTGCGAGCCGCACAGAGATTGATCGAGGGGCATCAAGATGGCATCCGCCGCTTGGCATAGACATTTCCCAGGTTGAAGTTACCCACGTGTCGAAGCACGGCTTCTGGTTGCTGCTCGATGACGAGGAGTTGTTCTTGCCGTTTACCGAGTTTCCTTGGTTCCAGGATGCGTCAATAGGAAAGCTGCTCAACGTCGAGCGTCCGCGACCGCATCACCTGTATTGGCCTGACCTCGATGTGGACCTCGCCGTCGAGTCGATTCGCCACCCCGAACAGTTCCCCTCATTGCGAAGAGCCCGTAGCTTGTAGGGCGGGTTTAGCGGCTTTATAGCGTAACCCGCCTTCCGTAAGGTCGCACATAAGGTCGGTGCCGGACGTTCCTCTTGCGTGCGTCGGTGGGTTACGGCGCGAACGGCGCGCCTAACCCACCCACATTGATGTCGCGCCGTAGGTTGGGTTTTGAGAAACGAAACCCGGCATTCGAGGTGGAGATGCTGGGATTCACTCCGTTCATCCCAGCCTACCGCACTTGTCGCGGCTGTGGCCAAAGCGGCGCTTGTCCTTTTCGTCCTGCGGCTGCGGGGATTCGCTCGAAGCGGTTCGGAGCGCGCGATCGTAGCGAAGACGGTGCTCGCTCGACGGCCCGATCATCGGGAGACCGGGCGGCCGAGCTGGACCTAACTAACTAAGGCAACTGCTGTATCAAGTTTCGCAAACCATCGACGGCTTGTTGCACGTCGTCCAAGCGTTCGAGCAGCTTTGCACGGTCCACCGGCGGGCCATTCCCGTTTCCGCCACCGGGCGGTTGTCCGAGCCCCCAAAACCTGGCGATCTGCAGGCTGGAGCAGGCCCCGCCGTCGAGGATGAAAGCGCGGGCCGTCCCGCACTGCTCCGGCCGGGCCCGGGATCGACGGGCGTGCCGTGGCCCATGCCCGCGATGGTGTAGATCTCTACCCGTGGTTTTCCCCCGGCGTCCGTGAACACCTCGTGGGCGTGGCCCTCCACGGTGTCCGTGGTATCGGGGGTCCGGTCGATCCCGTGCACGTTGGTCCACTGGTCCACGAGTTCCGTGGCGTTTATGGGTGCGACGGTCGTATCGGCGCTCCCATGCCAGATGGAGACCCTGGGCCACGGCCCCGTGTGCGGGCTGGCGTTCCGAACCAGGCTCCCCCATTGCGCGGGGCTCAGGTTCTTACCAGGTCTCAGGCACTGGCTCGTCGCCTCGCTCTCGCTGGTGGCACAGCGATACGGAAGGCCGGCGATGACGGCCCCGCCGGCGAACACCTCGGGATAGGTCGCGAGCATCACGGCCGTCATGGCACCACCGGCCGAGAGCCCCGTCACGAAGACCTTGGTCGAGTCGCTGCCATGGTCGGCCTTCATCGCGTCGATCATCTGTTTGATGGAGAGCGCCTCGCCCTGATCGCGACTGATGTCGCCCGGCAGAAACCAGTTGAAGCACCCGGCTACGTTATTGCCCGTCGCGAAGAGCCCGCCCGGGATGCCCTGGCGCTGCTGGGGCAAGAGCAGGGCGAAACCCAGGCGCTCGGCGAGCGCGGTCCAACCGGTCTCATCGTCATAGCTCGAGGCCGCCTGGATGCAGCCGTGCAGGGCCACGACCAAGGGGCGACCCGCCGCCAGACCGTCGGGGACGAACTTGAACATGCGCAGGTTGCCGGGATTGCTGCCGAAGCTGATATTTTCGTGGTGGTGGCACCAAGGGCCCCACTGCTCAGCCCGAGGCCGATCGTAACGGCCAGCGTCGCTACGCCGAGGCGGAAGCGCTCGGCAAGGGCCGACTGTCTACAGAACAGATCGAATCGTGATTGCTCATAGATGGTCTCCTCACGCACAAGAATGTACCCACCGCGGCCGGCACCGGCCGCGATTCGCCGTCCACCACTTTGAATCGTATTTTCTTAACCGGGCGGCCGCAGGGACTCGGGCTCCGTGCGCGAAACCGGCACCATAGTAGAGCGCATGGCGGGCAGCCGATCTGTGGACTACGTTACAATCGCATTGTGAAAAATTACCGAAATCGGTAGGGAGAAGTGCATGTCGCAGGGGGTCACTCGAAACCCACGTCGCCCCACGTGTAGTTCGATGCGAACCAGGTCGTGATCCGGTTGATCTTCCTCGGGCCGATGGGCTTCGTGCGGTCTCCTACCCGGCGCGGCGTGAACCTGCCGGAGACCTGGCGGGCCGTATGCCTACAGATCCCGTGAAACCCAGGTCCAAGACGCAGGTCGCCAAGACCCCCCCTCCCGACGCCCGGGGCGACGCCGGCTTCGATCCCCGGAACCCCCTCATCGTCCAGGGCGATCGCAGCCTGCTCCTCAGTGCAGCCGGGGGGCAGGTAGCGGGCTATTGCGCGTGGTCTCGCGCAGGGTGCGCAGGGCGTGTCGGCTCCCCGTCTCCAGCCACAGCGCGTGTGCCTGCAAGGGCCCGAGGCGGCGCTTCCCGTCCAGCTCCCGCATGCACTGCAGGACATCCATCATCTCGACGAAGGCCCGACTCAGCTGCCGGAAGAGATCGCCGCTCGGCTCGTCGGACAGGTGCAGGTAGGCGCTCTTACCGAGATCCACGTAGTAGCCGAGCGGCACCACGCCCCGTAGCGCGTGGTCGGGAAACAGACCGGTATACAGCAGGCACTGATCTCCGACATCACGCAGGCCCTGGCGGCGCAGCGAGCCGCGCTGCAAGAGCCCTGCGAGGTAGCCCAACGCCAGGCAGGTCCTGGCCAGGCGC
>JBQTJM010000442.1:0-1849 GCA_052387115.1 Gammaproteobacteria bacterium | reverse complement strand
TCTTCACGTGCTCGGGGCGAAACCCTATCCCGATCAGCCTGGCAGGAATTCGGCGCAGAAACGGAAACCGTGCAAGGAGCCGAATCGCAATCGGCGGCGAGAGCGTGCCCGTATCGCTGAGCACGCGGCTGATCACTCGATTCTGGACTATGAGCTGCATCCGCTGCGTCATGTGAGTCGGCCACTCGCGGACGGCAAGGGCCCGGCGCGGCGCCACACGCGCCAGGCCCCGGCCCGGGTGATCGTGAAGCACCGAGCATCCGTATAGACGGTCAAGCGTGCGAGCCGCCGGCGCTGCAGCATCGCGAGGAGCGGGGCGAACCACTGCTCTTCGATTCGGTGCAGGGGATCGTAAGGGTCGGCTGTCGGCTCCGGCTTCGCGCGCGCGCCCGGCCGGAGCACTACGAGGACATCTCCCTCGATCTCCCCTGGCGTCCAGAGGTCGAAAGCGCCCCTCGGCACAGGCCCGTGCGCGATGTCGCCGTGCCGAGCGAGCCCGAGGCCCAGCGCATCGTCGGCAAGCACCCGAGCCCAAGGTACGGGGGTCCTCACCGGCATCGTGCCCGCGCCCCAGAACCACAGGCTGTTGATGGGCGGCTCGCCACGCCCCTCGCGTGCGGCGTTGATCGCGGCGCCGTGGAGGACCATCTGCACATCGTTCGCGAGCCGATGCCAGAAGCGGCGTTCCGGGCCGCTCGGGAGATAGGGGTCGATATGGTCCCCCAGGACCGCCGCAGGAGGCCGGGTGACGATGTCGGGGACGTTCGGGAGCAGGAGATACCAGCGCCGACTATCCCGCCCGATGTGGAGCGCAAATCCATGCTCGGCCAAAACGCCTGCGACCTCGGCCGCGAGCCCCGAGGCTTCGTCCCGCGCGAGAAGCAATCCTTCCCCATCGAAGAGCCGCAATCGCCCGAGATCGGCGCGCAGATAAACGGGATCGGCGCGCATCCAGCAACCGTCGTGATCCACATCGAAATCCACGAGATGGGTCAGAGCGGCGATGGGCAGGTCGCGCCCCGGCTCCGCGCGGAGGCCGAAAAGGGCGCACAGCGTCGCCTCGTAGAAGTCCTGCGGAACGACGGGCACGGCGCAGGGATCGGACCGTGCCAAGAGCCGCTCCAGGGCCGGAGGCTTCTCTTCCGCGCGTCCCGCGTCGGAGAGCCCCGGCACTATGAGGGTCAGGGTGCGCGTGGCCATGGCTTGAATCGGAACCTCGATACCTGCACATTATAGAGATAGTGAAACGCAAGCACCGGCGGATCTTCAAAGCCATCTTCACCCACCCTGCGAGCGGCAATATACGCTGGGAGGACATTGAGGCTCTACTAGTCGAGCTCGGCGCAGATGTCGAGGAACGTGAAGGTTCACGCGTTGCGGTAATCTTCGCCGGCCATCACCCGGTCGTGTTCCACCGCCCGCATCCCTCACCCGTGACGGACAAGGGCGCCGTGACGGCCATCCGCAAGTGGCTTGCGCGCATGGATATCAAACCTTGAGGAGCACACATGGCGACAATTATGAAACACGGCGACTACCTCGCCGAGATCGAGTTTGATCCCGGGATTGACCTATTTTTCGGGTGTGTGATCAATGTCTCCGGCCCGGTGACTTTCTACGGTAAGTCCGTAGAGGAGCTAAGAAAGGAGTTTGCCAAATCCATCAAGGTGTACCTCGATGTGTGTCGCGAGCGAGGCCTGGAGCCGGAGAAGCCCTACGCCGGTCGCTTCAATATTCGCGTGTCACCGGATCTGCACCGCGAGCTCGCGGCCGCCGCTGCGCGCGCAGGGGAGAGTCTGAACGCCAGGGCTATCGAGCACCACCAGGATGCCGCGCGCGTCGATTGAGC
>JBQTJM010000441.1:0-2534 GCA_052387115.1 Gammaproteobacteria bacterium | reverse complement strand
TCGGCCAAGGCAATTTCATCCATGCCCCGAGCCGGGCCACGGGTTCGGTGAGGGTGTCGAATCTCAGGCACCGCTATTGGCACGCCCGGCTCAGCGCTGTCCGGCGACCCCCGCTGGGCGCCTCCGGGCGATCCCGTGGCCCTGCGTAATCGGAGAGCGGCGCAAGTCGGTTAGTAAGGGCCAGGTCGTAGATCCTGCACAGATGACGAGGACTTCAGAAGAAGTGGGTCGAGAAGTACGCGCGCTTCTCCCGGCGGTCTGCTGCAGCGTGGTTAGACCCTTGGCAACCGAGAACCATACTGCCGGACGATCGAGCATACCTGGATCCGGAACTCAGCATAGAACATTGTACGACCGAGCTCTTGTGCCTTCCGATGTTCCGGATGCTCCCGCCAAGCGCGCAGGGTCTTCTCGGACTCGAACTCGATGATCGACACCCGCTCCCCGTCCTCGGCACTAAACGTCTTGAAGCTTATGAAGCCGGGCATGCTCTCAGCAAGCGTTCGCATACGAGCTGCCGTTTCGTAATAAGCGGCCGCCTGCTCGGGGTCCAGGCGAGAACGAAAAATCGTCACTACCATCGAGTAATTATTTTCTCAAGTTGTAGCGGGTCGGCATAGAAATGTAGCGCGGGCACCTTAGGCAACAGCTTGGCTGTTTCGGCGTTTCCGCTTTACGTGCCCATATAGCCATTCTCAGTTGTCAGATCAACCTCATCGCTTGCTGAGACGCGGCGACGCGACGACGTAGCCCGACCTTGTTATCCAGAACGTCGGCTAGTTCCCGATCGATGCGCTTAAGCAACTCAGTCGCATCAGATGGACTCCTAAGCGTAAGGAATTCTCTGTCCGGAGACAGGTACACGACTACTCTCTTGCCTCGCTCAAGAAGATTCAAGACATTGTTGACTGTTCCTTGGCTCTCACCATCCCAAATCATTAAACCGTAGTCTGCTTCGTCGCTCATGGCGATATCCTTGGCTGCAAAAAACCGGAAGTCGCGACGAGCGCGATCCACCTTGATTTCTCGCGTACTCCAATGACCCAAGTTGTTGCGACATACATCGCCGGCATAAAAAACGACGACGTTGCCATAACCACGCTCTGAAAAGAACCCTTGAATCGCTTTATCAGCCCCGTTGGCATCACCAACGAGGATCTGTAGACCTTCGGCGATCATGTTCTCCGCCCGAGATTTCACTTGAGGATTCAGCCGTCCAAGCCGCCTCGATCCGCCAATAAATACTTTTCTCATTGATTGCTCCGAGTTCGAGTGAAAGCAAGCGCAAAAACCTTCCTGGCCCTCCCCACGTTTCGAACAGCGTTCGCCACCGCCTCCAGGGTTGCGCCGGATCTGTAGACATCGTCGATTAGCAGGACATTCTGGTTCATCACTTTGTCTGTGGTAACGGAATACGCACCCGTGAGTTGGTCCAGTCGTTCTTGATAATCATAGATCGCTTTGAGTTGATCGGTTACTCGGGTCTTGATGATGCAGTCGGGACATGATGGCCAACCCAGGAGTCTCCCGAGCTCTCTAGCCAGCATAGGAACCGGCTGGAACCGCCGCCCTGACCGGGATGGAGGCACAGGCGCTATCAGATTCAGATCCCAGCCACGATCCTCGACGAACTCGGCAGCGGTTTGACAAAGGGGTCCCACAGTTGATCTGTCGGAACGGTACTTGAGCTTGTACAACAGTTCGCCTATGGCAGTGCGGATCGTCTCGAATTGAGGATTCCCGTAGGCGTCATAGCCAAGGAGCTGGCTACCAACCGTGTGAAAATCAAGGGCGAAGCCCTCGTGCCACGGACCTGCAAGGCGGATTGGGTCAATCTCCACCATCAGCCGATCCGTTGTTGAACTATCCAGGACCCGCCGTGGACCGTGGTGGGCGACTGATGGGTGGTTCGGCATGTCGGTCATGCCCTAATCTCCCCGCTCGGACCCCTGGCTTGGGATCAGGATGAAGTATGGTCAAGGAGCGGGAAGGGGTCAATGGGGCACGTAGGCGCGAAGCGACCTGCGGCGGCGTCGGAAGGCGTCGCCGGAGACGGCGGGCCCCGGGGTTCAGGCGGCCCATCGCAGAAGGCATAGCGCGGTGGTCCGAGATGAGAGGCGGGAGTCCTCTGATCGAACGCTGGCGCAGATCCCCGGAGGATCCGGGGTCCGTCACGATGGCGCAACGGCGGGGCTTTGTTGCCGAGGGGTCGCGGTCCCCGCGGAGAAGGTGACGCGACGGCGGAGTTCGGGTCGGGGGCGCACCCGGACCCGCTCGATCAGCGGAGAACACACATCAAGTGAACGGCAACCGGGCGGCATACAAACCCGCGGGGATCGCCGCATCGTCCGGATCGTTTACCAGGAGAAGATCGCGATGGCTCCCGTGAAGGCATATCCCTTCGACCTTGATCGGCTCGGCCAGCGGCCACCAGGACCGCAGCTCGCCGGCGCGTGAGATCACCGCCAATGCCGCGCCGGCACAGGCGCCATCGTGGTAACTGTCATCGGTCGCCTCGGCTACCGCACTGACCA
>JBQTJM010000440.1:0-1947 GCA_052387115.1 Gammaproteobacteria bacterium | reverse complement strand
AGCCGCCCGAGCCCGAAGGGGCAGGTGTCGTAGGTGTAGGTGACATCCTCTCCGGGATCGGGAAAGCGCATCGAGGTGATCCGATCGAGCGCATCGTAGGTGTAGAGGACGGTGATGCCGCGCGCATCGCTCATGCGGGTGAGGTTGTCGGCGAGATCGTAGCTATAGGTGATGCCGCCCCGATCGGGGCTGGTCTCGCTTTGCACCCGCCCGAGCACATCGTAGGTAAAGCGGGTGAGGACGCCGTTCGGGGCCCGGACCTCGGATTCCGGCCATGTACTACCTACTGAGGAAAGCCCGTGTCTCCCGGAGTGTCGCTCATCCAAGTAACGGGCTCATTCGAGGGCGTCTTGACGTAGGCAAGATCTACACCGATTTTCTTCATCGCAAGTTGAATCGCCTGAATACCATCGATACCACCTGCATAACTAACCTTTCTCTTCCCGAGAAACTCGATTGCATACGGACAGTAATAATCGTCTCCATCCTCGAAAAGCACGGGCTTTCCGATAGTAACCGTCACGACATGATTTTCGGCTGTTAACTTCCGCGTAGCTATCGGTTCAGATATCTCTTTAATTTCCATTTTCTAGTTACCAAATGACAAGTGGAGGCAACGGACGACCGGCTCTGCAGGCGCCGTATCTCTCCTGGACACTCGCCCAGCATCTGGCGCGAGCAGGCGTACCAGGCATAGTTGCCATTCGGCACGTTTGTTCATCTTCTTGTGCTTGCTTTTCACACTTGTCTTCGTCGTCATCGTCCGGACACAATGCTTGGCCTGCAGCATTCCCAGCAGCACTGCCAGCCGCCGCACCCGCGGCACCACCGAGCTCCGCCCCGCCGATTGCACCGCCAATCGTTCCAACACCGGGCGCAACCAGCGTTCCGCCGCCACCGCCCAACAAACCGCCGCCCAGATAACCGACCCCGCCACCGATGATCCCGCCGCCGACGGTGCAGGCCGCGATACACCCTTGATTCGGTTCCAGGCCAAAGGGATCGTAAATGCGGATCGGATTGTTCAACGCGTACTCGTAGGTATTCAAGCCGCCCGCGAGTCCACTCTGAATGTAGCGTCCGAGCGTCGGGTCGTAATCTCTGAAGTAGTTGTAATGCAGCCCCGTTTCCGCATCGAAGTACTGGCCGGGAAATCTCAGGTTGACGGTGACGCTTTGAAGCTCCGGGGCCGTGCTCCCGAAGGCCTCCCCTTCCCAGCGCCAGAGGATAGCACCACTGGTGCCTGTGGCAAGCCTAGGGGTCTGTAGGTGATCGGTATGGAGGGTGAGAAGGGTCTCGAAGCCCGATTGGGTGTCGATCTGGGCGAGGGGTTCTTGGTCCTGCCAGAGGTAGTCCCGGAGGGGCGTGCCGTCCTCGCGGGTCTCGGCGAGGAGGCGGCCAGTGAGGTCGTAGTGGTAGAGAGTGGTGCTGGTGACCGGTGCCCCGGCGTGGAGCACCTTGCGGGTGCGTTGGCCTTCTGCGCCGTAGGCGTAGCGGGCCTGGAGGAGGCCGTTCTCGATGACCTCGGAGAGCCTTCCGGGTTGGTTGTAGTGGTCCTCGCGATGGGGGAGCGCGGGGGGCGGCGGGGGGCTGCCGCGCTGGAGGGTTTCGATGAGCGCCAGGCGGTTGCCGGCCAGGGTGAAGGTGTAGGTGTCCTCGAGGTCGGGGCCCATCGTGCGCGCGAGCCGGTGGGCGTAGTCGGTCGGTGGGGTGGGCCCCCCTTCGAGCGTCTCCTGCACCAGGCGGTCGAGCCCGTCATAGGTATACGTGCGGTTTTCGGCCTGCCGGGTTCGCCGGGTGAGGTTGCCACTGGCATCGTAGTCATAGCTGCGCGCCTCGATGGGGCCTGTGGGGTTGCGCAAGTCCTGGGCTTTAAGCCGCCCTTGCAGATCATAGGTCCGCGTCTCGAGGAGCCCGTTGCCGTAGGTTCGGGACGTGATCTGGTGG
>JBQTJM010000439.1:0-36996 GCA_052387115.1 Gammaproteobacteria bacterium | reverse complement strand
TGGCGGGAATGATCCTCTACCAGACCAGCGAGCTGATCCACGGCGGCGAGACCAACTACATCATGGCGACCGTCGGCCTCTATGTCTCGATCTACAACCTCTTCACCAGCCTCCTGCACCTGCTGGGCGTCTTCGGCGGCGACGACTAACCAAACGAGACTAACCAGGCGAGTAATAGGGGGTGGCAATACGGCCCTCCCATGCGCCTGAGGCGCATGGGAGGGCGCGAGCGCCTTGGGCGGCCTATCCATCACCGCCATCGTCCACGATCTCCATCCCGCCCATATAGGGCCGCAGGAACTTCGGTACCCGGATGCGGCCGTCGGCTTCCTGGTAGTTCTCCATCACCGCCACCAAGGTGCGCCCCACCGCCAAGCCCGAGCCGTTCAAGGTATGCAGGAGCTCGGGGCGGCCGGTGTCTGGGTTGCGCCAGCGGGCCTTGATACGCCGCGCCTGGAACGACTCGAAGTTGCTGCAAGAGGAGATCTCGCGAAACCGCCCCTGGCCCGGCATCCACACCTCCAGGTCATAGGTCTTGGCCGACGAGAACCCGAGATCGGCCGTGCATAGGGCGACCACCCGGTAGTGCAGACCCAGGCGCTGTAGCACCACCTCGGCGTGCCGGGTCAGCTCTTCCAGGGCCTCATAGGACTCTTCGGGACGCACCAGCTGCACGAGCTCGACCTTCTCGAATTGGTGCTGGCGGATGAGCCCGCGCGTGTCCTTCCCGTAGGATCCCGCCTCGCTGCGGAAGCAGGGGCTATGGCAGACGTAGCGGCAAGGCAGTTCTTCCGGGCTCAGGATGCGGTCCTGAGCGAGATTGGTCACCGGCACCTCGGCGGTGGGAATGAGATAGAGACCGGGTTCGGGGACGGCGAAGAGGTCCTGGGCGAACTTGGGGAGCTGTCCCGTCCCCCGCAAGGTCTGCGCGTTCACGAGGTAAGGGACATAGACCTCGCGGTAGCCGTGCTCGCGGGTATGGAGATCCAGCATGAACTGGGTGAGCGCCCGGTGCAGGCGGGCGAGCCCTCCCGAGAGGACGACGAAGCGCGCGGCGGCGATGCGCGCCGCCGTCTCGAAGTCCATCATCCCCAGGGCCTGGCCGAGGTCCACGTGGTCCTTGGGCTGGAACGGCGGGGTGGGCGGCGCGCCGAAGCGCCGGATCTCGACGTTGTCGGCCTCGCTCGCACCCTGCGGGACGGATGCGTGGGGGATATTGGGGATCAGAAGACTCTCGGCCTCGATCTCCTGGAGGACCGCGGCCAGATCGGCGTCGGTGCGTGCTAACTCATCGCCGAGGTCCGCGACCTCGGCCAGCAGGGGGTTGAGGTCCTCGCCGCGCGCCTTGGCCTCGCCGATGGCCTTGGACCCGGCGTTGCGGCGGTGTTGTAGCTCCTGCGTCTCTACCTGAAGCGACTTGCGGCGCGTCTCCAGACGTTCCAAGATCGCGGTGTCGAGCGCGAAACCGCGTGCCTGCAGGGCCGCCGCGACTTCGAGCAGGCGATTTCGCAGCGCCTGGGGATCAAGCATCAGCCTGGCCCACGCAGTCGCGACCCAGCCGGGCCGCGCGCCTGATCGTCCAGGGCCCGCAGGCGCGCGAGCTTCTCGCTGATCTGGACCTCGAGCCCACGCATCACCGGTTCATAATAGCGGCGACCTTCCAAGATTTCGGGGAAATAACACTCGCCCGCCGCATAGCCCTCGGGCTCGTCGTGGGCGTAGCGATATCCCCGCCCGTAGCCCAGCCTTTTCATGAGCGCGGTCGGGGCGTTGCGCAGGTGCAGGGGGACCGGCAGCGAGCCGTGATCGCGGGCATCGGCCGTGGCCGACTGGAAAGCCTTGTAGACCGCGTTGCTCTTGGCCGCACAGCAGAGGTACACGATGGCCTGGGCGATGCCGAGCTCGCCCTCGGGGCTCCCCAGCCGCTCCTGGGTCTCCCAGGCATCGAGCGCGATGCGCAAGGCCCGAGGATCGGCGTTGCCGATGTCCTCGGAGGCGATCCGCACCACCCGCCGGGCGATGTAGAGCGGATCACAGCCGCCATCCAGCATGCGTGCGAACCAGTATAGGGCGGCATCGGGGGAAGACCCCCGCACCGCCTTGTGCAGGGCGGAGATCTGTTCGTGGAACACCTCCCCACCCTTATCGAAACGCCTCGCGCCCCCGGACAGGACCTGGTGCAGCAGGTCGCCGTCGATTACCCCACCCGGTGCGAGCCCGGCCGCGACGTCCAGCATATTCAAGGCACGTCGCGCATCCCCGTCTGCGGCCTCGGCAAGTCTTACGCGGAGCGTGGGGTCGAAGCGGATCCGGAGACCGCCCAGCCCGCGTTCCCGATCGGCGAGCGCGCGGTCGACGAGTGCTTCGATGTCCGCGGCACAGAGTGGTTTCAGGACATAGAGCTTGAGGCGCGACAGGAGTGCCCCGGTCAGCTCGAAAGAGGGGTTCTCGGTCGTGGCGCCGACGAAGATCAGGGTGCCGTCCTCGACATACGGCAGGAAGGCGTCCTGCTGGCCCTTGTGGAAACGATGCACCTCGTCGACGAACAGTACCGTGTCCCGCCCCTCGCCGGCACGCGCGTGCTCGGCGCGCTCGATCGCCGCGCGGATGTCTTTGACCCCGGAGAGCACCGCCGAAAGGTTCAGAAACTGGGCGTCGGCGTGGTGCGCGATGAGGCGGGCGAGCGTCGTCTTACCGGTCCCGGGCGGGCCCCACAACACCATCGAATGGGGCCGCCCGGACTCGATGGCGAGGCGCAAAGGCCCTGTCGGCCCCAGGATGTGCCCTTGCCCGACGATGTCCTCGATGCGGGCCGGCCGCATGCGCTCGGCCAGGGGTTTGGTGCTGCCGGGATGCGCGCCGTACGGGGTGCTCACGTGGGCGTAGCCTCGATGCAGGGTGGTCTTGGCGAATACGCGAGGCCATGGTAGGCCAGGGGCATGGCATGTCAAGGCCGCCCGCCGGGCCGGGCGATTTTTTGTACCCCCGCGGATTTGTTATCCTACCTTCCCTGGCGGTCCCGGCGAGTCGTCTCGGCGAGGCCGCCGAAACCTCTTCCCAATGATCACGTCATCTGCACACGAGGTAGCCAGGTTGTAGAGATGCGCCACCGAGATCGACGCCAACCGCGCATAGGGGGTGTTCCCGGGCACGGCGACACCGGCAACCTGGGCGCCGAGCTTCCCAGCGTCGCGATCATGTTCGCCGACATCAGCGGCAGCACGCGGCTTTATGGCGAGCTCGGCGACGTCGCTGCGCGCGACCGGGTGGCGGAATGCCTCGCCGCCATCGCCCACTGCGTGCAGCGGCACGGCGGCCGGGTCGTCAAGACCATCGGCGATGAGGCCGTGTGCATCTTCGCAAGCGCCGATCTGGCCGTCATGGCCGCCTGGGAGATCCAGAGACACCACGACGACGAACCGGCCTCGGAGTACGCGGGGCCGGCGGCGACCTTGTCGGTGCGCGTGGGGCTGCACTTCGGTCCGGTCATCCTGGAGGTGGATGACCTCTTTGGGCAAAACGTCAACGTCGCCAAGCGGGCGGTCGATCTCGCCAAGCCGGAGCAGATCATCATCACCGCCGCGGTCTTCCACGAGCTGTCTCCCCCCTGCCGGTCCAGCACGCGGCTGGTCGATAGGGTAGAGATGAACGGGGAGGCCGAACCCTTGGCGATCTTCGAGGTGGTGTGGCGTGAGGACGACTCGACCGGCGTCGCCGGTTACGTATTGCCTATCGTCCTGGGCGACTCGGGGCCGGACCTCGCGCTCGTGCTGCGCTGCCAGGGAAAGGAGTTCAAGCTCGAGGGCGGCTGCCGGCCGGTGACCCTGGGGCGTGGTCCGGTGTGTGACCTGGTTGTCGATGACCATTTGGCCTCGCGGCGTCACCTGCGCATCGAATGTCGGCGCGGCCGGTATTACCTGGTGGACCATAGCACCAACGGCACCTATGTGCGCAGCGAGGGCGGTGGCTGCGCCTTCGTGCGGCGCGACGAGACCGTGCTTCAGGGCCGCGGCCAGGTAAGCTTGGGCCGGACCTTCGGCGACCCGGCCAAGAAGCTCGTCTTCTTTGAGATAGCCTCGTGATGCCCCGAATCCCGTGTGGTACCGATGCGCGCACACGCCAGTTCCGCCTGAGGTTCAGCATACGCTGTGCGAGCGCCACAGGCTGACACGGTGTGCCCATGAACAATCCGCTCTGCGGCTGGTCCTCGTGTGCCATTACGCACGTCGGGAAGGTGCGCAAGAGCAACGAGGACTCCTTTCTCGATCGCCCCGACCTCGGGCTCTGGGCGGTGGCCGACGGCATGGGCGGCCACCGCGGCGGCGATGCCGCGAGCCGCATGATCGTCGAGTCGCTCGGTAAGCTCGAGAAGGCCGCGAGCTTCGGCGAGCTCGTGGCGGCGGCGGAGGCGAGTCTGCGCTCGGTCAACGCCGCGCTGCTCGCCAAGGGGGAAGAATACCATGCACCCACCGGGAGCACGGTGGTCGCGCTCCTGTCCGACGGGTCGGAGGGCGCGTGCCTGTGGGCCGGTGACAGCCGGGCGTATCGGTGGCGCGATCGAGGCCTGACTCAGCTCACGAGGGATCATTCCCAGATAGAGGCGTACGTGCGTCTCGGCCTCATCGGTCGGGCCGAGGCCACCCTCCATCCCCTGTCCAATGTCCTGACGCGGGCAGTGGGCACGCAAGCGGACCTCGGTCTGGACACGCTCGCGCTGGATCCGACGGCGGGCGATCGCTACCTCCTGTGCTCGGACGGGTTGTACCGCCACGTCACCGAACAAGAGATCGGGGAGGTACTGTCGGCCGGTCCGCTGTCGCACGCGGCCGATACGCTGCTCGACCTCACTCTGGCACGGGGTGCGAACGACAACGTGACCGTCGTGCTGGTGGAGTTTTGTCCCGTCGGCGCGACGCGCGACTCCGATCTGGCGTCCGACGTGACCCTCCCCAACCTGTCTTTCGCCTCCAGGTCCTAGGCCGGGGCGCGGGACCCACCCCCATTGGATCACGCGAGCGTGGATCACGAGAGCGCCAACGTCGACCCCGGCGAGGTGGCCAAGTTCGAGGCGCTGGCGAGCCGCTGGTGGGACCATGACGGGGATTTCCGTACCCTGCACGACATCAATCCGTTGCGCCTCGGGTTCATTGACGGGCGCGTCGCGCTCGGGGGCAAGACCGTCATCGACGTGGGTTGTGGCGGCGGGATCCTGTCGGAGGCCATGGCCGATCAGGGCGCCGGCGTGACCGGCATCGATGCCAGCGCCGGCGCGATCCGCGTCGCCAAGCTCCATCAGGCCCGATCCGGAAGCCGGGTTCGGTATCTGCGCACGACGCCGGAGGTCATGGCGGCCCAGGAACCCGGGGGGTTCGATGTGGTGACCTGCATGGAGATCGTGGAACATGTCCCCTACCCCGAGAAGCTGGTCGAGGCCTGTGCGACGCTGGTCAAACCCGGGGGCCATGTGTTTTTCTCGACCATCAATCGCACTCCGGCGGCCTATCTACTGGCGGTGATCGCGGCCGAGTATGTCTTGCGCCTCCTGCCCCGGGGTACCCACGACTATGGGCGTTTCATCCGACCGTCGGAGCTGGCAGGCTGGGTACGGAGCGCTGGCCTCAGACTCCTGGCACTCAAGGGAATGTGGTACAACCCGGGGACGCGTCGGGCGGTGCTGCAGGACGGTGTGTCGGTCAACTATCTCGTACACGCCACGCTGCCGTGAGCGCCCCCCGTGGCGCACGCCGCGCGGTGTTCTTCGACCTCGATGGGACCTTGGCGGATACCGTGCCGGACCTCGCCGCTGCGCTCAATGCGCTGCGTGCCGAACAGGGTCTTGCGGCACTCCCGCTGGCGCGCATCCGGCCGTGCGTCTCGGGGGGCAGCCCGGCCCTTCTGGGGCTCGGGTTCGGCCTCTCCGATCCCGAAGACCCCGAATACCAGGGGCTGCGGGGACGCTTCCTGGACCTCTACGCCGGCCGGGTCGCGCGTGACACGCGGCTGTTCCCGGGGATGGCGGAGGTACTCGACACCCTCACCGGGTCCGCCGTACCCTGGGGTGTGGTGACCAACAAACCGCTCCGGCTGACGCAGCCCTTGCTGGCAGCACTCGGGATCGCGGAGCGTGCGGCCTGCATCGTCTGTGGTGATACCACGGCCTACCGTAAGCCTCACCCCGCGCCGCTCCTGCACGCCGCGCGGCTGTGTGGGCGTGATCCCGGAAGCTGCTTGTTCGTCGGCGACTCGCGGGACGACATCACCGCCGGGCGGGCCGCGGGCATGACCACCCTCGTGGCCCTGTTCGGCTACCTCGCCCCGGGCGACGACCCGAGCGCCTTCGGTGCGGATGGCGCGATCTCCCACCCTGGGGCAGTGCTCGCCTGGGTCAACGGCATCCCGCTCGGAAGTGAACTCCATTGATTACTGCCGGGAACGGGTGGCGGTCCCGGGCTCCAGCTACTATTACAGCACGCTCTGGCTCGGGTCGGAGCTACAGCGCGGCGTGTATTCGCTCCTGGCATTCAAGGACGCCATCGCCGAGGTACCGCGGACTTGCGCCGATCCGGTCGTGGCCGGGAGGAAGCTCGCCTTTTGGCGCGAAGAGCTAGCGCGCATCGAGGCTCGTGCGCCCGCTCGCCACCCGATCGCCGAGCTCATGGCCTGGGTCGCCCGGACCTACGGCTTGGAGCCCCGGAGCTTGGGCACCACCCTCGCCGCGGCCGAGCAGGACGTGGGTCCCGGCGGCTATGCCTGCCACGAGTCGCTGGTACGCCATTTCGAGGCGATGTGGGCCCCTATCTGGCGCTGGTGCGCCCGCATCCACGGCTACCGCGATGAGGCGACGCCGCAGGCGGTCGCGGACCTCGGTGCCGCCATCGAGCTGGCGGCGCGGGTTCAGGACCTGCGGGCCGAGACTGCGCGCGGCCGGATCCGCATCCCGCAGGACGCCCTGGTACGCCATGGCGTGCCAGGGGCGGCGCTCCTCGAGCGCAAGTCGCCGGCGCGCCTCCGGGACCTGGTCGCGGAGCACTGCGAGCGTATCGGGGCCGATCTCGCACAGGCCATGGCCCGCGTCCCGGCCGTGGACCGCCCAGCGCAGCAGAGTGTGGTCATCCTCGCCGAGATCCTCCTCGTCACCCTCGCCGAGATCAGGCGCGATGGCTACCGGATCCTCGACCATCGCATCGCCCTCACCCCCCTCCGTAAGCTCTGGATCGCCTGGCGTACCCGCCGCCGGCTGACGGGGGGCCGTCGCGGCTAGCCGACTCCGGGGCAGACTGCCGACCAGAATGTTATCCACCGACATTTGTACCCCAGTTCTACTGCGAATGGAGAATTGCCGTAAACGGTGGGCGGTGCCCACGTACCTGGCTACCAAGTACTCCGTCTTGACAAGCTGTATCTCAAAAGATACGGTACACCATGATCGAGATCCGCCAGACGATCGAATATGCGGAATGGTTCGATGGTCTGCGAGATCGGCAGGCGCAAGCGCGGATCAATACCCGCATCCGCCGCTTGTCCTTGGGCAACTGCGGCGATGTGAGACCGGTGGGCCAAGGTGTCTCGGAGCTACGCATCGATCACGGCCCTGGCTACCGAGTGTACTTCGTTCAGCGCGGTGCGGTGCTTGTCGTCCTCCTGGCGGGTGGCGACAAACGCACGCAGGATCGGGACATTCAAACCGCGCTAGCACTGGCGCGCAACCTTTAGGATTTGAAAATATGGCCAAGACCGAAACTCGTCCATGGGACGCGGCGGAATATCTGCGAGACAGCGACGATATGGTCGCCTATCTGGAGGCCGCCCTGGAAGACGGCGACCCAACCCTGGTGACGCATGTATTGGGCGACATCGCCCGCGCCAAAGGCATGTCGCAGCTTGCCCGCGACACGGGACTTGGGCGCGAAAGCCTGTACAAGGCCTTGTCCGTCGGGGGGAATCCCGAGTTCGCCACGGTATTGAAGGTCATCCGCGCGCTGGGTTTGAGGCTGCACGCGGGCACGGCTTGATCCGGGTCGCATAGTCTAAGAGAGTTGATATTTCAAGACCTGATCCCTTCAGACAAAAGCCGGTTGACGGGTCGGTTGCGAGTCGATATTCTGCGCTGCTCGGCGTGGCCGTTCGATCGTCTCCGACCCCATCAATGCCATCGCGCCTTGCCGGCTGCGGGGAGGTCCGGCAGAACGGCACGAGCGGCTCGGTCTTGCCCCGTGTCAAGGACCCGCAGGGCTAGAGGTAGTGTCTCAGTTTGCCCGGTGCTATGACCGTCATGAGCACGCCGTTTCCTAGCGGCACGAGGGCGCGATCATCGTCGATCCAAGGCTGTCTCGGCTGTCCGAGAGGGTAACGTTCGCGCCGTAGGACGCAACCCCAACTCCTGCTGTCCGCTTTTCGTAAGCCGCCAACGATCTACACCGACACATTCGGCAATCCTCTCCAGCACATTCAAGATCGTCTGATGCTCAGGGGTAATGCCGTTCTTCAGCGAGCGTAGGGCGCGTGTCCGCGCCGACTCATTCGCCGTGTCAGCGCCGTTGAGCGATTCGAGTTTGGCTCCCCAATCTGCTGGCAGGCACCCTGTTTGACGTACCGATGGAAGCTCAATACGGCCAATGACTCACCTGTGCCACGTACCCATGCTTCACCAGGTTCCAATGGATGTAATCGATACGCCGGTTGAAGTCGGCCTCATCGCGGATGAGATGATCCCAAAATCGATGCTGCCATAAACGCATGGGCCGAACGAAGCGTTCCGATCGCTTCCCGCAGGGCCGAGGGCACATGGGCATCGGTGAGAAACGTTTGACGCCGATAGGTGTTTATGGTGAAGAAATAGGTGCCACCCGGCACATGGGTGCGGCGGTAATCAGACATGACGGAATCATACCGCCAATGAATGGCGCGGGCACGCGCCCTACGATTGCTGCCCTTCGGACACCGAGGACGAGGTGCTTGAACAGGCACCGCGGAGTGCGGGCTCGCGGCCTCGGTCGACGGTCCCGCGTCAAGGTTACCGGACCGCGCAACGGCTCGAGATCGGAGTGGTCTGGGTCAACACCTGGCTGCTCCGCGATGTGCGCACCCCCTTCGGCGGCATGAAGCACTCGGGCGTCGGCCACGAGGGCGGCAACGAAGCCTTGCGGTTCTTCACCGAAGCCAAGAACGTGTGTACCAAGCTGTAGCATTAGGCATTCGGCCTTGAGAGCACCGGCCAGGTGCCGGGGCGGGCCGGGAAATCCTGGTGGGTGGGTGCAAAGGCCCACTGTAGCTGAGCAAGGGTGCCCCGATAGCGTGATGTTCCTCGATGACTATCCCATGTTCCGGACGTGGACAGCAAGCCCTTCGCCGGCTCGCCCGAGGCGGACCGGGAGGGCGTTCTAGGCCACCGATGGACCCGGGGAGGTCGAGGCGGTCAAGAACAGGACCCCAAGGAGACGCACATGAGTCACGGAATGATACGTTTCGTCGCCACCCTGTTCCTCGCGTGCCTGAGCCTCATGGCTCAGGGCGTCGAGGTGATCATCTACTACCACAACGACGCGCTCGGCTCGCCGATCATCGC
Organism: Gammaproteobacteria bacterium; assembly: GCA_052387115.1. Classification (GTDB taxonomy): domain Bacteria; phylum Pseudomonadota; class Gammaproteobacteria; order JACCXJ01; family JACCXJ01; genus JACCXJ01. The sequence goes on along the minus strand of JBQTJM010000439.1, from coordinate 27,431 downwards.
GACCGATCAAGAAGGCCGCGTGGTGTGGCGCAAGTCGTATGCGCCTTACGGTCAGCCGATCGGCCAGACCGCCCCGAACGAGCCCGGCCTTGAGCTCGGCAATCTGGCCCTGGAGGCCTATGATAACGTCGCTAACCCGTGTGGGGATTGCGTCCGCAGCTCAGGGGTCAGCCTTCCCGGTGCGGGGACCCTGGGCAAGACGGTAGCCAAAGCGGCGGACGGAATCGGCAATGCCGCTAGGACGGTTACAAACGGCAAGGCATTAACGACATTTGACCCGCCAAATGACGGTTTCCTCGGCAAAGCGCGAGATTTCACGCTTACCCAAGGAGCCGAAGTCGATCGGTTTGGGTTCGACGGCGGTCGCTTTCTAGCACCACAGGGGACTCCACCACCAATGCGATCACTGCGGCCAGGCACCGATAATCGACCATACACGACGTTTACGGTTACTAAACCACTAGATGTAAAAGTAGGTGAAATAGCGCCTGCATACGGTCAGCCCGGTCTCGGCACGCAGTTTGTTACCGAGAAGCCCGTGCGCGACCTAATAAGAGACGGTTTCTTAGAACCATCGAACCGATGAACGTACACCAACTCGAACAAATGCTGCAATCGCGAAACATACATCCGGCGGCCGTACGTATAAACTCCGGGCTACCGGACGCAGATGAACAGTACTGCATTGGGCAAGAGGATGGTAGATGGGAGGTTTATTACGCTGAACGAGGACAAAAAGGTAATCTAGAGCTCTTTTATCATGAGCATGATGCATGTGAGTACCTGTTGTCGATCCTAGAGCAAGATGCATCAGTTTGGCTAAAGTAGCCCTAGCTAGCGGGCACGCCACTCGGATGACCAACATCCGAATCTGGACTCGGTGCCGACCTTAAACGCGGCCGTCTCGAAGGCGGGTTACGCGATAAAGCCGCTAACCCGCCCTGTCTCGCTTTAATGCCAAACACCGTTCCGCGATCATTCCCAGCGTGCCGGTCAGCGCAATGAAAACCGCAGAGGTTTACGGCAACCTAGCCGACCACGGGGCGCCATCCCGCATCCGCTTGGCACGGCTGCTCAACCGGGTGTTCGATATCGATATTGAGCGCTGCCCACACTGCGGCGGCACGCTGAGGACCATCGCCGCCATCGAAAACGCCGCGGTGATCGCCAAGATCCTTGCTCATCTCGGATTTGTCTGCCCGCGCACCGCCCCGAGCACGTGCGCAGGCATTCGCTCGGCCTGATCGCAGACCGATCCCCTCCAATCCGGTCCATCGCCCAGCGCCGACAATCCCTCTTGCCTGCACTCCTTTTAGACACCATAGTGTCCCGACACTTGGCGAACAAGTCGCCCACAACAGTGCGATAAATAATTCACGGATTCCGGCCCGATACCGCGCACGTTTGACAGCCTACCGGTCCAGTCGTATCTTCGCTCCTGAGGAAAAAGGGCTCTTGAGTTACCTATTCGCCTGGCCGTGCTCGGCCTAGGGAGCGAGACGGCGCGCGGCCGGATCCGTATCCCGGAGGACGCCCTGGCACGCCATGGCGTGCCGGCCGCGGCGCTCCTCGGGCCCGAATTGCCGAAGCGCCTCCGGGACATGGTCGCGGAACACTGCGAACGTATCGGGGCCGATCTCGCACATAGCCTGGCCCGTGTCCCGGCCGTGGACGGCTCAGCGCAGCAGAGTGCGGTCATCCTCGCCGAGATCAGGCGCGATGGCTACCGGGTCCTTCACCATCGCGTCGCCCTCACCCCCCTCCGTAAGCTCTGGATCGCCTGGCGTACCCGCCGCCGGCTGGTGGGCCGTCCGGGCTAGCTAGCCGTGCCCGACAGGGGGAACCGCAGCCGCACGCGCAGCCGCCGGAAGGTCTCCGGTTCGATGTTGTCGGGGAGCACGAGGAGGGAGCGACGGCGTCCATCGGCAAGCTTGAAGAGCAGCACCGTAAGATAGGGCGTTACCACGCTGTCGTTTGCGAGCGTGGCGGACACGGGCTCCGCAGGCCCGGCACGGACCGTCCATGATCCGTCTCCCTGCAGGATGGCCTCGGTCACGGCGTCCCCGCGGTGCAGGACATGCCAGGCGAGCGACCACACGAGACTCCCGCACAGCAGCATCGCAACCGACACCCGGGCCCACGCCGGCCACGGGAGAAGGGCGACGATGACCAGCGCGCCGGTATGGGAGAACGCGATCCCCGTCCCCAGGAGGGCAGAGCCCGTGGGCTGTAATCGGATCGGACCGGTGAAACCTGCGGTCATGATGGAGGCTAGAGACCTGAGACTTGAGCCGGAACCGCGGGGGCCGGAGGCCGCCTCTGCTTCTCCAGCTCAAGTCTCAGGTCTCCAGCCTCAAGCCTCAAGCCTTCCTCAGGAGAAGGGCGATTTATGACCGTGGCCAGTATAGAATAACCGTGGCGGGAGGCGCCGGCGGGCGACTCCCGCTTTGTCTATCTGTCGCAGGGGAGGACACCTTTGACCCACCCGGCCTTGCTGGCTTTGGAAGACGGCAGTGTCTTTTACGCCGTATCGATCGGCGCGACAGGCCAGTCCGTCGGCGAGGTGGTGTTCAATACCGCCATCACCGGCTACCAGGAGATCCTGACCGACCCGTCTTATTTCCAGCAGATCGTCACGCTCACCTACCCGCACATCGGAAACGTCGGTGCCAACGCGGAGGACGAGGAATCCCCGCGCATCTATGCCAGCGGTCTCGTGATTCGTGACGTCCCGAAACGGCAGAGCAACTGGCGTTCCGAGGGCGCACTCGGCGATTACCTCGAACGCCAGGGCGTCGTGGCCATCGCCGGCATCGATACCCGCCGCCTGGTGCGTATCCTGCGGGAGGGTGGGGCGCAACGCGGCTGCGTGATGGCGGGGGAGGGGGTCGATGCGGGCGAGGCGCTGCGCGCGGCGCGCGCCTTCGCCGGTCTGGAAGGGGCCGATCTCGCCCGGGAGGTCACCACCCCGCATCCGTATGCCTGGGCAGAGGGCAGCCTGAAGCTCGAGGGTTCCGAGGGTCGTTCTGCACCGGCGGTTCAAGGCGTGTCTTCGCATCGAGTGATCGCTTACGATTACGGGGTCAAACGCAACATCCTGAGGCTCCTGGCGGATCGGGGCTGCCGGCTCATGGTCGTCCCCGCCAAGACCCCGGCCTCCGAGGTATTGGGGGAGAAGCCCGATGGCGTGTTCCTCTCGAACGGCCCGGGCGACCCGGGGGCCTGTGATTATGCCATCGCCGCCATCCGCGAGATCGTGGAGGCGCAGGTACCGGTGTTCGGGATCTGTCTCGGCCATCAGCTCCTGGGGCTCGCCTGCGGCGGGCGCACCGTCAAGATGAAATTCGGCCACCACGGCGCCAACCACCCGGTCCTGGACCTCGGCAGCCAAAGAGTCCTCATCACCAGCCAGAACCATGGATTCACGGTGGACCCCGAGGGTCTGCCGTCGCGCCTACGGGTCACACACCGGTCACTCTTCGACGGCACGATCCAGGGCTTGCATCACCGCGACAAACCGGCGTTCAGCTTCCAGGGGCACCCCGAGGCGAGCCCAGGCCCCCACGATGGGCGATCGCTCTTCGATCACTTCACCGAGCTGATGGTGCGCCACCGGCGTGCCGTCTGAGCGGCTCGATCGAATTCTCATGCCCAGGCGCACGGATATCGAGAGCATCCTGATCCTCGGGGCCGGTCCCATCGTCATCGGACAGGCCTGCGAGTTTGACTATTCCGGTACCCAGGCCTGCAAGGCTCTGCGGGAAGAGGGCTATCGGGTGGTCCTGGTCAACTCCAACCCGGCCACCATCATGACCGATCCCGAGATGGCCGCGGCGACCTATATCGAACCGCTCCGATGGCAGAGCGTCGCGCAGATCATCGCGCGGGAAAGGCCCGACGCGCTCTTGCCCACGATGGGCGGGCAGACCGCCCTCAACTGTGCTCTGGACCTCGCCCGCCACGAGGTCTTGGCGGAGTACGCGGTCGAGCTGATCGGCGCGAGTCGCGAGGCCATCGACAAGGCCGAGGACCGCGAGCGATTCCGCGAGGCCATGCACCGCATCGGGCTCAAGACGCCCCGTTCCAGCATCGCCCACAGCCTGGAGGAGGCCCACCAGGTACAGGCCCGGATCGGCTTCCCGGTCATCATCCGTCCCTCCTTCACCATGGGGGGCACCGGCGGGGGGATCGCGTTCAACCGCGAGGAGCTCGAGGCGATCGTGGCACGGGGACTCCTCTCATCGCCGACCCGTGAGGTGCTCCTGGAAGAATCGGTGCTCGGCTGGAAGGAATACGAGATGGAGGTGGTGCGCGATCACCGCGACAACTGCATCATCGTGTGCTCGATAGAAAATATGGATCCGATGGGGATCCACACCGGGGACTCCATCACGGTGGCGCCGGCCCAGACCCTGACGGACAAAGAATACCAGCGCATGCGCGATGCCTCGATCGCGGTGCTGCGCGAGATCGGGGTCGATACCGGCGGCTCCAACGTCCAGTTCGCCATCAATCCCAAGAACGGCGAGATGGTCATCATCGAGATGAACCCGCGCGTCTCCCGGTCCTCGGCGCTTGCGTCCAAGGCCACCGGCTTTCCGATCGCCAAGGTCGCGGCCAAGCTCGCGGTGGGCTATACCCTGGACGAGCTTGCGAATGAGATCACCGGGGGCGTCATCCCCGCTTCGTTCGAGCCGAGCATCGACTACGTGGTGACCAAGGTCCCGCGTTTCGCGTTCGAGAAGTTTCCCGATGCCGACGACCGCTTGACCACCCAGATGAAGTCCGTCGGCGAGGTCATGGCCATCGGGCGCAACTTCCAAGAGTCTTTGCAGAAGGCCCTGCGCGGCCTGGAGACCGGCCGCACGGGTTTGAACGGGATCCTCGACCTCGGGCGCGACGATGCCCGATCCGTCCTGGAGCACGAGCTGCGCGTCCCGGGGGCCGATCGCCTGTGGCATGTCGCCGACGCCTTCCGGCTCGGCTACAACCTGGCGGAGATCCACGAGCTGGTCCGCATCGATCCGTGGTTCCTGGCCGAGATCGAGGACCTGGTTGTCGAAGAGGCCGAGACGCGCCGAGGTGGGGTCCCGGCGCTAGATAAGGCACGGCTCGCGGCGCTCAAACGCAAGGGGTTCTCCGACGCGCGCATCGGCGAGCTGTGTGGTGTTGCGGAGGCGGAGGTGCGCGCCCTGCGCCGGCGCTTCGGGCTCCGCCCGGTTTACAAGCGGGTCGATTCCTGTGCCGGCGAGTTCCGGGCGACGACCGCGTATCTCTATTCGACTTACGACGAGGAGTGCGAGGCCCATCCCAGCGCGCGCGATAAGATCATGATCCTGGGTGGGGGGCCGAATCGCATCGGCCAGGGCATCGAGTTCGACTACTGCTGCGTGCAGGCGGCCCTGGCGCTCCGTGACCGGGGCTATGAGACCATCATGGTCAACTGCAACCCCGAGACGGTCTCGACCGATTACGACATCTCGGACCGTCTGTACTTCGAGCCCGTGACCTTGGAGGACGTACTCGAGATCATCGCCCTGGAACGGCCGATCGGGGTGATCGTGCAATTCGGCGGGCAGACCCCGCTCCAGATCGCACGCGCCCTGGAAGCGGCCGCGGTGCCGATCGTGGGAACGCCCCCCGATGCCATCGATCTGGCCGAGGATCGCGAGCGCTTCCGCCAGTTGCTGGACCGGCTGGGGCTGCGGCAACCGCAGAACCGCACCGTCACCGAGCCGGCGCGGGCGGTCGGGCTGGCCCACGAGATCGGTTATCCGCTGGTGGTTCGCCCGTCCTATGTCCTGGGCGGCAGGGCTATGGAGATCGTGTATAACGATCAGGACCTTACGGCCTACGTCGGGCGGGCCGTGACGGTCTCGAACGATTCGCCGGTGCTCCTGGATCGGTTCCTGATGCATGCCACGGAGGTCGATGTGGACGCCGTCTGTGACGGGCGGGAGGTGTTGATCGGCGGCATCATGGAGCACATCGAAGAGGCCGGCGTACACTCCGGCGATTCCGCCTGTTGCCTGCCGCCGCACCAGCTCTCGGCGGCCGTACAGGACGCGCTGCGGCGACAGACCGAACGGCTCGCCATGGCCTTGGGGGTGGTCGGCCTCATCAACATCCAGTTCGCGATCCAGGGCGAGGAGATCTTCGTGCTCGAGGTCAACCCGCGCGCCTCCCGGACGGTGCCCTTCGTCTCCAAGGCCACGGGGCTGCCGCTGGCGCGCCTGGCCGCGGAATGTATGATGGGCCGGCCCCTCGCCGATCAGGGCGTCCGCGAACGGGTGCCGGGTTACTGGTCCGTTAAAGAGGCCGTGTTTCCCTTCATCAAACTGCCCGGCGTCGATACCCTGCTCGGGCCCGAGATGAAGTCGACGGGGGAGGTCATGGGGGTCGGCGTGAGCTTCGGCGAGGCCTTCGCCAAGGCCCAGCTCGCCGCCGGGATGGAGCTGCCGGCCTCCGGGCGGGTCTTCATCAGCGTCCGCGACGCAGACAAGGACGCCGCCAAACATCTGGCGCGCGCCTTGGTACGGCTCGGTTTCGAGGTCACGGCGACGCGCGGCACCGCCAAGGCGCTCGCGAGCACCGGTGTCGCTTGTGAGGTCGTCAACAAGGTCCTCGAAGGTCGCCCACATATCGTCGACATGATCAAGAACGACGCGATCACCCTCATCATCAATACGACGGAGGGGAGGCAGGCGATCCGGGACTCCATAACCATCCGTATCACCGCGCTCGAGCGCAATGTCGCCTACACGACGACGATGGCGGGGGCATTTGCGATCGTGGCGGCGATCCCGGAACGCAGCCCGAACAAGGTATACCGCCTGCAAGACCTTCACGAGGAGCTCTGCACGTGAGCAAGACACCTATGACCCAAACCGGGGCACAGAAGCTGAAAGATGAGCTTCAGCGCCTCAAGAACGACGTCCGTCCGCGCATCATCCGGGCGATCGCCGAGGCGCGAGCACACGGCGATCTCAGCGAGAACGCGGAGTACCACGCCGCGCGCGAGCAGCAAGGGTTCGTCGAGGCGCGCATCGCCGACATCGAGGGCAAGCTGTCCCACGCCGAGGTCATCGACATTGCCGCCATCAATGCGCGCGGCAAGGTGGTGTTCGGGGCCACCGTGGAGATCATGAACGTGGACACCGAAGAGGTGGCCGTCTACCAGATCGTCGGGGAGGACGAGGCCGACATCAAGAGCGGCCTGGTCTCGATCCGCTCCCCCATCGCCCGTGCCCTGATCACCAAGCAGGCCGGGGAGATCATCGTGGTCGAGGCGCCGGCCGGGCGTCGGGAATACGAGATCATCGACGTGCGTTACGTCTGATGTTGTCGTAGACCGAGCCGACTGCGACATGGGGCGCAGTGCCAGCAGCCGCCGGTGGCTCGAAGAGCACCACGGGGACCCCTACGTGGCGCGCGCACGCCGTCTCGGGTTCCGGTCACGGGCGGCGTTCAAGCTCCTTGAAATCGATGCAAGGGACCGCATATTGCTATCCGGTATGACGGTCATCGATCTGGGCGCCGCGCCCGGCGGTTGGAGCCAGGTGGCCGCTCAAGCGGTCGGGCCGAGAGGCCGTGTGCTGGCAATCGACCCGATTCCGATCGAACCTCTGTCCGGCGTGACGGTGATAACGGGAAACATCTTCGAAGACCAGGTGGCAGGCGCTCTACGGGTCGTGCTGGGCGGCGCCAAGGCGGATCTCGTGCTCTCGGACATGGCGCCGAATATGACCGGAATCAGGGCCGTGGACGCGGCCCGCGGGCTGGCTCTGGCGGAAACCGCGCGTGATTTTGCGACCGACCTCCTTAAACCGGGAGGCGATTTCCTGGTCAAACTATTCCAGGGTGCCGGTGTGGATGGCTTGCTCGCCAGTCTACGTGCCGGTTTCCGCCGGGTCTCCCTACGCAAGCCGCAGGCGTCACGGGGTCGTTCGGGAGAGGTCTATGTCCTCGGCCGGGGTTATGGTCTATAGTCTAGACGAACGAGCCCGGTCCATGAGGACCGAACGTGGCATTTCATGCTTAGCACGCTACGGCGTCTAGGGGTAATCAAGTGAACGATATGGCCAAGAATTTGGTGCTTTGGGTCGTCATCGCCCTGGTTTTGATGTTGGTTTTCAACAATTTCGGCCCGCGCCAGGGCACCACCAGTAGTCATGTCGACTACTCGCAGTTCGTCGCCGACGTCAAGAGCGGGCGGGTCGAAAAAGTGCGGATGGAGGACGGCACCATCCACGGGAAGATGACGGATGGCGTGGCGTTTTCGACCTACAGCCCCGAGACCAATAACGGGCCGCTCATCGGCCTCCTGCTCGATCACGGGGTCGAGATCGAGGCACGGCCGCCTGAGCAGCAGGGCGTGCTCATGCAGATCTTCATCTCCTGGTTCCCGATGCTGCTGCTTATCGCCGTCTGGATCTTCTTCATGCGCCAGATGCAGGGCGGGGCCGGGGGACGTGGGGCCCTGTCGTTCGGCAAGAGCCGCGCGCGCCTCCTGGGGGAGGACCAGGTCAAGATCACCTTTGCCGACGTGGCGGGTGTGGAGGAGGCCAAGGAAGAGGTCGGAGAGCTAGTGGAGTTTCTGCGCGATCCCGGCAAGTTCCAGAAGCTTGGCGGCAAGATCCCGCGTGGGGTGCTCATGATCGGCCCACCGGGAACCGGCAAGACGCTCCTGGCCAAGGCCATCGCCGGGGAGGCCAAGGTGCCCTTCTTCACGATCTCGGGTTCCGATTTCGTCGAGATGTTCGTCGGTGTCGGTGCCTCGCGCGTGCGTGATATGTTCGATCAGGCCAAGAAACACGCCCCCTGCATCGTGTTCATCGACGAGATCGACGCGGTCGGCAGACACCGCGGGGCGGGGCTGGGCGGCGGCCATGACGAGCGCGAGCAGACCTTGAACCAGTTGCTGGTCGAGATGGATGGCTTCGAGGGTAACGAAGGGGTCATCATCATCGCCGCGACCAACCGGCCGGACGTCCTGGATCCGGCGCTCTTGCGCCCCGGGCGTTTCGACCGTCATGTGGTCGTGCCTTTGCCCGACATCCGCGGCCGCGAGCAGATCCTCAAGGTACACATGCGCAAGGCGCCGATCGCGGAGGATGTCAAGCCATCGATCATCGCCCGCGGGACGCCGGGATTCTCCGGGGCCGATCTGGCCAACCTCGTCAACGAGGCCGCGCTGTTCGCCGCGCGCGCCAACAAGCGGCTCGTCGAGATGGATGACTTCGAGAAGGCCAAGGACAAGATCATGATGGGGGCCGAGCGGCGCTCCATGGTCATGAGCGAGGACGAGAAGCGGCTGACCGCCTACCACGAGTCCGGGCACGCGATCGTCGGGCGCTCGGTGCCCTCCCACGATCCGGTCTACAAGGTGACGATCATCCCGCGCGGTCGTGCCCTCGGGGTCACGATGTTCCTGCCCGAGCAGGATCGTTTGAGCTACAGCAAGGAGCGCCTGGAAAGCCAGCTCTGCAGCCTGTTCGGGGGGCGCGTGGCCGAGGAGTTGATCTTCGGTCTGTCGCAGGTGACCACGGGTGCGTCCAACGACATCGAACGGGCGACGGATCTGGCGAGGAACATGGTGACGAAGTGGGGCCTGTCGGAGAAGTTGGGGCCCTTGGCCTACAGCAAGGATGAAGGCGAGGTATTCCTCGGGCATTCGGTCACGCAGCACAAGATGATGTCGGATGAGACCGCCCATGCCATCGACGAGGAGGTGCGGTCGATCATCGAACGGAGCTATGGCCGGGCCAAGTCCATCGTGGATTCCAATCGAGATAAGCTCCACGTGATGGCGGAGGCGCTCATGAAGTACGAGACCATCGAGAGCGATCAGATCGACGACATCATGACGGGCATTACACCGCGCGCCCCAAAAGGTTGGTCGGAGGAGGACCGCCGTGGTCCCCCCAAGCCGGACGTGAAGACCACGACCCCGGAGCCCGGCAAGGCCGATGGGGCGATCGGGGGACCCGCCAGCCTGCACTAGACGAGCGCTCGACCGGAGTATGACGTCGGAAACCCCCGCCGCATGGCGGGGGTTTTGCTATGGGGGTCGGACACGCGCGCCGGTAGTCGCGCAGGGAGGTTGCAATGAGCGATAGCGGCAGAATCCACTTCGGCACCGACGGGATCCGCGGGAAGGTCGGAGAGCCGCCCATCACGCCGGACTTCGTGATGAAGCTCGGCTGGGCCGCCGGCCGCGTCCTGGCGCCTTCGGGGGGTGGCCGGGTGCTGATCGGTAAGGATACCCGTATCTCGGGCTATATGTTCGAATCCGCGTTGGAGGCGGGTCTGTCGGCCGCCGGTGTCGATGTCCTGTTACTAGGTCCCATGCCGACGCCGGGGATCGCGTACCTGACGCGGACGTTCCGTGCCCAGGCCGGGATCGTCATCAGTGCGTCCCACAACCCCTACGACGACAACGGCATCAAGTTCTTCGGGAGCAACGGCATGAAGCTGCCGGATGAGGTCGAGGCGACGATCGAGGAGGCGCTCGAGGCGCCGCTCTTGACCGTGCCCTCGGCCCGCCTCGGCAAGGCGCATCGGATCGACGATGCCGCCGGGCGCTACATCGAGTTCTGCAAGGGCACCATCGGTACCGGCAGCCACCTGAGCGGCCTCAAGATCGTCGTCGACTGTGCCCATGGGGCAACCTACGGCATCGCCCCCAGCGTGTTCGAAGAGCTCGGTGCCGAGGTCGTCGCCATCGGTACCGAACCCGATGGCCTCAATATCAACGCAGAGCGCGGCGCTACTCATCCTTCGGTGCTGCGCCAAGAGGTTATCGCGCGAGGTGCCGATCTCGGCATCGCCCTCGATGGTGACGGGGACCGTGTGATCCTGGTGGACCATCTCGGGGAGATCGTGGACGGCGACGAGATCCTATTTGTCATCGCCCGCGAGCACCAGAAGAAGAACAAGCTAAATGGCTCCGTGGTCGGCACGCAGATGAGCAATCTCGGACTCGAGCGGGCGCTCAGGACCCTGGGTCTCGACCTGAAACGCGCCAAGGTGGGCGACCGCTATGTGCTCGAGATGATGCAGAGCGGGGGATGGCGTCTGGGCGGCGAGTCGTCGGGCCACATCATCTGTCTCGACATCACCACGACCGGCGATGGGATCGTCTCCGCCCTCCAGGTGCTCGAGACCATGGTCGTAACCGGCCAATCCCTGCACACCCTCAAGGCCGGTATCCAAAAATTTCCCCAAAGGCTGGTCAACGTGCGTATGCCGCGCGCCGTCGAGGTACACACGGAGTCGCGCGTGCAGGAGGCGGTCAGAGAGGCCGAGGCGGCTTTGCGCGATCGCGGGCGGGTGCTGCTGCGTCCTTCGGGGACGGAGCCGCTGGTACGCGTCATGGTCGAAGGGCCGGAGGGCGGCGAGGTGGACCGCTTGGCGGAATGGCTCGCCGGGGTGGTCGACGAGACCATCCGCTCGATGGCGGCATAGCGCTTCCCCTTTCGGGCTTAGGCGTCGCGCAGGAGCTCGTTGATCGCCACCTTGGCGCGCGTCTTGGCGTCGACCCGCTTTACGATCACGGCGCAGTAGAGACTATAGCGCCCATCCGTCGAAGGCAGGTTGCCCGAGACCACGACGGAGCGCGGCGGGATGTGCCCGTAGCTGACCGTGCCGGTCTCGCGGTCGTAGATCTTGGTGCTCTGCCCGATGTAGACGCCCATGGAGATCACCGCACCGGTGCCCACGATCACCCCTTCGACGATCTCCGAGCGGGCGCCGATGAAGCAATCGTCCTCTATGATGGTGGGTGCCGCCTGGATCGGTTCCAGGACCCCACCGATCCCCACGCCGCCCGATAGATGGACGTTCTTACCGATCTGGGCGCAGGACCCCACGGTGGCCCAGGTGTCGACCATGGTGCCGGTATCGATATAGGCCCCGATGTTGACATAGCTCGGCATCAACACCACCCCCGGCGCCACATAGCTGCCGAAGCGCGCCGTCGCGGGGGGCACGATACGCGTGCCCCCGGCCTCTAGCTCGGCTTGGCCCTGATCGCGGTACTTGAGCGGGACCTTGTCGTAGAAGCGGCTGTGTCCGCCCTCGATCAACCGGTTCTCTTCCAGCCGAAAGTACAGGAGCACCGCCTTCTTCAGCGTACGGTCGACCACCCAGCGTCCGTCCTTCCGCTCGGCGATGCGACGCCGGCCCGCATCCAGGTCCGCGATGCAGGCCTGCACCACCGCTTTCAGTTCCGGCGGCGCGTTCGCGGGTGTGAGCGCGGCGCGCTGCTCGAAGGCTTCGTCAATCACGTCCTGGAATGCGGGCATATCTAGTCTCCTGATCACGACCCGATTCGGTCGCGGTCGATGTCACTTCGGCGTCGGGTGCTCACGAACCGAGGCGCTTGGCCAGCGCCGCATGGCCCGGTCGGCCCGCCCGTCGGGGATCTGATAGGCCCGGGATCTGATAACATGGGCCGGGGTGGAGGACAAAGGGTCGGGGGCCCTTGCGCCGTCCGGACATGAGATCCCGAGCGCAGTCGATATCTTGACAGTTTTATTGTTGCCCGGCGATGGTATTGGGCCCGAGGTGGTGGCGGTAGGCGCCAAGGTCTTGGAGGTCTTGATAGCCCGCCACGGGCTCGAGATCAAGCTCGAACAGGGGCTTATCGGGGGTGCGGCGCTGGATCGTTCGCAGCGCCCCCTGCCTGCCGAGACCTTGGCACAGGCCAAGCGCGCCCAGGCCATTCTGCTCGGCGCGGTGGGTGGGCCGGCATGGGATCGGGTGGGCCCCTCGCTGCGTCCCGAGAAGGGACTGCTCGAGCTGCGCGCGGGGCTCGGCCTCTTCGCCAACCTGAGGCCCGCGACGCTTCATCCCGAGTTGGGCGGGGTTTCGCCGCTCAAACCGGAGATCGTCGAGGGGCTCGACATCCTCATCGTTCGCGAGCTGTGCGGCGATGTTTACTACGGCGAGCCGCGCGGCATCCGGGTGCTCGACGGCGGCGAGCGTCAGGGTTACAACACTCTGGTGTATCGTGAGGGTGAGATCCGGCGCATCGCGCGCATGGCCTTCGATGTGGCCCGGCGGCGGCGGCGCCGGGTGTGCTCGATCGATAAGGCCAACGTCCTGGAGGCGACGCGCCTGTGGCGCGAGGTGGTTCAGGCGGTGGGGCAGGACTTTCCCGACGTCGAGCTGACCCACATGTACGTCGACAACGCCGCCATGCAACTGGTGCGGCAGCCCACGGCCTTCGACGTCATGCTGACGCCAAATATGTTTGGCGACATCCTCTCGGACCTGGCGGCGGCAGTGACGGGCTCGATAGGCCTCTTGCCCTCCGCATCCCTGAAAGATCTAAGATCAAAAAACCAGGGCAGTTGCGGGCTGTACGAGCCCATCCACGGCTCGGCGCCCGACATAGCCGGCCGCGACCTGGCCAACCCGCTGGCGACGATCCTGTCGGTGGCCATGATGCTGCGCTACTCCCTCGGCGCGCAAGCGCTCGCGGAGCGCGTGGAACAGGCCGTCACCCGCGTCCTTCAGAAAGGCCTGCGCACCCGCGATATCTACGCACCCGGGGCGACCGAGGTGGGAACCCGCGCCATGGGTGAGGCCGTCCTCAGGGAACTGTGATTCGGTTTCGAAAACGTCAAGCATGGGCCGAGAGAAGGGCGCGATGAGCGGACGATACAACGTGGCGGTTGTGGGGGCGACGGGGGCCGTCGGCGAGACCCTGCTGGCCATCTTGGAGGAACGCGACTTCCCGGTGGCGACCCTGCACGCCGTGGCTAGTCGCCGTTCGGCCGGCGCAGAGCTCGAGTTCCGCGGCAAGCCCGTGGTGGTCGAGGCCCTGGAGGATTTCGACTTCGAGGGTGTGGATATCGGCCTCTTCTCCCCGGGTGCGTCCGTTTCGGCGGTCTATGCCCCGAGAGCCGCCGCGGCGGGCTGCGTGGTGATCGACAACACCTCCCAGTTCCGCTACCAGCCGGAGGTGCCCTTGGTCGTGCCGGAGGTCAACCCGCACGCCGTCGCGGAGTACCGGAACCGCGGGATCATCGCCAACCCCAATTGCTCGACGATACAGATGGTGGTTGCGCTCAAGCCGCTCTATGACGCGGTGGGCATCGAACGCATCAATGTCTGCACCTATCAGGCGGTGTCGGGTACGGGCAAGGAAGCGATCGAGGAGCTGGCCATGCAGACGGCGTCGCTCCTGAACGGCAAACCGGTGGAGCCGCGCGTCTATCCTCGCCGGATCGCCTTCAATGTCCTACCCCACATCGACGAGTTCCAGGACAACGGTTACACCAAGGAGGAGATGAAGATGGTGTGGGAAACGCGCAAGATCCTGGAGGACGATGCCATCGAGGTCAACCCGACCGCGGTGCGGGTACCGGTCTTTTACGGTCATTCCGAGGCCGTGCACATCGAGACACGAGACAAGCTCGGGGCCGATGAGGCTAGGCGCCTGCTGCGCGCGGCCCCGGGGGTCGTCGTCGTGGACGAGCGCGCGGCCGGCGGCTATCCCACGGCCGCGATCGAGGGCACCGGGCACGATGCCGTTTACGTGGGCCGGATCCGCGAGGACATCTCCCATGCGCGCGGCCTGAACCTCTGGATCGTGTCCGACAACGTGCGCAAAGGAGCCGCCCTGAACAGCGTTCAGATCGCCGAGATCCTGGCAAAAGACTACTTTTAGACTATATTTTTATTGAGCTTTGTCATAATCGTGATCGTGCGATATAGCGATCGCGCCCGCGCATTGAGGGACACAGTACGTTCTGACTGTCCGCGCGGGCTTAGTGAACCCAGACGCGCACCGCGCGGTAGGGTCCGAGCCCTTAGAGATCAAAAGCGATAGAGATCACATACGATGCACCGATTGGCCTATTGTCTGTCACTCGCATTCCTTCTTCCCCAAGCCGCCGCGGCGCTCGGGCTCGGTGAGCTCAAGAAGCACTCGGAGCTGAACCAGCCGTTCCACGCCACCATCGATTTGGTCGACGCGAACGCGGAAGAGCTCGACACGCTGCGGGTCAAGCTCGCCGATGCCGAACGTTTCCGGCGCGCGGGGATCGAGAGACCGCATGTGCTCTCGCAGTTGCGCTTCGAGGTCGTGGAGACCGGCTCGGGGCCGGACCATATCAAGATCACCAGCCAGTCCCCCATCCAGGAGCCCTACCTCAGTTTCTTGATCGAGGTCAGCTGGTCCAACGGGAGGTTGTACCGGGAGTACGCGGCGTTGCTCGACCCGCCGGTCTACGATCGCGCCACGCAGCGCACCACCCCGCCCCGGGGCCGGGCCCCGGATGTGGCCAGGCCCGCGGCCTCCGGGACGCGCCGGCTCTCATCGTCCAGTGCCGCGCGAGCCGCCATGGCAAGCCCCGGCAGCTACGGGCCGACCGTGCGCGGCGACACGCTGTGGGAGATCGCGCTCCGCGCCCGCTCGGATAGCTCCTTAACCGTCCAACAAGTGATGATGGCCCTCCTGCGTGCCAACCCCGACGCCTTTTTCCAGAACAACATTAATGCCTTGAAGGCGGGGGCGGTACTGAGCATACCGGACGCCTCGGTCATCGCGGCCGTTCCGCGCTCCGAGGCCGTGGCGCTGACCAGCGGGCACTGGGCGCTCTGGGAGCAGTACCGGGGCCGCGTGGCGGGAGCAACGGGGCGCGCACCGATCGGCCAGGTGGCGTCGACAGGGGAGATCGGTGACCGGGCCATCTCCCCCGGATCGGGCGCGGCCGCCGATAGCGAGCTCAAACTGCTCGCGGCCAATACCGTTGGGACCGGAGGCGTGAGGTCCGACGCCGGTGGAGACCCCGGGAAGCTCCGTAAGGAACTCGATGTGGCGCAGGAGGCCCTCACCAGCCAGAAGCAGGAGATCGGGGAGCTGAGCTCGAAGCTCGCCGAGTCGGACGAGATCATCAAACTGTTGCGGCGCCAGATCGATGTGAAGGACGCCGAGCTCGCGACCCTGCAGGCCAGGGCCGCCGCGCCGTCCGCGGCCGGAAGGCCAGAGGCGGCGCCGGGTGCGACACCTCCCGCGGGTGTGCCGGAGACCGGGACACCGGCGGCAGAAACCGGGGCCGCAATCTCCGATGTGCCGGCCGCGGCTGCCGAATCGCCACCGGAGACGGCATCTCCGCAAGGCGTCGATCTGGCACCCCCGGAGGCCGCGTCGCAGGGGCTTGGAGACGAGGCACCGGCGGGCGCGCCGCTCGGTACGGGCACCCCGGACAGCGGTACGGACGGTGCCGGGCCTGGCCCGGGACAGGTACCGGACACGGATCCTACGGTGGGTGCGGTTGCGGATAGCGCCAGCGCCAACCAGGCACCGCCCGTCGGCGCATCACCCGACAGCTCTACCGCCGGACTCCCGGAAGCATCTCCGACGGTCCCGGCCGAAACGTTATCCGTTCAGGACGGCGGGGTCCTGAAAGCCATTCCGGGGGGTGCGACGACGTTGGGGATTGCCATCGCATTGATCCTGGGGTCGGTGGCCGTGGCGATGCGAAGGAAGCGGGCAGCCGAGGTGGTGGCGCCGATCGATGACGATTTTCCAGACAGCGAGCCGCTCCCGGAGCCCTGGGACTCGAGCGCGAGGGAGGGTCTCCCACTAAATGAGACCATGCCGAAGGGCCGTGCCGCCGTCGGCGAGACCACGGGCCCGGTCACGGTGTTGGGGATCGCCGACACGGTACCGCCGGTGGCGCCCGAGGCCGCGATCGAGATCGAGATCGAAGAAGAGGATCCGCTCTCGGACATCAACGTCTACCTCGCCTACGAGCGTTTCGATGAGGCCGAAGAGACCGTCAAGCAGGCCATCGCCGCCGACCCGGACGAGCACAAGCTCAAGCTCAAGCTGCTCGAGGTCTACTATGCGGCGGGGAACAACGCGGCCTTCGAGCAGTACGCCCGGGTGCTGCAATCCGAGGTGGAGGGAACGGGTCCCCTGTGGCACAGTGCGCTGGCGATGTGGCAGGCCATGTCTCCCGAACGCGCGCTGTTCGCGCCGGCGAACCGCGGCGAGCCCATCGTTGCTACGGCGCCGTCCCGTGAATTCGTCGATATCACCTCCACGATGGCCGACACGCAAGGCCTGTCGCCGGCCGTCGGTCGAGAAAAATCGCTGCCGGCGGCGACCGCCGGTGGGCGGGCGCTGGATTTCGACCTTACCGGTGTCGGTCCCTCGAGCACGCCCGGTCGAGAGCGGGTAGTCGATATCTCCACCGGCAACGAACTGGAATGGGACGGCAGTGGGCTCGTCGTGGACACCGCCCGGGCCACCCAGGGCGGTGGGGCGCTCATCGATCTCGGTGCTGGCGGCGTAGGTGAAGAGAAGGGTCCCGAGGTGCTGGACTTGACCGTTGCGGATGTACCGGCGCATTCATCCCCCGACAGTACGGTCATTGAACCCGCCGGGGTCATGCCATCAGCCAATCGATCGGAATCCCCGCAGGCGACCGCCGAGCGGTTCGACACGGCACCGGGGACGGCCGCGACGATCGATTTCGGTTTCGGCGATGGGCCGGAGAAACAAACGCAGGATACGGGCTCGAGCGGGGCTTTGGAGGGGACCAGTGAGGTCATGTTCGACCTTGGCCTGACCGCCGACGAGGCGCCCACGCCGGCCCGGGTCGATCCCTTACTCGGGGGCGCGACCATCGATCTGGTCGCTTCGGTATGGCCGGAGGCGGTTCTGGAGGCGGGGCGTGCAAGCGCGCGTTCGACGCTTGCCGACGACCATCGTTTTTCGACGGCGCCCAATCGAGAGGAGCGAGACCGCATCAAGGAAGACTCGGTGGAGTTCGACCTTGGGGACATCGATCTCGAGGTGGTCGAAACCGGACCCCCCGATCCCATCGAGACGGCGACCGTTGTGGATACCTTGGAGTTTGGGGGGGGGCCCAGGGCATCAATACCGCTTGCATCCATACCGCCGGCGTCCACCGTCGACCTGTCGCTCGGCTCGCGGCTGGCTCTCGACCCGGTGGCACTCCAGCCGGGGGATGACGGTATCGGCGCGGACGAGGACACGTCTTCCGAATTGGACGTCAAGCTGAATCTCGCCAAGGCCTATATCGAGCTCGGCGATGCCGAGGGTGCCCGCGCGATCCTTCAGGAGGTGACCCGAGAGGGCACGTCCGCGGAGCGGGATGAAGCCGCGCAGTTGCTGGCACAGATTGCTTGACGATTGGGCTTGAAGGTAATGCTAGCCCCGGTCACAAATCTCCTCCTTGAATCCCCTCTCCCTCCGGGCCCTCCGGGAGAGGGCTAGGGAGGGATCAAAAAAGGGCAATTCTGGCCGTGCGTGGTATATGTTCGGCCGGGCCTCTGTGACCCGGGGCGGAGCCCGCTCTCGATCCCTGCCGTGGGGCACGCCTGGCGATTGATCGTTCGCCAGGGCGGGCGCGACGCAATGCACCCGATCATCCGCGTAATTAGCTATCTCGTGGTCGCCACGGGCCTGGCCTTCGGCGCGCGCGACGTGGTGCCGGCCCTCGCGTCGTTTCTGACCCTGGCGGTCCAGGAAGGGGTAGCGGCGACCCCGTCCACCGTCCGAATCGTGGCGAGTGGTGCGCCGCCGCCCCCGCAGTGGCTGTGCCCGGCCGTACTCGCGACGCTGTTCATGGCCGTCCAGATGCCCCTGTGAGGGTCGCCCTCGGCCTGGAGTATGACGGCAGCGGGTTCCGAGGCTGGCAGATCCAGAGCGGTGCGCGCAGCGTGCAGGTGTGCGTCGAGGCGGCCCTCTCCCGTGTCGCCGACCACGGAGTACGGGTGGTGTGCGCGGGGCGCACCGATACCGGCGTTCACGCCCTCTCCCAGGTGATCCACTTCGATACCGAGGCGATCCGGGGCGAGCGTTCCTGGGTGTTCGGCGGCAACGCCTACCTCCCGAGCGACGTGAGTATCTTGTGGGCCCAGCGGGTGCCGGATGACTTCCATGCCCGCTACTCGGCCACTGCCCGTGTCTATCGCTACGTGATCCTGAACCGCCCGGCACGGCCGGGTCTCTTCGCTTCCCGAGTCACCTGGGAATGCCGGCCGCTCTGCGAGACACTCATGCGTGAGGCGGCGTGCTACCTCCTCGGCGAGCACGACTTCTCCGCCTTCCGTGCCCAGGGCTGCCAGGCCAGACACGCCGTTCGCACCATCCACCGGCTGGAAGTGGCTCGTGAGGAGGATCGGGTCTCGATCGAAGTCGAGGCCAACTCCTTTCTGTACCACATGGTGCGCAACATCGCGGGCGTGCTCATGGCCATCGGGCGAGGCGTCGCCGCCCCGGTGTGGGCGCATCAGGTCCTGGAGGGACGCCGGCGGGCGCAAGGCGGGATCACGGCACCTGCGTCCGGCCTGTACCTGACGGCCGTCCGCTACCCCCCGGCACAAGGGATCCCGAGGCCGGGAGCGAAGAAGTTCGGATGCGCCTCAAGTCCGTGACCTGCTCCTGTGGCGAAGCAGGCGCGTATCAGCGGCTCCGGGCTTTTAGCGAGCGGGCGCGCGATCGAGCGGAGGGACGGAATGGGCTTGCGCGTGTCCCGATCGCAAGGGCGCGTGCGCCGGCCCGGGCGCGTGCCGTAACGGCAGGCGGCGCGTCGCAGCGGAGGAACCGCGAGCCCTCGATCCAGTCGCGATCGGGATAGTAGGCGAACACGAGTTGACCGTCGCGGATCTCGTCGATGAGCCGGTGCGCGATCGCCGGCCGTACCGCGGGGCAGCCCCAGCTGCGGCCTAGATGACCGAGTTTGGCGACCGTATCGGTACTGACATAGGGCGCCCCGTGCAAGACGATGGCGCGCTCGAAGGCGCGGTCGTTCACGCCCGGCTCGAGCCCGTGCAGGCGCAGCGAGTAACCATTGCTACCGACGTAGGCGTGCGCGGTGCGAAACAGACCGAGGCTCGTCCGGCGACTGCCCAGGCGATTGGAGAAGTGGCGCGCCATGTTGTCGCCGGTGGCTGTCCCGTGCGCCACCCGTTCCTCGAACAGCAATCTACCGCGCCCGAGGTCGAACACCCAGAGCCGTGGTTCGGTCGATGGCCGCGAGTAGTCGATCACCGTGAGGCGCGAAGCCGCCTTGGCGCCGGCGCGCGCGGCGCACTGCGCGGCCTTGACCGCCAGATCGATGACGGCGCGATCGGCGCGCGGCGCCTGTGCCGCAAGCTTGCCGGCCGGGGGTAGGGCGTGTGCCGGGCCGGCGATGAAGACCAGCATCGCGGCGAGCCGCCGTAATGACTTGAGCGAACCCGGCCTCAGCCGGTCCGCTGCGGTGATCGGTCTACCGTCGCACATCGAGGATGTCAAGCCGGCGAATACCGAGGATACCTCGATCACGGGGCGCCTGATGGATCGGCCTGGGATTGATCGCGCCGGGATTGCCCGGGCTGGCGTTGGCCGGGCCGGCGGCCGGGACGGGATGGATCGGGGCGGGAATGGCCCGGGTGGATCGGCGGTCGGCGCGTTCATCGCGACACCCGTCGGCGAGCTCCGGCGTGTCCGTCACAGGATAGCCCTGCGCAAGGTCTTGGCTCCCCCGAGAAGCTGTGGCGCGCCGTGAGGCAGCGCGTGGGAACAAGTAGTTCCGTATTCTTCCGATCATTTCACCTGAAGGGTGGGGATGTGTCAAGGATGCCGGAAACCGTGAGAGGGCGGACTGAGTGCGGCGAGATGGCCTTCGAGCGCGATCTGCCGCCGCGACACGACCGGGAAACCCTGTCCCAGAGCTGCGTGGGCCCGCGCCCGTCCGACGAGCCTCCTAGTCGAGCAGCAGCGTCTTACGATTCACCGTGTAGCCGTAGCCCGCACGGCGCAGCTCGCGGTTGAAGTCGTAGCCCTGCGTGCTCGTCGTGCTGACGCCCTTGATCTTGTAGAACTGGATCGCATCCGGGACGTACGGCGCCTCGTAGAGCGTGAGCCCCTGGTACGTCTTCCCCTCGCGCGCGCGCTTGCCGACGAACTTGCCCTCGCAGACCTGATCGAAGGTGACCTGGCCGATCGGGCCGTAGCTCATATCGTTGCCGTAGAGCCACTCGTAGAAGTCTTTGCGGGTGTTCTGCGCCCAGATCTGGTTGGCGACCCGTACCTTGTTGTGGCGGAACGCGAGGTAGTACTGCACGCCCATGATCTCGAGATTGCCGTCGCCCTTGCGGTCGAAAACGTCGTAGCAGTGCGACACGTTGCGGTAGGTGACGATGCCCTTCATCTCCGCGGAGGTCGACGGCAGCATCTCGCGGAGCTCCGCGAGGTGGCCGGTGTTCAGCCGCGTGCAGCCGTTGGAGACCGGGCCGCGGCTCGTGATCGCGACGCGATGGTAGGGCTTCCCGCTCCGGCTGCCCTCGGTGTACGAGGCCCACTCCTTCGGCAGCAGCGGATGCCCCTGGATCCAGTTGCTGATGCCGGTGTTGTGGATGGAGTTGTACAAGATTCCGCCGCCGTGCTCGTACGGTAACATCGGGAGCATGCCGTAGTAGCCGCGCGACGAGATGTAGTCGACCATGCCCGTCATGCCCTTGCCGTACGCGCGCGGGATCAGCGGCCAGACCCCCGGCGTCGAGATGACCGGGATGGTGTGCCCGTCGTGCGTGGTCGTTGCGTCGTGGCTCCCCGCCGGGTAGATCGCGGTGTATTCGTAGTAGTCAATCTTGCCGTCGCGCATGTCGTAGACGCCGTCGGTGACGCTCGTGAAGAAGGCCGCGGCCTTCGGGCCGAAGGCGACCCGGTCGCCGGCCTTGGCGAGCACGATCAGCTCGGTGAAGGCGGCGTCCTCGGCGTCGCGGAGCTCGTAGGCGAAGATCCGGTGCGGGAAGAGCGCGTTCACGAGATCGAGCTTGGCCTCGAGATCGGCGGGCGCGGGGCTCGACTTCAGGAGCGCCGCCCATGCCGCGGCGAGCTGCCCGAAGTCCTTCTGGATGCCGTACAGCCGTTCCGGGTGCAGCTTGTCGATGGTCCGCACGTTCAGCGCGCGCCACTCGGCCGGTGAAAGCGACGCCTTCTTGGCGGCGAGACCGCGGAACCCTTCGGCCTCAAAGCGCCTATGATAGTCCTCCCACGCCGTGTTCGCGGTCAGCACGATGATGCCCTTGTCGATGAGCTCCTGGTAGAGATCGTGCCTGGCGACCTGGTCGCTCAGATAGTTGTCGAGCGCGGCGTCGGGAAGGACCATCCGCAGGCGCAACTGGTTGCCGCGGGCGACGTGCATGGTGATGCGCCGCTTGTCCTGCACGCGCGGCGCGAAGCCCGTGTAGAAGTTCGGGTCGTACTCGTTGAAGAAGACCCCGTACGGCGTAGGATCGGTCCAGCGCTCGCGACTGAGCGCGGCGGCGTCGGGTACGGCCAGTCCGAGAGCCAGGGTTACCAAGCCGCTGAGTATCGCTAGCGTTCGCGTCATGACGTGCCGTCCTCCCACCGTGTCGAGCCTCGGCATTCTAGCCGCACCGGCCGGCGAACCTGAACGCTCGTCCGCGATGCAGGGCTACCGCTCGGAACGAGGTGGCGCACCACCCGGTCGGTGAAGTCGGCGATGAACGAGCCGCGATAGCGCGGGGTGCCCTCGAGGAACGCGGCCAGGACGATCTGATGTCCCGAGCGGTGGCGAACGATGCCGGCATCGGCGTGGATCGGGCCCCAGGTACCGGTCTTCGCGTAGACCTCGAAGCCCGGGGAGCGCGCCGCGCCGCCCGCAATGCGGTGGCGCAGGTAGGGCTGCTTCGCCACGTCGCGCCGCATGCGCCGGCGCACCTCCTCGCCGGTCGCCGGGGCGAAGGCGCGGTCGGTGGCAAGCAGCGCCAGCAGGCGCGCCGATCCCACGGCGGTCATGGCCTGGCGGTTGCGGAAAGCGCCGCTGCGCGCGGGCAGGCATCCCGGCATGGCGGGATCACTCAGGAACTGTACCTCGCGGGGGGAGATGTCGCCTCCGTCGTAGGTCGGGTGCACGGTGTGGAGATCGGTGATGCCGAGGCTCGCGAGCCAGCGCTTGACGGCGAGACGCTTGTCGCGGAAGGCGCGATACTCGGAGGGTCCGAGCCGGGGTCCCGGGCGGGTGGCGGTGAGGCGGGCGACCACTTTCTGGGTCGCCTTGTTGCTGCTGGCGTAGACCATCTCGCGCAGCTCGTGGTCGATGGTGGGGTCGATCTTCAGCCGACCCTGGTCCCGCCAGGCGAACGCCGCCATCAGGTACACGAACTTGGGGACGCTCGCCGGGTACACCGGGGAGGTACCGTTCCAGTGGGCGAGACGCGCCGGGCCGGCGCTTGAGAGGTCGATGACGGCGACGCGGACGGCTTGCCGGCGGAGCCCCGGGTCGGTCTTGCGGAGCGCAGCGACGGTGCCGTCGACGAAGGCCTGCAGCTCCGGATCGGCCTCGATCGTGTCCAGCCAGGCCGCGGCGCCGGACTCCGCGCCCGCGGGAGTGGCGGGCGCCTCGATTGCGCGCGGCGCCGCGCCGCTCGCGAGCACGAGCACCGCCGCGCCGACCGCCGCACGTACACACCGGAGAAGGAATCTCACGGCGCCATAGGATATACGGCGTGTGGGAAAGCGGCTAGTCCACCCCCCCTAACACGAGCGGCGGCGAGCGGTTTCCCTCGGCCGGCAGCCGTGTCAATATCCGCGATCGGCGCGCGGAGCGACGTGCCGCTGCCCCGGGGAGGGACTGGAGACATTGCACCGAAGACCACTGACCGTGCGCGTGCTCGGCGGGCTCCTGCTGGCGATGGTGGCCGCCGCGGCGCTCGCGCGCGGCCCCGCGTTGACGGACGTCCAGATCGCCAAGCTCGACCAGAACTGGCGACTCTGCCTCGCCAAGAAGAAGGGGCCGTATACCAAGAACTATTGCGTTTGCCAGGACGGCGCGAAGCGACCCGTGCAGCTCCCCGACGGCCGCATCGTGAGTCCGTGCGGCGGCAACGCCCGGTTCTGCGCGGCGTTCCGCGAGCCCTGGGCCCAGGCGCTCGCCGACGAGGGCATGTACATCGCCAACCTGTTCTCGCGCGATCTCTGGCAATGGGACTCGTTTCCCGACCACCACGACCTGGTGCGCGGCTACATTCTCGAGAAGTTCTTCGTCGAGACCCATCCCGATCACAAGCTCGCGGAGATGCGCGCGTACGGCGGGCTCGCCGGCGCCGAGTACGAGGCGCGGGACGCGCCGCGCTTCTTCGAGCGTTACCTGGCGCTCGACAGCTTCAAGGAGCCGCGGCACTACCTGCTCGCGTACGACTTGCAGCGGCGCTTCTACGTTCGTGCCGATCAGGGCGACATCGTCAAGGTGCGCAACCTGGCGTCCGCCATCCACCGGCAGCGCGAGAGCTTCAAGCCGCTGCGCGACGCCGTTCACAATCAGATCTCGGCGGCCTTGATTCCGAGGATCGCCGCCTACCGCGACCAGCTCGCGCGCGGTGACACGCGCGCCCGGGTCGAGGAGCTCATCGTCGAGATTCGGAAGCTGACCTCGCTCGACGAGGCCGCGCTCCAGACGCAACTGCTCGCCATCGAGGATGCGCCAACGCGGGAGGCCCTGGCCGCGCGCCTCCCGGCACCGGAGACTCCCGACCTCGGGGCCGTCACGGCGGTGGCGGACGTGATGGTGATCGCGCGCCGCGCCGTCGAGACCAAGACCGTGTCGGTAGGCGACCGCCGCCGGCTTATCGACCTGGCGATCACCGCCGCTGCGGTCCTCCAGCGTCGCACGGCGCAGCTCATCGAGCCCGCCGACGGCGGTCCAAGCGCGCGCCAGCTGCTGCGGCTCCTCGCCGCCCTGACCGACGCCGCACACGGCGCTGGCTTGCTGATGGAGCGCGAGCGGGTCGCGCTCGGACGCACCTTCGCGCGTCTTCTCGACGCGCAGACGCTGGTGCGTGGCGACCTCGAGCGCGGGCTCGGCGAGGCCGCGCGTGCCATTGAGTGGGCGCAGGCGAGCACGCTGTACGCCTTCGAGGAGGTGCGGGCGCCCTGGATCCATCTCCTGCCCGACATCGCCCTCATTCCGGACGACGTGCTGCGCGGCTCGCCGCTCTTGGCGTACGGGCGCGTGTTGCAGCGCCTGCAGATGTGGGCGGTCGGCGGCGATCCGATCCGCCACGACGTCTTCGGGGAGCTGCTCGATCTGGGCGTCCGGGCGCTCAACCCCGGGCTGGCGCACGGCCGGCTTCGCGTCGCCCCGCGGGCGGGCGGCTACTCGCGCGACGACATCGTGGCGCTCCCGGAGACGCCGGCCGATCTCGAGCCGGCCGCGGGGATCCTGACCCGCGGCGAGGGCAACGTCGTGTCGCACGTGCAGCTGCTCGCGCGCGCCCTCGGCATTCCCAACGTCGTGCTGGCTCCCGACGTGTACCAGCACTTCGCGGCACACGCCGACCGCGACGTCTTCTTCATCTCGACCCCCCGTGGGCGGGTGGTGTTCAAGGAGGCGGCGGCGATGACCGCGGAGGATCACGCCGTGCTCGCCGAGTACACGCGCAACGAGCGGCGCGCGGACGAGGGCTCGCTGGAGGGCGGCGGTGCCAAGCTCCACATCGACAGGGCCCGCCTCGATCTGACGCCGCAACATGCGCTCGACCTCGCGACCATGCGCCGGAGCGACTCCGGGATACGCTGCGGCCCGAAAGCGGCGTTTCTCGGCGAGCTCAAGCATCTCTTCCCCGACAAGGTCTCGCGCGGCATCGTCGCGCCCTTCGGCGCGTATCAGGCGCACTACCGCCGCGCGCAGGTCGCCGTGCCGAGCGAGTTGGCGAGCGCCGGCATCGCGCGCGCGGGCGAGCCGCTGCCCGCGTTCGTCGAGCGGACGTACGCGACCTTCTTCGGCGAGATGGTTCCGTCGGGTGCCGACGAGCAGACGCTGGCGACGTGGATCCGCCCGCGCCTGACAGTCATTCGCCACTCGATCGAGCGCGAGCCGCTCGCGGAGGGCCTGCGGCGCTCGATCCACGACGAGATGCGGCGCCTGGGACTTCTTGCCCCCGACGATCCCGCCCACACCGTGGGCGTCTTCATCCGCAGCGACACCAACGTCGAGGACCTCGACAACTTCAACGGTGCCGGCTTGAATCTGACCCTCTTCAACCGCCGCACCCTGGCCGACGTCTACGCCGGCCTAAAGGAGGTGTGGGCGTCTCCGTTCGCGTATCGCTCCTTCTCGTGGCGCCAGACGCTGATCGACGAGCCGCTGTGGGTACTGCCGTCGGTCGTCATTCTGGAGAGCGTCCCGTCCGAGAAGTCGGGGGTGCTGGTGACGGCGGACGTCGACGGCGGCGATCCCCGCGGGATGCTCATCGCGACGTCCGAGGGTGTCGGGGGCGCCGTCGACGGTACGCCCGCGGAGACCCTGGTTTGGTCCAAGGGCGACGTCGAGCTGGTGACGATGTTCAAGTCGCCCTACCGCCGACTGCTTCAGGCCGACGGTACGATCGTCCTGCCCTCGACGGGCAGCGAGTTCGTGCTGACGGACGCCGAGCTCCGCGAGCTCACCACGACTGCGGCGGCGATCCGCGCCCGGCTCGCGCCCTCGCGGGCCCCCGATGGCAGCGAGCGGCCGTGGGATATCGAGTTTGGCTTCGCAAACGGTAAGCTCTGGCTGTTTCAGGCCCGGCCGTTCGTCGGCAACGACACGCTGCAGAACGTCGCGACGCTGGCGGCTTTCGAGGCGACGCGTGCGGGACTCGCCGACAAGATTTCGTTGGATGAGGTGATCCCATGAGCAGGAAGCGCACGACCGTTACGGATACCACCGTCCCCCGTCCCCGCTATCTATCCGAATATCCGCGCGTTCATGGATTCGACCACGCGAGTGGTGTGGGCCTGCGATAGTAGCAATGGGTTACTTCCGGGACACCCGAACACCGGCGGCAGTCGGCAGCGATCCAGCAATGGCGACCGTGGGAACATTCGATCGGGCCAAAGTCCGACGACGGTAAAGTGCGGGTGTCGAGGAAAACTACAAGGGCGGCACGCGGGCGAGGCTGCGGGAACTAGCGCGGCCGCTGCGGGATCAAGGCGAAGCATTAAAGCGCATCGGGTGGCCGGCTGGCGGTCCTACCCGCGCTTTACGGCCACGAACCAGCCGCCGAAGGAGCGCTCTCCGCCGTTCACGAAGACCCGCCCGAGGATCCCGCGCTTGTCGGCTTGGAGCCGGCCCGAGGAGGCAGCCACCCCGTTCTGTCTCTTGCCGGTCACGGAGCAATCCCCGTTCACCCGAAGCTGGCCCGGCTCGCCGGTCACCACGGTGCCATTCGGGAACAGGCAGGTCCCGGTCGTGCGGCCGGTGGACGTGATCCTCAGGTCGCACCGGCTCCATGCGCCGGTACCTTCGAACCCGACCACGCCCCTAGCTGATATGACTGCCGCTGTCAAGCGTGTTCAGAATCGTATTCGCCGTTTTTCATCACGGAGGCCTCTCAGGCCATGGGAAGAGACGGAGCCAGTAAATGCGACGGTTGATCATGCTGATATCCGTGGG
>JBQTJM010000438.1:0-7098 GCA_052387115.1 Gammaproteobacteria bacterium | reverse complement strand
GCACAGGCAGGAAGAACGGGGGCGCGTGCGGCTCTTCGCGGTAAGCGATGCCGTAACGATCGAGGACCCAGCGGGCGTTTTCGCAGTCGCTGCTCGGCGGGAAGGTGATGAGGCGCGGGACGCTCGGTGCGGGGCCGGGGTCGGCCATTGGGGTTTTCTCCGAGATGGGCGGGTACGATAACAGGCCGACGGTTCCGCCATCGAACGCCCTGTCAGGGATTGAACTCCAGGCGCATGTGTACCGGGAACGGGCCGGCGCTCTGCATCTGCCCTTCCGGGCCGGCGGCGCGGCGCAATCCGTCGCGCTTCAAGACCGCCTTGACGATGCGCGGGATCTGCACCAGGTTGATGTAGTACCCGAAGCAGGTGTGGAGTGCGAAGCCGAAATGCATGTACACATGGTCGGGCCGGTCCAGCAGGAACTCCCTGGGAGATTTCAACGCCCGCCAATCCATCATCGCCGATTGCGTCGCCGCCAGGACCGGGGCGCCCTTGGGGATCCTGGTCGCCCACAGGGTACCGCGGGCGACCACGTAGTCCTCGGCACACACGCGTGCGATCCCGGCCGCGAAGGAGCTGAAGCGCAGGCACTCGAGCACATACTTGGCCATGAGCGCGTCGTCGTCCGCGCGCGCCGCCGCCTGGGCCTTGGGCAATAGCTCCGGGTGGCTCAATAGATAGTCGAGCGTCAAGGCCGCGCTTTTCGAGGTGGTCGGGATCGCGCCGATGATGAGCCCGATGAGGTTGTTGCGGATCGAGAGGTCGTCCATGCCCGGCAGCCCCGCGTCCTGCATCGTCAGGCAACGCTCGATCACATCGTCGCGGCGCCCCCGATCGCGCTTGCGCTCGGCGATGAGCACGTCGAGATAGGCGCGGGTCTCGGCAGCCGCTTCCAGCGCGAGCTTCTCGACCGCCGTGTCATCCGGATAGAAGAGGTACTGGAACATGGCCGTGGCGGCATCCGTGAATTCATTCTCCTCCCAACCCGGGGTGCCGAAATAATCGCCGAGGAGCCGGGTCGGCACCACGCGGGTCAAGGCCTGCACGACATCGATGCGGCCGCCGCTCGCGGCCAGGATGTCCTCGGCCGTGCGCGTGACGAAGGGCGCGATGCGCTCGTCGACGTCGGTACGGCGCACGGCCAGGCGCATGTTGGAGACATCGCGCGTGTACTCCGGGGTGTTCTGCATGCCGAGGAAGAAGTTCTCCCCGGCCGTTACGCGCTCCATTTTCTGCTGGTAAGGGACCTGAAAGACCCAGTCGCGCGACAGCACCTCCTGGACATGATCGAAACGGGTGACGATGGTGAGGCCCTTGGTGACGAGCACGGGCTTGACCCAGCGCAGGACCCCGAAGAAGAGATCGGGGTGGGCGAATAGCCAGGCGAATATGCGTTCTTGCAATGAGGGTTGCGCTACCGACGCCATCTTGATTTCCTCCCGAGTTCGGACTCCGCGATCAGACCTGCGTGCACAAGGCCGTGGGACAGACATGCGACCTATAACCGCCGCCGCAACTGCTCGTGTGATCGGCCGCGAGTCGCTCCATCGCGCCGCCCTTGCTGTGGCCTACGATGTAGAGGAGGAGCTGCCCCACCGCCGGGTTCGGTCCCGCGTTGCACCGGCTCTGTACGACATCCGCGATCGCGCTTTCGGACCCCCGGCTTGTCCTGCGCCGCTTGCGGACCGGAGCGGGGGCGCGTGGCGCTTTCGTCAAGTCTACACGATCTCCGCGCGCCGCGTACCTAAGACCGGGGCGGGCCTTACTACGGTGGTAACATGGCTCTATCCCCACCGCTCTGCGACACTATCGTGATGAACGACACGACTACCCCGATCCGTACGGCACCGGCGAGCATTCTGACGGGGCTATGCCTCCAGTACCTGTTCTTGCTGCGGGCCGTCATCATCTCCGGGCAACTCGCTGCGGTGTTCGTATCCAACTATATCCTCGCCGCGCCGCCCGCGGTCCTGCCCGTGGTCATCGTGATCGCCGCGCTCACGGTGTTGACCTTGGTGAGCGCGCGTTTCATCAAACCGGGCGTACCGGTCTCGGAACACATGATGCTCGGACAGCTGTCCGTCGATGTCTTCGGGATGGGGGCCCTGCTGTTGTTCACCGGGGGCGCCGCCAACCCCTTCGCCTCGCTCTTGCTGGTCCCGGTGATCGTGGCCGCGGCGCTATTGCGGCCGGCCCTGACCGGGTGCGTGGCCGCGGAAGCCGTCCTCTGCTACACGGTCTTGATGTTCACCCATGTGCATCCGCTCTATGTCGAGGTGCACCCGCCCCAGGGTGAAGAGATCGGGCATGACTTCACCATGCATATCTGGGGAATGTGGTGGGGCTTTTTGTTCAGCGCTGGGGTCGTCGCCTATTTCGTCGCCAAGATGGGCGCCGCACTGCGCGTCCATGAGCACGAGCTGGCGGCGGCCCGCGAACGGGCACTCGAGGCGAATCAGCTCGTGGTGCTCGGCACCTTGGCGGCCGGGACGGCCCATGAGCTCGGCACGCCGCTCGGTACCATGGCGATCGTGGCCAAGGAGATGGAGCGCGAACACCGAGGCGAAGGGGTGCTCACGGCCCGTATCGGGCTTCTGCGCGAGCAGATCAACCGCTGCAAAGGCATCCTGGCCAACATGGCGGCGCGCGCCGGGCAGGTGCAGGCCGATGCCGGCCGGAGGGTGCGGGTGGACCGTTACCTGGAAGACCTGATCGGGGAGTGGCGCGCGCTGCGCCCCGGCGTGCCCCTGGCATCGCGTTTCGAGGGCCCGCGCCCGGCCCCCGAGATCGTCGCGGATCGCACGCTCGACCAGGCGATCTTGAATGTCTTGAACAATGCGGCGGACGCCGCCGCACGGATGGTCGATCTGGAGGTGCGATGGTCCCCCGAGGCGCTTTCGATTCAGGTGGCCGATGACGGGGCCGGATTGCCGCCCGAGATCAAGGGCCACATCGGCGAGCCCTTCGTGACCACCAAACCGTCCGGCAAGGGCATGGGACTCG
The DNA here is from genome assembly GCA_052387115.1 of Gammaproteobacteria bacterium. Lineage (GTDB taxonomy): Bacteria > Pseudomonadota > Gammaproteobacteria > JACCXJ01 > JACCXJ01 > JACCXJ01. The sequence continues at coordinate 4,095 of JBQTJM010000438.1, read as the reverse complement.
GGCTCTATCTCGCGCAGAGCACGCTGAACCGCCTGGGCGGGGAGCTGACGGTGAGCGACGAGCCGGGCGCCGGGGTGCGAGCCCGGATCAGCGTGGCGCTGGCTCCCTTGCTGGCGTCGCAGCGAGTATGATCGAGGGATGATTCCGGAAGCCCTTCCCGGCCCGCGGCTCTTGCTCGTCGATGACGACGAGACCTTTTGCGGCGTCCTCGGCGAGGCCTTGGAAAAACGCGGCTTCAGCGTGTCTGTCGCGCACAATGTCCCCGATGCGCGCCGACTGGCCGAGGCGGAGGCGCCGCATTATGCCGTGGTGGATCTGCGCATGCCGGGTCCCTCGGGACTGGAGCTGGTCTCGGCGCTGTGCCAACCGGGCGGCGCGGCCAAGGTCGTGGTCCTGACGGGATATGCGAGCATCACGACGGCGGTCGAGGCGATCAAGCTCGGCGCCACCTATTATCTGACCAAACCCACCGATGCGGACGAGATCGTGGCGGCCTTCGACCGCGACGAGGGCGATCCGCAGGTCAACCCCGCGCCCCGGCCGATCTCGGTGGATCGGCTCGAATGGGAGCACATCCAACGGGTGCTCACGGAATGCGCCGGGAATGTCTCGAGCGCGGCGCGGCGGCTCGGGATGCACAGGCGCACCTTGCAGCGTAAGCTGAACAAGCGCCCCTCGCTCATGTGAGGGCGATGAAGTTCGACCTGGATCACGGGGTGGGCCGCTACGCGATCCGCGGGTATCGCGCGGGCGCCATCGTTGTGAACGACGAGACCCTCACCCAGAGCTTCATCATCACGATCGATCGCCTGGTGCGCGACTGGCCGCCCCAGGGGTTCGAGGAGATGACGGCCGAACATCTGGACCAGATCACGGCGCTCGGACCCGAGATTGCCGTGCTCGGGACCGGCGCGCGACTGCGCTTCCCGAGCCGCGAGGTCACGGCGCCGCTCGCCCGGCACCACATCGGTTTCGAGGTCATGGACACGGCCGCCGCCTGCCGTAGCTTCATGGTCTTGAGCGCCGAAGGCAGGCGCGTGGTCGCCGCGTTGCTCATGATCGCCTGATCCGCCAGGCGCGCCTGGCGGCGCGCCCATCTCACCTGACGATGCACACGGGGTTTCGCGCGCGACTCTTGGCCGGCGATCGATTGATCGGCACGCTCATCAGCTTGCCATCGCCCGAGGTCGCCGAATTGCTGTCGGAGGTCGGTTTCGACTGGCTGTTCATTGATGCCGAACACGGGCCGTTCGAGAGCGCCGCCGCATTGCGGCTCTTGCAGGCGATCGGGGGCCGTTGCGCGCCGTTGGTGCGTGTCCCTGCCGGGGAGGAGGTCTGGATCAAGAAGGCCTTGGATATCGGGGCGGCCGGCGTCATCATCCCCCAGGTCAACTCCGCGGAGCAGGCGCTCCGAGTCGTCCGGCACTGCAAGTATCCGCCCTGGGGGACGCGCGGCGTCGGCATCGCACGCGCCCACCGCTATGGCCTCGGGTTCTCGGATTACGTTGCAGAAGCGAACGACGGCCTCGCGGTGATCGTGCAGGCCGAGCACATCGAAGCGGTGCGCGACATCGCCGCCATCGCGCGGGTGCCGGGGGTCGACGCGGTCCTGATCGGACCTTACGATCTGTCCGCCAGCATGGGCAAGCCCGGGCAGATCACGGACCCCGAGGTACGCGGGGCGATCGACACGGTGCGGAGGGAGTGTCTCGCGGCCGGGGTGCGGCTCGGGATCTTCGGCTTGAGTGCCGCCGCCGTCCGGCCTTACCTCTTGGACGGATTCACGCTCATCACCGTCGGCATGGATACCGTGTTCCTGAGCCAGGCGGCGCGCGCGGCGCTTGCGGACCTCGGGCGCTAGCCGAGGTGCGGCGTCGCCTCGTCCCGGCCACCCGGCCTGCCGGCACGGAGCATGGACGCCTCTCCAAACGCCTCCCGGGCGCGGTAAGGTCGATCCTGCCACGCGACAAGAACGACGTGGCCGGGGCCGCACGCGCCGTCGCTTGCGGATTGCCGGCGTTAGAGCCGGCGCTGCCCGAGTTGCTCAAGTGGCTGCGTGATCTGCGATGGCCGGTGGTGCCGGTGCTCATCCCCTTCTTCGCCGCACACGGCGAGGCCTGCCTGCCTCATGTGCGGCGCGCGCTCACCTCGCGCAACGGTCTTTGGAAGGCCAACCTGCTCCGGGAGGTCGTGGCACGTTGGGATCCGGCGCTGGTGCCGGCGCTCAAATGCGAGCTCGAGATCCTGGCCACGACCTTCGATCCCGCGGGTGCGGATCTCGCGGCCATCGCGCTTCTGATCCGGCACCGGATCTCCGAACCCGCCTGGATCCGCCGCTGGCTGGCGTTCAAGCGCTTGCGCCTGCGCGAGCTGGTGGAGGAATCCCGCCGGCTCGAGGAGATGCTCTCCGCGACCGACCCACACTGATCCGCGGCGGGAGGTGCACGGCATTCAGCCGTTCACCCCTCCAGCAGGTTGATCCCCTCGACGGACACGGTTGCCTGTTGTTGGTCGCCGCCATAGACCACGCCCTTCAAGGGGGTCACTTTCTGAAGAGCCTGGCGGCGTGACGCGATAATTCGTGACATGAGGATGCGTCCAGTAATCTTGGCATAAGCAAGGCGCGGGTCGTGACTCGTGAGTCGTGATCCGACCTTCGCTTTCCCTCGCCCCTATTCGTCGGAGAGGATTGGGGCGGGGGATCAGTGAACAGTCACGCTTTTTTTTGGGCCTGATGGTGGACTTGGATCGCCGGTTGGCATCTCGCAGCCACGCGCGCCTGCTGTGTCCGCAATTCATCGAGCACTTGGAAAACCAACGCAAACCGATCCAGCCAACTCTGGTCGGCACAGTCTTCGAGCGGCCCCCGAAACGACTAGAAGTTCAGGAAATCTCCGAATCCCCGGACGACGTCGGAAATGCTAATAGACGGAATCGCGCGTAGTGCGCCTTCGAGGGCCGATCACGCCGAATCGACATTGTCCGCAGTGAGGCAACCGCCGTCGGAGCAGGGATATGGTCGATATGGACTTCTAGGCACCTCAAGAGCCGGCGCACCGCTCTTGGCAGTGCAAAGAAGGATTGTGTTAGAGAAACCAAAGGAAAAAGGCGGCGAAGCCGCCTTTTTTAATGTCTTTCCTCAGGGCTCGGCACCCGCCGCGTCCGGCGTCTTGATGATGAGCGCACCCGACGGATCTTTCGGGTCTGCGGCGCGCGCCGCTGCCCCTTCGGGCGTACGCGATTCAGCGGGCGCAGGCTCCGCAGCCGGCGGCGCCGATTTCTGTTTCGCCTCCGAGCTTTTCGACTCGCTCGGCGGTGCTTTTGGAGGAGGCGTTGTCTCGGGTTCCGCTGACGGAAGGGTGGTCTCGTCAGGCGACGCTGAAAGACCCGTGCCCGCAATGGCGAAACCAAGGGCCATACCCTGTAGAACCACGCGCATCCTACGATTCCTTGGTACCGCCGCTGTCCGCCAATTGCTCGCGTCCTAGCGTCGTCAATTGCAAACCACCTTCGACCAGCTTGATCGCAAGCCCTTGCTCGACCAGCCGCGCTGCGATGGGTTCCGGCAGCTCAGGCTTGATTGGGCTGTCGGTATCCAGGTTTTTCAACCAACTCAACTCTTCCGCGGTCAGCTTGGGATCCATAATCGTGTTGTCTAGCTAGCGAGTGAAGGAGGATAGGGCGTTCAACGCGGTTTTGCAACCGGTACTGTCGCGTCGGAAGGACCGAATCGGTGATTGGGTGGTCCACGTGGGGGCGGGAAGGGGCGTTTGGGCTGGGCCCGACCGGGTTCTCTATGGCTGTCGGGGCTGTGGGGTGACGCAATGGCGAGCACCCGGGCGCCGGGACGCGAGCCGACCGGTGCCGGTCGACACCTTGGGGCTCGCAGGAGGAACGGCGCCTACCTGCCTACCCGTTGATCGAACTCATATGGAGGTCGTTCAGGACAGGGTTGGTTGATGAGCCCTCGCCGTAGACCACGCCCTTCCAGGGGGTCACGTCGCCGTAATCCCGCCCCCAGGCGACGGTGATGTGGCGATTATCGGGGCAGTGGTTGTTGGTGGGGTCGAAGTCGAACCAGCCGAAACCGGGGTG
>JBQTJM010000437.1:0-2634 GCA_052387115.1 Gammaproteobacteria bacterium | reverse complement strand
CACGGTCGAGGGGAGTCGTCATCGTTCAAGGCTTCACATTGTAATAGGGCGGCCGGTGCTCGACATAGGCGATCCACATGCAATCAAGCAGGGTCCAGAGCACGTCCAGCTTGAACTGCAGGATCCCCAGGGCGCGCTCCTGCTCGTCGCGGGTGCGGAAATGATCGAGCGTGATGGCGAGCCCATGCTCGACATCGCGCCTAGCCTCGGACATGCGCTTGCGGAAATAGACATAGCCCTCCGGCTCGATCCAGGGGTAATGCCTGGGCCAGCCGTCCAGGCGCTGTTGGTGGATGGCGGGCGCGAAGAGCTCGGTCAGCGACGAACAGGCGGCCTCCTGCCAGCTCGCCCGGCGCGCGAAGTTGACGTAGGCGTCCACGGCGAAACGCACGCCCGGCAAGACGCGCGAGAGCGACCACAGCTCGGGGCGCGCGACGCCGACCGCCTCGCCGAGCTTCGACCAGGCCTCGATCCCGCCCTCGTCGCCGTCCGTGCCGTCATGGTCGATGATGCGTTTGATCCATTCCCGGCGCACCGCGCGGTCCGGGCAGTTGGCGAGCACCGCGGCGTCTTTGACGGGGATGCTGATCTGGTAGTAAAAACGGTTCGCGACCCAGCCCTGGATCGCCTCCCGGTCGAGCTTGCCCGCGTTCATCAGGACGTGGTAGGGGTGGTGGATGTGATAGAAGCGCTCCTTGGCGCGCAGCCGATCCTCGAATCCCGCCCTCGTCCAGGCCACCTCGCTCACAGCCGGATCTCCATGCCGTCATAGGCCACCTCGATCGCTTTCTGGTCCAACAGGCGGCGCTCGGGCGACTCTTCGTCCAGGATGGGGTTGGTGTTGTTGATGTGGATGAGGATCTTGCGCGGCCGCGTCAGGCCTTCCAGCACGGACAGCATGCCGCCCTCTCCCGAGAGCGGCAGGTGGCCCATCTCTCGGGCGCGCCTCTCCGAGATCCTGTGCCGTGCCAGCTCGTCGTCGCTCCAGACCGTGCCGTCTACGAGCAGTAGGTCCGCCTCCTCCAAGTAGCGCCGGAGGCGCGGCTCGATATTCCCGAGACCCGGCGCGTAGAAGAGGTTCTTGCGGGTATCGATGTCTTCGACCCGAACCCCGATCGTATCCCCGCGGTGCGGGGCATGGCGGTGGGGCGAGTAGGGCGGGGCCTCGCTCCTGAGCGGGACGGCGGTGAATCGGAGCCCGCCGATCTCGGGGATCGTGAACGGCTCCCCGTCCACGGGCACGGCATGCCATTCGACGCCGCAATAGTGCTCGAGCACGCGAAACAGTGGGTAAGCCCCAGTGAGGTCCTGGTATACCATGCTGGTGCAGTAGACCTCCAGCGGGCGACCGTGCTCGCGCAGCATCATGAGGCCCGTCGTATGGTCGATCTGGGCATCGATGAGGACGATGGCGCGGATCGCGGTGTCGCGTACCGCGCGCCCCGGCAGCAGATCTGCGAAGGCGCCGAGTTGCGTCCGGATGTCCGGGGAGGCGTTGAACAACACCCAGTCCTCGCCGTCCCCGACCGCGATCGACGACTGGGTGCGGGCCTGTGCCCGGATCGTGCCCTGCCGCAGGCCGGCGCAGTTGCGGCAGTTGCAGTTCCATTGCGGGAAGCCGCCACCCGCGGCGGAGCCGAGTACGTGTACGCGCATCGCGACAGAGAGTCTCTGGATTGGGGCCGCGATAGTAGCAAAAACGCCGGGCCGGCGCCCTGGTCACGTTCCGAACGTTCGGTGCGGCGTCGGTGCGCGCACCGTTCGCCTGATCTCGTGGCGGACCGGCTCCTGTTCCTGACCGGCGAGCTGGCCGAGCCGGGGCTGTGTCGGATCGTCGGGGGCGCTGGCAGGCGCCGCGCTCAGCTACGAGGTTCTCAACATCGGGGTCAGCGCGTTGGCTAAGCTGGCTAGGCATGCCAAGATAGAGTCCGTTGCGAACGGAGGAACGCCGATGCAAGTCAATGTATTGGAGGCCAAGAGCCAGCTCTCCAAGCTCGTCAAAGCGGCACTGGAGGGTGAGGAGGTCATTATTGCCCGCAACGGCGAGCCGATGGTCAAGCTGGTGCCGATGAGCAAGCCACGTAAGCTCGGTGGCTGGGGGCGGCTCAAGAGGTTCGTAGGCGAGATCGATGGCGCGTTCACGCCGGAAGTCGACGAGGAGATCGGACGAATGGTCGAGGACCACCCGTGAGGCTTTTGCTCGACACCCAAGTCGCCCTCTGGTGGCTGGTAGGAAGTCCGCGCCTCAGTCGCAGCTGCCGCGACTTGATCGCCACTTCGTCCTGCGTTGTTTCGGTGGCCAGTATCTGGGAAGTCGCCATCAAACACCGCCTGGGAAAATTGCCGATCCCGCCTCAGAACTTCCGTGATGAGATTCAAAATACCGGTGCCACCCTTCTCCCCATCGCCGATGTCCACGCCATGTAGGCATAGCGCCGCGGACGCGACGGGCTAACACGCCGCTCGCCGGAGCCGGGATATCGCGTCGCCGGGGCGACCGCGGAGCCGTCGCGGGTTCATGCGACGGGCTCCCCCATCAGGCGCTCTTCGGCGTCACGGGTTCCGGAAAGACCTTCGCGATCGCCCGCGTCATCAAGGGGTCCACACCGACCGTCTGCTCCGCGCAAGACGATC
>JBQTJM010000436.1:0-3208 GCA_052387115.1 Gammaproteobacteria bacterium | reverse complement strand
TGATCCCGACCTTGAAGGCCGCCTATCCCGAGGCCCCGATCGGCTACTCCGGCCACGAGACCGGCCTCGCCCCGAGCGGCGCGGCGGTGGCCCTGGGCGCCAGCTTCATCGAGCGCCATATCACGCTCGACCGGGCCATATGGGGCACCGATCAAGCGGCCTCCGTCGAGATCGGCGGCTTCGAGCGCCTAGTCCGCAACATCCGCGACATCGAGACCTCGCTCGGCGACGGCGTCAAGCGCGTGTACGATAGCGAGCTGCCCACGAGGCGCAAGCTGCGGCGCGCGTGTGCGAAATAACATGGCTGCGCACCGGAGGGCTCCCGGCGCCCCCTCCCAGCGCTCGATCTTGAAGCAGTCGAGCGCCACCTACACCCCCTCGTAGCGATGCACACCCGGCCACGGTGACGCTGCCGGGGGCGCCGTGCTGTCTGAACGCCTGCGCGATCCGGCTGCCCTGTCGTCCCAGGAAGACGCCGGTTACCCTCGGTCCGCACGGTAGGTCGTAGCCCTCATCCTCGAAAGGTGCGCGATAAGCTTCCACAGATCAACAAGTTTCGTTGGACTCGTCGGATCCACCGCGCATGCATAGCGCGTTTGGCACATAAGATGTGACGTTCATCACAGAAAAACTGCGACGGAAGGGACAGAGCTACTTTGCAGCATTCGGCCGCACCTGTTAATACCTGGAAAACAAAGGACTCCCTACATCATGGAATCGAAACCCACCGGCCACTTCAGGTTCCCCCCCTTGAGGAAGGAACGGCTACTCGTCCTCCTCCTCGCGTTCTTCGCCGGTCTTTCCCAGACTCTGCTCGCGGCGACTCCCGACGTGGAAGGCCAATGGGGGCCTCGCATCGACTTCACCACGGTCCCGATATCCGCGGCCGTTCTCCCCAATGGCAAGTTGCTGATCTTCTCTTCGTGGGACAGATACGACTTCAATTCCGGCAACGGCGCGCGGGACAAGACTTACGCTAATCTCTACGATCCCGCGACCGGCCAGGTCACCGAGTTTCTCGTGGCACAGACCAATCACGACATGTTCTGTCCGGGTACCGCGTTCCTCGAGGACGGGCGTCTCTTGGTCAACGGCGGTGGACCGCAAGTGACCACCACCAGCATCTACGATTTCAGCGCTAATCAGTGGGTGCGCGACGTGAGCATGAGCCGCCGTCGCTGGTACAACGCTTCGACCACCTTACCGACCGGCGGGGTGTTCACGCTCGGCGGCATTCCGGAGGATGGCGTCGGCGAGCTGTGGACCAAAGGTGCCGGTTGGAGCGTATTGAGCGGCGCGCCGGTCACGCCCATGACCGTGGACGCGGGATCTTCTTTGCCCCGCAGCACGCAACATCCCAAGGTACTGGTCGCGCCGAACGGCAGGCTGTTCGCCGCGGGCCCGACGCCCAATATGCAATGGTATGACACCGCCAATGGTGGGAGTGTGCAGTTCGCCGGCCGTCGCGGTGATGACATCTACGCACAAAACAACGTGACGGTCATGTTCGATGTCGGCAAGATCCTGACTGCGGGCGGGAATCCGAATTATGACGGTGTCGGTGCCGCGAACTTGCCATCGAGCGCCAACGCATATGTGATCGATATTACTAGCGGAGTCACTAGCAGAAAAATCGCATCGATGCAGTATCGGCGAACCTACGCAAACGGGGTGGTATTGCCGGATGGAAGGGTCTTGGTGATTGGGGGTATCAGCACAGGCAAGGCATTTACTGACACCGGCGCCGTCTTCGTCCCGGAAATGTTCGATCCAGTGACGGAGAGGTGGACCGCGATGGCGACGCAGGGTACGCCCCGGACCTACCATTCAACGGCGGTATTGTTGCCGGATGGCCGGGTGTTCTCGGGCGGCGGCGGCCTGTGCGGGAACTGCGGTGTCAACCATCCCGACGGGGAGCTTTACAGTCCGCCTTATCTTTTCAAGGGACCGCGCCCGGTCATTCAGACCGCGCCTTCCGTCGTCGGCTATAACGCCCCATTCTCGATCACGACGACCGGCTCCGTGGCTCGGTTTACGCTCGTGCGCCTATCCTCGACGACGCATACGGTCAATACGGACCAACGGTACTTGCAACTTCAGTCGAGCCCGGAGGGTGGCGGTTCGTTTACCCTGACCTCGCCCTTGAGCTCCAATATTGCCCCGCCGGGCTACTACATGCTGTTCGCGCTCAGCGCTACCGGCGTGCCGTCGGTCTCCAAGATCATCCAGCTCACCCGCGAGGATGCGCCCGTGATCATGACTGTCCTAGATCAATCGGATCCGGTCGGCACGACCGTCACTGTCCAGATCGACGCGACCAGCCCGCAGGGTCGTCCACTGACCTATGTGGCGACGGGCTTGCCGCCCGGTCTGGCGATCCACAGCGGCACCGGTTTGATCTCGGGCACGCTGACGACCGCGGGCAACTATACCGTGACGGTCACCGTCAGCGACGGCACCAACGCCAGCCCCATGACCTTCGGCTGGTATGTCTATAGTACCGACGGTAGTAGCTTCCGTTACATCAAGCTGGAGGAGGTTTCGGAGGTCAGCGGCAAGGCGTTGGGTTCGGCGGCCGAGCTCAATGTCCTGGACACGAGCGGCAACACGATCAGCCGGACGGGTTGGGTGGCCAGCGCGGACAGTGCGGAGACGGCGAGCTCGCCACCTTATCCCGCGGCGAACGCCATAGACGGCAATCCCGCCACCTTTTGGCACACGCGATGGATTGGTGGGGTTGCCCCGCTGCCGCATGGGTTGGTGGTGGACATGGGGACGAGTTATCCGGTGGGTGGATTCCGTTACCTGCCGCGCCAAGACGGCTCGTCCAACGGCCGGATCGCCGGGTACCGGTTCTATGTGAGTGCCAACGGCGTGAACTGGGGGACGCCGGTGGCGCAGGGGACCTTCGCCAACAACAGTACCGAGAAGACCGTGATTTTCAGCGCCGCGCCGCCCAACCAGCCGCCGGTGGTGACGCCCCCGGGGAACCAGAGCAGTGTGGTGGGGGCGAACATCAATCTCGCCATCGGCGCGAGCGATCCGAACGGGGACACGCTGAGTTACGGCGCCACGGGCCTGCCGGCGGGGTTGTCGATCAACGCCGGCACGGGGATCATCAACGGCACCGTGAGCACGGCCGGAACCTCGACCGTGACGTTGACGGTCAGCGACGGCAAGGGCGGTACTACGCCAACGAGCTTCACCT
>JBQTJM010000435.1:0-1731 GCA_052387115.1 Gammaproteobacteria bacterium | reverse complement strand
GGGATCTGCGCCGAAGTCTGTGAGAGCTGTGCCCAGGACTGCGATCGCTTTGGCGACGATGCCTCTATGCGGGCCTGCGCCCAGGCCTGCCGCAGGTGTGCCGAGTCCTGCCGACGCATGTCCGCCCACGCTTGACCCCCGGCGCAGGCTTGGCAGGGCTCCCGCGGGTCAGGCACGGGGGGGGCCACAGGGTCACGACCCAGGACCGACCGCAAGGCGGGGGTCTTCCGATGACGCAGCGGAACGACCCGCTTGGACCGACATCCAGGCCCGTACACAAAGGCCTTGCCGGCGGCTCTTCGTGAGCGTCAGGGCGCCGCCTAGGGCCTGTACACGCTCTTCGATCCCGGTGAGGCCCAGACCGAAGGGGGTGCCGGGAGTCATCCCCTTGCCGTCATCCTCGACTTGGATCTCGGCGATCCGATCCGTCCCGGAGGGCCTAGGGGCGTCTGCGGTGGCCGCGTCGACCGGGACGACCGCGGCCCGCACCGAGACATTGCGGGCGCCGGAATGGCGGGCCACGTTGGTCAGGCACTCCTGGACGATCCGGTAGATCGTGACGCGCAACGTATCATCGAGATCGTCTCGCAATCCGGACGTCTCGATTGCCCAATCCGTGTGGCCCTGGCGGGATCGCCAGGTCTCCACCAGATCGCGCAGCGCCTGATCGAGCCCCAGCTCGTCCAGACCCTGGGGACGCAGTCGCCGGAGCATCGCCCGTATCTGCCCCTGAAGCTCGGCGATGGTATGCTCGATCGCCACGACTGAGCCGTGGATGCCGCCGTATTGCCGGGTTTCCAGGTGATTCTGGATGGTCGTGAGGTGAACGGAGGCGGTGAAAAGCAAAGGTGCCAGATCGTCGTGCAACTCCCGCGCGAGCCCCCGCCGCTCCGCCTCCTGGACATCGATCAGATGGCTCGCGAGCGTGCGTTCGCGATCGCGGGTCGAGCGCAACACGGCAGCCATACGATTGAACCGCTTATGGATGCGAGCGAGCTCACGCACCGCGCCTTCCGGTACACGGGTCTCGAAATCCCGAGATTCCAGGCGATCGAACGCCGCTTCCAGCTCCGCGAGTGGCCGAAGACCGCGCGCCAGGCCGAGATAGACGAGACCGCCGACGCACAGGCACATCGCCGCGGCGATCACCATGAGCACCCGGACGTCCTGCCACACCTCGCGGATCTCGTCGCTGGGATCGCCTTGCAGGATCACCTGCTCATGCGTACCGCCGACCGTGAGACTAATCGGTTCGAAGCTCGCCGTGTCTGGGGCGATGAGCCGGGAAAACCATCGCGGCACCCCGGCCACATCCGTGTCCAGAGGCGGGAGCGGGCCTGCTTCCGAGCGAACCACCCGGACATGCCTGAGCCGATCCAAGGACTCCGTCAAGCCCTCCGGGCTGAGACCGGCGAGACCCGGCTGCGACCGCACCGCGGAGATCATGCGCTCGGCCTAGCGCAGTGTGGTATCCATCTCCGAACGCATCGCCGCACGCGCGTGCAGCCACAACACGACAGCGCCGAGGGCGATGCCGATCGATAGCACTGCGCTCACGATGAGGACGAGTCGGATCTTGAGGGACACCTGAGAGAACTGAGGTCTACACTGGAGGCCCGATGGTAAGGATCAGGGCCCGCCGGGACAACTCTCGGCCGCTTTCGGATCGCCCTAGAACCTGAGCTTCACGCCGACCCAGCCGGCGCGCGGCGCCCCGGGCGCCAGGAAACG
>JBQTJM010000434.1:0-3890 GCA_052387115.1 Gammaproteobacteria bacterium | reverse complement strand
CGGCGACGGGGCGCGACGCCGTCCTCCTGATGCCCACGCGGTTCTCGTTGGGGTTCATGAAAAGCATGGACAATCGCCGGCTAGCGCGCGGCCAGGACAACAGCGTCATTCTGTCTGAGGAGGCATTCGGGCATGCCGGATTCGGCGGCTCGATCGGATTTGCCGACCCGAAAGCAGAGATGTCGCTCGGGTACACGATGAACAAGATGGGGGCGGGTGCCGGACTGACTGAGCGCGGCCAGCGCCTGGTCGACGCCGCATACCGCTGTCTCGGCTATCGGTCCAGCGCTTCCGGCGCCTGGGCATGAAAGCCCTACACCCTGAGATGGCGATATGAACGGCCGCGTGCTCTTTGAGACCAAGGGTATCGCGCGGGGCATCCAGCGCCCCCCACGCGCTCAGTGCCATGCAGCTCTTGCCGCAGCGCGTCCGAGAAGGCGCTGATGGCGTGCATGGCGATCGAGTAGCCGCCGAAGTGCGGGAAGGCCTTGCGACCAACCACCGAGGACATATTGACGATGTGGCCGGCGCCCTGCCGCTTCATGATCGGCAATACCGCCTGGGCGCCATACAGAGCGCCGGAAAAGGAAACCGCCAGCATCTCGTTTATCTCGTTGAGGTCATCGGCAAATCGACCCCTCTCGATGGGCCCCACGTAAGCGTTGCTGGCGACAAGGGTAGCAAGGGCCGCCGTGGTGGAGGCCGCGCCCGAGGTGCTCGTCCTCGCCTATTGCGGGTACGCGGTTGAGCGCACCGTCGCGGACCTTCCGATCCTGCGGTCGTATCCCGGCTTCGAGGGGCTTCCCGCCGCGCAACGCAGCGTGTGGTGACGGCTCGGCCTACTTCGTCCCGGCCCGCGGATCGCGGACAGCCTCGAGATCCTCGCCGAGATCCTGCACCCGGAACGCTTCCACGGCGTTGCACGCGTCGGGGGACGGCCCTGCACGCGCAGCCACGCAGGAGACGCGTACTCCTCATGGACCGGGCGATCAGGGTCCGCTCTTGGTGATATCGAACAGGGTCGACGGCGAACCTTGAGGTCCGACCGCGGCTTCGACATCATCGAAGCGCAGCTACTCCAGAGCTGTCGCTTCCTCCCAAGCGCTGGCGAGGCAAGGATAAAGGATAGGACGATTCAACGCGGGCTTGCAATGGAGTATGCTTGGTCGGACCGGCTAGGCGGTGATTCGGCGGTCTGAAGGGGGTCCGGCGCTGCGGGCGCTCAGTCGGGGCGGCCCATGGTTGGGGGGCTCAAGGGTGAGTTTGGGGGTGGGGACGACTGCTGGGTCAGGTGGGCCGGCCTGTGCCCAGCGTATCCCTTGGTCGTAGGTTCGAGTCCTACCGGGCCCACCATTAAAAACAATGGGACATCCATGAAACCAACGCAATTACTCTTACGCTGCTACGCCGAAAAGGTCGGCGATCAATGGCAAGCGTTTTGTCTCGACCTCTCCCTTGCCGCGCAGGGTGATACGTTCGCCGAAGTCGAACACAAGCTCGATGCCATGATCGCCGAGTACGTCTACGACGCGCTTGCGGGTGAAGATAGAGCCTACGCCAAGCAGTTGTTGGCCAGGCGCGCGCCGCCGCGCGATTGGCTCAAGTATTACTGGTGTTCCGCGCTCAGCAGAGTCGGCGCCCTCCATGAGGAAGCCAGGCGGCTGTTTACCTCCCTCGTGCCCCTAGAGCCCTCCTCGCGCTACCGCCATGGGTAATGGCGAAACACCGACCGCCGACCTGCAAGGAGGTCAAGACCATCCTCAAGAACCTCGGCTTTGCACCAAAGCCGCAGACGGGAACGTCGCACGAGCATTGGGTCAAGGATGACGGCGGGAAGCGTTACAAGGTGACCGTGGATTGCCCGAAAGCGCCGTTTACCCACGACCTGATCCGGTGGATGGCGCACCAAGCGGGCGTTTCAAGAAAAGCGTTCTATGCAGCCCTGGACCAATGACCGAGCCTTATCGATAAAACAAATTCAGCATGGCCATGCGACACGTCGCTCCGGATCCTCCGCGAAAAGCCCAGATCGCATCAACGATGACAACGTTCATCGATATCTTTGTGCGGCTGTTGGGCGTGGTGCTCGTGCTCGTAGGGATGTGGATAGGGCTCAAGGTCATCTTGGAAGCTTGGGATCTTTATCGCGACCCGAGCCGTATCGAGTACTTCGCAAAAGCCGTTGCATCCGGCTCGAATCTCGATCGATTGCTTGCGCCGTCCGTCGACACCTCGGGCGGGACGGGGTTGAGGGAACCAAGGGCCGCAGGTGACCACTCGGCCTCCGAGGATCTGCGGCCGTCCTATTTCCTCGCGTGGGGAATCGCCCTGCTGCTGCTGTTCTTGGTCGGTCGGCTGGCGATGACGACGGTCAAGACAGGCGCAGAGCTCGCCCTCCACGAGGTGGGCAGTCGACGATTCGCGCGGACCCTCGCCAAAGAACTGCGCCAATCCCACGATCCCGGTGGTGCATCGGTTCCGCCGCGATCCGGCACGGCTACCGAGGGGCGGCGCTCCGTTTGAAGACAGGGACGCGCGCATCGGGTCCGGCCAACGCCTCTCTGACCAACCCTTCGGTGCCGACCCCACCGCCCGCGACGCGCTCGCGCTTTTCCAGCCGCTAGCGGGGCGCCGAAGCCACTACCGTAGACGCTAGACGCGTGGGCGAGCGGCACATCACCCTCATCGGCGCGGGGCTCGCGGGCTCGCTCCTGGCCATCTATCTGGCGCGGCGCGGCCATCGCGTCACGGTGTACGAATGGCGTCCCGATCTGCGCTCGGTCAAGGTCCCGGCCGGCCGCTCCATCAACCTCGCGCTCGCAAACCGGGGCGTCGCGGCGCTGGCCGCGCTGGGGCTCATGGACGACGTCGAGAAGCTCCTCATCCCCATGGGCGGGCGCATGCTGCACGACGAGCACGGGCGCTTGGAGCTGCAAGCCTACGGGCAGCGGCCGCACGAGGTGATCCATTCGGTCTCACGCCTCCTGCTCACGGCTCTGCTCCTCGACGCGGCCGAGGCGACAGGAAGGGTCCGGATCCGTTTCGGCAGGCGCTGCGAGGCAGTCGATCTCGCCGGAGAAACGCTCACACTGTGCGATGGATCGGGCGGCCGGGAGGACATCCCCTTCGAGGTCGTGATCGGCTGCGACGGGGTCAATTCCTCGGTCCGTGAGGCTATCCTCGAGGCCACATCCGGCGCCTGCAGCGAGGAGCCGCTCGCCCATGGCTACAAGGAATTGAGCATTCCCCCGGCCGCGGGCGGCGGGTTCCGCATGGAGCCGCATGCGCTTCACCTCTGGCCGCGCCGGGAATACATGCTCATCGCCCTGCCGAACCTCGACGGGGGTTTTACGGTGACGCTCTTTCTCCCGCACGAGGGCCAGGACAGCTTCGCCGCCCTGACCGACGAGACCCGGCTCGTGGCCTTTTTTGAAGCGCGTTTTCCCGATGTCGCCGCCCTCATGCCCCATCTCGCTGCCGAGTTCTTCCGGCACCCGACCGGGAGGCTCTGCACCCTCCGCACCCGGCCCTGGCGGGTCCGTGATCGGGCCCTCGTCCTCGGCGATGCCGCGCACGCCATCGCGCCCTTCCATGGCCAGGGGATGAACTGCGCGTTCGAAGACTGTAGTGCCCTGGACGCCTGCCTGGAGAGATGGCCGGACGATTGGGCGCAAGCCTTCGCCGAATTCGAGACCCTGCGCAAGCCCAACGCCGAAGCCATCGCCGACCTCTCGATCGAGAACTACCTCGAGATGCGCAGCCAAGTGCGCGATCCGAAATACCAATTGAAGAAGGCCCTGGCGTTCCGGCTCGAAAACCGCCATCCCGAACGCTTCATCCCGCGCTATTCTATGGTCATGTTCCACCGCATCCCCTACGCCGAGGCGAAG
>JBQTJM010000433.1:0-6034 GCA_052387115.1 Gammaproteobacteria bacterium | reverse complement strand
GCAGCCAGTCATCAAGCGAGGGCGGCAAGAGGTACGGTGTTTCACGATCACAGGAACGGAAATGGTTCATGGACGCGCGCTCGTTGGAACCCTGACAGATCCGATCGCCCCGCCCTTGAAAAGTTCCATGCTAAGTCCGACAGGCTGCTAGAGCTTGTAGCGCCTTTCGGTGGGTTACGACGCGCGTGGACCCTGCAGCAGATTGGGTAGGCCATTGGTGCTGCGCGTCTAACCCACGATTGCTCGGTCAGTGCGGCCTACCGGCGCCCTGGCGACGGGCGGCGATGAGAGGGCCAATGCCGTCGGTGTGACAGGCGGGGGCGCGGCGTGCAAGAATTACCGCGGAGGACCACGGGCACTGGGGGAGCGAGCTGCATGCATCACGAAAACTCAAAGGGGGTGACATCCAGGGCCGTACCGCGGGCGCCGGTCATCGCCGCCGCGCTGCTGTTGTTGACCGGTGGCGCCCACGCGGCCTTGCCCTGGTTCGGGGGCGAGACGCCGAGTCTCGCGCCCATGCTCGTAAAGGTCACGCCCGCCGTGGTCAACGTTGCGACCGAAGGCAAGGTCCGGGCGGGCCGCAACCCGCTCCTGGACGACCCGCTCTTCCGCCACTTCTTCGATGTGCCCGACGAGCCGCGCGAGCGCAAGACTCAGAGCCTGGGATCCGGCGTCATCGTGGATGCCGGGCGGGGGCTCATCATCACCAACGCCCATGTCGTCGCCAATGCCGAGCACATCACGGTCAAGCTGCGCGACGGCCGCAAGCTCGACGCCAAGCGCGTGGGCGTCGATGCCGAGACCGACGTGGCCGTGATCCAGGTGCCCGCCGAGGGACTGACCGCGCTCGGGTTCGGTGACTCCGACGGGCTCAAGGTCGGGGACTTCGTGGTCGCGATCGGGAACCCCTTCGGACTCGACCAGACCGTGACCTCGGGGATCGTCAGCGCGCTGGGGCGCAGCGGCCTGGGCATCGAGGGCTACGAGGAGTTCATCCAGACCGACGCCTCCATCAACCCCGGAAACTCCGGCGGGGCCCTGGTCGACCTGCAGGGCCGCCTGGTCGGGATCAACACCGCGATCTTCTCGCAGAGCGGTGGCAGCATCGGGATCGGGTTCGCCATCCCCATCAACATGGCCCGCCAGGTCATGGAGCAGCTGGCGCAGCATGGCGAGGTCAAGCGCGGGCAATTGGGCGTCCAACTCCAGGACCTGGACCCCGATCTGGCCGAGGCCTTCGACCTGAACGAACGAGAGGGCGCCGTGGTCGTGAACGTGGTCGAGGGGTCGCCGGCGGCCAAGGCGGGGCTCAAGGCCGGCGATCTGGTGGTGGCGGTCAACGGAAAGCCGGTGCGCAACGCGAGCGGCCTGCGCAATCGGGTGGGGCTCCTGCGCATCGGGGACAAGGTCACCCTGGAGGTGTTGCGCAAGGGCCTGCTCGGCAAGAACGACCGCGTCCGGATCAGCGCCACCGTGTCGGCCAAGATGGACCAGGTGACGAGCGGCTCGGCGCTTCAGAATCCGCGCCTCGAAGGCGCCCGTTTCGGGAACATCTCGGAGCGCTCGCCGGCCCATGGCGAGGTCGAGGGGGTCATGGTCTATGATGTCAAACGGGGCAGCCGTGCCTGGCGGAACGGGCTGCGGCAGGGGGACATCGTGCTATCGGTCAATCAGGTGCCGGTCTCGGATCCGGACGAGCTCCTGGGCCAGGTCAACCGCCTCCAATCCGCTGTGCTCCTGCACGTGCTGCGCGGTAACAGCGCCGCCTTCATCGTGGCCAGATAGTCTTGATAGTGGCCACAAAGAAATATACCAAAAAAGATAATAATATAATGGGATGATGGTGGATTGTCTGTTCTGCAAGATGGTCGACGGCCGGATCACCCCCAGCACCGTCTATGAGGACAGCGAGGTGCTGGCCTTCAACGATATCCAACCGCGGGCGCCGGTGCATGTCTTGGTCGTGCCCAAGCGGCATATCGCCACCCTGAACGACCTCGGGCCCGGCGACGCCGAGGCGGTAGGAAAGCTGTTCCTCGTGGCACGCGCGATCGCCAAGGATCGAGGATTCGATAGGGACGGCTATCGGGCGGTGATCAACTGCAATGCCGACGCCGGCCAGTCGGTGTTCCACGTCCACCTCCACCTCCTGGCCGGACGGGCGATGGGCTGGCCGCCTTTTCCAGATACGGCTTCGCCTTGAGGTCCAGATACGGCTTCGCCTCGAGGTCCAGATACGGCTTCGCCTTGAGGTCCAGATGCGGCTTCGCCTTGAGGTCCAGATGCGGCTTCGCTTTGAGGGAGCGTACGTCGTCAGGCGCCGCAGGGCGGCACCGCTCGCTGTTCCGGCACGCCATGGCGCTCTGCCGGCCCCGCTGGGAGCAGCCGGGTGGCCTTCTCTTGGGTGGCGTTCTCGTAGTGGGCGAAGGCCTCGCGGAGCTGTTGGCGCAATTCACCGGCCTCCCAGGGCTTGGTGATGAACTTGTAGATCCAACCCTTGTTGACGGCCTCGGTGATGAGCTCGAGATCGGCATGGGCGGTCAAGAGCATGCGTACCGTCTCGGGATAGAGCTCCCTGACCCGACTCAGAAAGCCGACGCCGTCGATGCCGGGCATGCGCTGATCGGAGATCACCACCCGCACCTCGTGGGTGGCCAGGAGCTCGAAGGCGGCCCCGGCGCTTTTCGCGGTCAGGACCGTGCAGTCGTCGCTGCCGAGCTGGCGCAACAAGGCCTGGACCACATCGGTGTCGTCGTCGACGATGAGGAGCACACGCCGATCGTCCGCCGACACCGGTTTGGGGATCCAGCATCGAACTTCGGTGAGCATCGCCGTCACGCGCTCGGCCGGCACCGGTTGGCTGACATAGAAACCCTGGACCTCATCGCAGCCGAGGCGCTGGAGGTACCGGAGCTGCGCCTCGGTCTCCACCCCCTCGGCCACCACGCGCAGGCGCAGGACGTGACCCATGGCGATGATGGCGCGGGTGATGGCCGCGTCGTCCGGGTTGCTGGTGAGGTGGCGCACGAAGGACTGGTCGATCTTGAGCCGGTCAAAGGGGAAGTGCTTGAGGTAGCTGAGGCTGGAGTAGCCGGTCCCGAAGTCGTCGATCGAGATGCGGCAGCCCGACTCCTTGATCCGCATCAGGCGCTTCTGCATGTCCTCGGGTTGGCGCATCACCGCCCCTTCGGTGAGCTCCAGCTCCAGGTACTGCGGTGAGAGGCCGGTCTCGCGCAGGATGGCCTCGACCTGTCGTTCCAGGTCGTTCTGGACGAGTTGGCGCACCGAGACATTGACGGCGACGGTGAACGGTCCGAGCCCGCGGTCCTGCCAGGCCCGGTTCTGCGCGCAGGCGCTGCGCAGCACCCATTCCGCGATGGGCACGATGAGGCCGGTCTCTTCGGCGAGCGGGATGAAGCGCGCCGGCTTCAAGAGCCCGAGGCGTGGATGTTCCCACCGGACCAGGGCCTCCATGCCCACCACCTCGGCGGTGCGGGCGTCGATCTGGGGCTGGTAGTAGACGCGCAGCTCGTCGCGGCTCTGCGCATGGCGGAGGTCCCCTTCGAGCGCCAGGCGTCTCGACAAGCCCTCACCGATCGCGCGCTTGTAGAACACGAAGCGGTTGCCGTCCTGCTTGGCGCGATACATCGCCATGTCGGCGTGCTTCAGGAGCGTACCGATATCGCGCCCGTCGTTCGGGTAGAGCGCGATGCCCACGCTCGCGCCGACATAGACCTCCTGGCCCAGGAACACGAACGGGTGAGACAGGACCTCGACGATCTTCCTGGCCACCGCCGCCGCCACCTCGGGTGTCGCGATGCGCTCCAGGATGATCGTGAACTCGTCGCCGCCCAGCCTCGCCACCAGATCGCAGGCGCGCACGCAACCGGTGATACGCTCCGCGACGGCCTTGAGCAAGAGATCGCCCGTTTCATGGCCCAGGGTGTCGTTGACGAGCTTGAAGCGGTCGAGGTCCAGAAACAAGACGGCGTGACAGCAGGTATCGACAGGCCCCCGCGCGAGCAGCGCGATCAGGCGCTCACGGAACAGCATACGGTTGGGGAGGCCGGTCAGGGGATCATGAAAGGCGAGCCGCCGCACGCGCTCTTCGGCGCGGCTCGCGGCCAGCAAGCGCGCCACGCGCTTGCGCAGCACGGCGAAGTTCAAGGGCTTCGGGATATAGTCGGTGGCCCCGGCGCCAAAGGCGCGATCGATGGTGTGCTCATCGTCGAGGGCGGTGATGACCAAGACCGGCAGATGTTCGCCGGCGCCGAGGCCACGGATCCGGGTGCAGGCCGTGAACCCGTCCGTTTCCGGCATGTGCGCGTCCATCAGAACGAGGTCCGGCATGCGGCGCTCGCACAGGGCCAACGCCTGGGCCGCCCCCTCGGCCTCCTCGATACGATAGCCGTCATTGGCGAGGATGCTGCGGATGACGTAGCGGGTGCCGGCGTCGTCATCGACGATGAGGACGCGTGCGCGTTCGGCGGCCTCGGGACCCTGCTCCAGGACCTCGGCGATGCAGCGGTGGAGGTCCGAACGGCACAAGGGTTTGGTGAGCACCCCGACCACGTGCGGGATGCGCCAGCGGCGCCGTGCCGCGTCCGGCCGATCGCTGAGTATCAGTACCCTGAGCCGTGCGAGCCGCGCGTCCTGGCCGATCTCGTGCGCCAGCGATATCCCACTTCCGGCCAGGGTCTCATCGATCAGGCAGAGGTCGTAGGCGCGCCCCTGAGTGGCCGCCGCGCGTAACATCTCGAGGGCCTCCGGGGCGCGCTCGGCATGGCTGTGGGCGATCCCCCAATGGGAATCGGTCTCCTCGACGAAACGCTGGTAGAGATCGGCCCCGGCGAGAACGAGGAGCCTGAGCCCGGCCAGTGCGCTGTCACGAACCGCACCCGTCTCGTCCCGGGCCCCCGCTTGCGCGCGCCACAGGAGCTCCGAGGCGTCTACGTACGGCATGCGTGCTCTCTTAGGCGTGGCGGCCTCGCCGCCGCCGGACGCAAACCGACAGAAATTCGTCTACCCCACGCCACACAGGTGAATTATGCAACGAACAAGCCCCGATCCGCCCGGCCCGGAGCCGCACGGGTTACCAGCCCCTGGCGCCATTGGCGGGCGCCGGGCTGCCCCAGGAACAGTCCCGCGAGGTGCCGGGTCATGTGATGGAAAGGGGTGCCCGCCGCCTGTTCGCGGCGCATATAGTCTTGGTAGCGGGCGAGGACCTCGGCACGCGTTGGCGCGGGGAGCAGCGCGCCAAAGAACCGGCGATCCGCGTCGGCGAGGAGATAGGGATTGCGGTAGGCCTCGCGCCCGATCATGACCCCGTCCACGTGTGCGAGCTGCGCTTCGACCGCTTCGAGGCCGGTGAGCCCGCCGTTAATGATGACCTCGAGCATCGGGAAATCGCGCTTGAGCACGTGTACCCAGTCGTAGCGCAACGGTGGGACCTCACGGTTCTCCTTGGGGGAGAGCCCCTGGAGCCAGGCCTTGCGGGCATGCAGGATCACGGTCCGGCAGCCGGCGGCCGAGACGGCACCGATGAATTGACAGAGCTCGTCGTAGGAATCGCGATCGTCGATCCCGAGCCGAGTCTTGACGGTCACGGGCAAGCTAGTTCCGGCGCGCATGGCGGTGATACAGGTCGCGACGCGCTCGGGCTCGGCCATGAGACAGGCGCCGAAGCGGTGCTCCTGGACCCGTTCGCTCGGGCATCCCAGGTTCAGGTTCACCTCATCGAAACCCCAGTCCTCGGCCAGGCGCGCGCACAGCGCGAGGGCCTCGGGCGCGCTGCCCCCGAGCTGCAAGGCCAGGGGGTGCTCGGCCGGGTCATGGACGAGGGCGCGCGCCGGATCGCCGTGCAGCAAGGCGCCGGTCGCCACCATCTCGGTATACAGGAGCACATGGTGGGAGATGAGCCGCAGGAGATACCGGCAGTGGCGGTCGGTGCGGTCCATCATCGGCGCGATACAGAGACGTCGGTCGATCGAAGCGGTCATGGGGACGATGATAGCTCGCCTGATCCCCGAGGGTG
>JBQTJM010000432.1:0-27950 GCA_052387115.1 Gammaproteobacteria bacterium | reverse complement strand
GCGCCCTGTTCGTCGGGAACCTGGAAGCGGCCTTTCCGTTCCCCACCCGGGCCCCCGGCCTGCAGGTGATGGACTACGACCGGCCGGGGACCGCACCGGTGTGGCTGGAAAAAGGCGCCGAGATGGGGCGCTTCAACATGGGCTCGACCGTGATCCTTCTGTTCGGCCCCGGCGTCGTGTCCTGGGCGCCGAGGCTCCTGGCACACGGGTCGGTGCGCATGGGCGAGGCGGTCGGTACCTGGAGCGCGGGGGCGAGCGGTTGATCTCGACGCGGTTCCCGCAGCCCCGGGTCCGCCCAAGCCCGCTATTGCCGGACGTTTTCGTACAGCGCTTCGATTGACAAGTCCAATTCGACCGAATCGAGCCTGAGCCGCTCACCCCGGCCTAGCGTTTCCGTACCCCAGTTCCCTCCCGCACGACGGTAGATCTGCACCCGCATCGCGTCCTGGGAGACCAGCACGTATTCGTGAAGGCTGTCGAGCTTACGATAATGGAGCAGTTTCTCCTCCTGGTCGACGCGCTCGGTCGAGGGCGACAGCACTTCGATGACGAGTGTGGGGTGTGAAATAAGGTAGGCATCGGGCTTGAGGTCTTCGGGGTGGCAAGAAACGACGACATCGGGATAGTAAAAGACCTCGGCCGACCCGATGCGGATTTTGAGGTCCGCGACGAATACCCAGCAGGGCCCGCCACGGAGCTTGGTAAGCAAGAGAAAGGCGCAATTGACGGCGATGCGGTTATGGGCCACGCTGCCCCCCGCCATCGCATAGACCCGGCCCGCCACGTACTCGTGCTTGAGCGGGCTCCGTTTTTCTCCCTCCAAGTACTCGTCTGCCGAGATCCAAACCTGTTCTCGTAAGCTAGGCATAGACCGATCCTCGTGTCTCGTCGGGAGGCGAGATCATATTATATCCGAACCGGGCATGATCGCTTCCGCCGCGCCGAGGGACAAGAAAACGACATTCCATGTGGTGAAGGGCACCGTCACGGCCAAGGACAGCGCCGGGGGCTTCGCGCTGCGGCCGTTCCTGGGCGATCTCCAGCCCGCGACGCACGGCTTCCACATGCACATGAACCGAAGCTGCCGGCCCGCCGAGAAGGACGGGGCTCTTGCGAACCAGCACGTATCGGGCGCCGAGGGGGTGGATGACCTGCCCCGGCTATGATCGCGCACACGGGGCTCGTCACCCGTTCGAGAACGAGGCCCGACCCATGGCGATCGTTATGGTCGGCGCCCTGTTCGTCGGGAACCTGGAAGCGGCCTTTCCGATCCCCACCCAGGGCCCCGGCCTGCAGGTGATGGACTACGACCGGCCGGGGACCGCACCGGTGTGGCTGGAAAAAGGCGCCGAGATGGGTCGCTTCAACATGGGCTCGACCGTGATCCTTCTGTTCAGCCCCGGCGTCGTGTCCTGGGCGCCGAGGCTCCTGGCACACGGGTCGGTGCGCATGGGCGAGGGGATCGGGCGTTTGGCCGCGTATACCCGGGGGATCGGGCGAGGATTTGTTCCGTAGCCACCTAGCGCCGGGTGAAGTTCTTGAGAGGCGCAAAGTGTTATCGGGTGAACACCCGAAAGGAGGCCCCAGGTATCACCACCCAAGGTGTGGCCGATGGACAAGGGGACTTGATTTTTACTTTAAAGAAGGGCGCGCGCATCGCACGCGCCCTAGGAGCACATCTTTGTGAAGGGTTACCCCGGTTGTAGGATTGACGCTGGCTTTTTACTCGCCCGCTGAGGGACCCTCCGTGGAATTGAAAACGCCAGCGCCAGTGCATGAAACGACGGAAAGGGGACTGCCATTATTTTGGAATACGGGACCTGGATTATTGCAAGAGAGGCTCCACGCGCCACCGGGGATCCCATCTAGCACGCAAGCATCGTTCCCGGCGAAGAACGTCGTGTCATTGGCGGAGTGAATTCCAAGCCGCCTAACAGTATTACTGCCTGTGTTGAGCTCTCGGGCTCCTGTCACTGGCTTCGCGTACGCCGGGGTCGATCCAAGTCTAGCAACCCAGTTGCCGAATACGTCTTCATGGCTATCCCCGGTTGTCCCCTGGTCAGTATGGATACTAAGTCTGAGGATATCAGGGAATGGATTCAGCTTGTAGCAGATCTCCGCTTGTGCAACCCCACCCGTCAGAGCTAATAGTGGTGCTATCGTCAACGCGGTTAACATCGGTCGTTTCATGTTCGATTCTCCGTCAATGTTGAGTGTACCAATGCCACAGTAATCACTGTGGTTACGCCCGCGATTCGTTCTGCTGCATCGCCGAATCGGATATGGCCCAGAACGAATTGCGTTGCGGGCCAGGTATCACAAACACCGTGCCACGGACGAAGCAAGACGGTTAAAATCCGCTGTCGCCCAACCGCGACGGGGGTTTTCGTGGGTTACTGCCGATCAGGCGTTGATACTACGAAGGGCAAGGGACTGTTTCAGGATGAAACAGCGATTGTTCAGGTGTTCCAGTCTGAAACTACGCGTTCATCCGGGCAGCGCATGGGCACGGCCCTCCGATCCGGGATCGGGTGGCGGGGATTAGCTCACAGATCCGCTGTGAACTGGTTCACAGACCCCCCCCGTGCAGGAACGGTAGCTTAGGAGAGGAAGGCATCGGTCCCCGGCTCACTAGTGACCGATGCCGGACGAAACCCGCATAGTTCATGAATAGCTCATGAAAGGGGGCCAAAATGATGGAGGCAGGATCGGTAAGGGTTCTCGCAACGGAGCGGCGGGGATATGCTGAAGTAGCTGCAAGGCCCGCGCCCCAGCTTGCTATTGGGCTGGTGGGATCGGCAAGCGATCGGATCGCTGCCGAGGTGCCCGCGGTGATCGGGGAAAGCGCTGCGATGCGGCGGGCCATGGAGCTCGCCAAGCGCGCCGCCGGCGCCGACATCACCGTGTTACTGAGCGGTGAGACCGGGACCGGCAAGAGCCTGCTCGCCGGCTTGCTGCACCGCCATAGCAAAAGGCGCGATGCTCCGTTCATTGCCCAGAACTGCGGGGCCCTGCCCGAGACGCTGTGCGAGAGCGAGCTGTTCGGCTATCGGCGGGGCGCGTTCACAGGGGCCGTGCAGGACAAGCCGGGGCTGTTCGAGGTCGCCGATGGGGGGACGATCTTCCTGGATGAGGTTAGCGAGCTCGGTCTGGCCGCGCAGGTCAAGCTCCTGCAGGTCCTGCAGGAAGGGGTTTTACGGCGCCTCGGTGATACCCGATCCCTTTCGGTCGATGTTCGCGTCGTCGCAGCCAGCAACCAGGACCTGTGCGCGGAGATCGAACGAGGCGGCTTTCGCGAGGACCTCTATTATCGGTTGAACGTCGTCTCCATCGTGGTCCCGAGCCTGCGGGAACGGCGCGAGGACATCCCGCGTCTGGCGAGGCACTTCATCCACAAGCACGGCCCGCGCATCAACCCCGGGGTGAGCCGGCTCGGTGCCGAGGCCCTCGGCCTCCTGTGCGCATATGATTTCCCCGGCAACGTGCGGGAGTTGGAGAACCTGATCCAGCGGGCCCTGTTGTTCACCACGGGCGCTTGTATCGAACCCGGCGAGTGGTTTCCGGCGCGAGGTGATGGCGCGCAGGCCGCGACCGGTTCAAGTCTGGCGGACCTGGAGCAGCACGCGGTCCTCAGGACCATCGCGCTCCACGAGGGCAACCTGACGCGGGCGGCACACACCCTCGGGATCAGCAGGACCACCTTGTGGCGGCGTATCAAGGGCTATCGTTCGTCTTCCGGTGCCCGCTAGGCGCACGCCGCAGGTGAGCGTAGCGCGTGAGTCGGGGTGACGAATGCGTCGCGTCCTGGCGGAACGCCTGCGGCGGTTAGAGCCACTCGTCCTCTGGATCCTCTCTATTGCCCCCGAACCCGACGAAGTCGAACAGCCGGGGATCGAGCAGGTGCGAGGGGACGGCGTGCTGGAGGCTGCGGAAGATAGTCTCGATGCGCCCTGGCGAATCCTTGGCCCAGCTATGCAGCATGCGCTTGATCGCGACCCGCTGGAGGTTGGGCTGCGAGCCGCACAGCGTACAGGGGATGAGGGGGAAGGCGCGCACCGTGGCATAGGCCGCGATGTCCCGTTCGGTGCAATAGGCGAGCGGCCGGATGACCACGTGCCGCCCATCGTCGCTCCGGAGCTTGGGCGGCATCGCCTTGAGCCGGCCGCCGAAGAACAGGTTCAGGAAGAACGTCGCGACGATGTCGTCGCGGTGGTGGCCGAGCGCGATCTTGGTCATGCCGTGCTCGCGCGCGAAGCGGTACAGGGCGCCACGCCGGAGCCGCGAGCACAGCCCGCACTGGGTCTTGCCGTCCGGGACGACACGCCGAACCACGCGGTAGGTGTCCTGCTCGATGACCCGCAACGAGATGCCCAATGTCGCGAGATAATCTGGCAGCACTTGCTCGGGGAAGCCCGGCTGTTTCTGGTTGAGATTGACGGCGTGGATCTCGAAATCGACCGGGGCGCTGCGGCGCAGGCTCATGAGGATGTCGAGCAGGGTGTAGGAGTCCTTGCCGCCGGAGAGACAGACCATGACACGATCGCCTGCCTCGATCATCCGGAAGTCCTGGATGGCCTCGCCGACGTGGCGCCGCAGCCGTTTTTGCAGCTTGTGAAAATGGATCTGATCCTTGGCGATCCGCCTCTTGACGGCGAGCGGCCTGTCCGGATCGCCGGGACCGCGGGTCTCCGCTACGCCCGGTGTCGCCGGTTGGTGGTTCGGGACACGATCGAGAAGTGCGGTCATGGCTGCGTCCCCCAAGCATGAGGCCACACGGGCCGATGGCGGAGCGCCGCGCCGGGAGCCCATCGGTGCGAGGATCGGATTCCGGGACGGTCGGCGCGTGAAACGCAGCCGCCACTCCATCACTACAGTATCTCACAACGATCCAGCCGGCGGCCGATGCACCCCGACACGAGCCGGTACGGTGCCCACGCAGGCACGGAGCAGGAGTAGACTGGTCGTACACGTCGGTGGGCGCCCGGGGCCGGCCTGGCACCCGACCGTAGCCGGCACTAGCCGCATGACAACCGCGATGGGCCTATCTCACCTAAAAGCATCTCAAGGGCCTCATAGCTGCGCCGCTAGGGGGTGATCGCATCTACTTCTGAAGCGTGGGAGGAACGCGGATGACCATGGTCAGCTCGAATCTAGTACCGAGTCTCGCAGTCGATGTCCTGGAGTCCCTGCCCATCGGGATCTGGGTGGCCGACGACCACGGAATCATCACCTGGGCCAACCAGGCGCTCAGTACGCAGATCGGCGTGCCGCGCGATGCGCTCGTCGGCCGCTCATGTGAGGACATTCCGGCGAGCAAGGTATTGACGCTCTATCCGGTGGCGGAGATCTACCACGTGCCGGGGGCCGCACTCGACACCGACCGCTGGTTGGAGTGCATCGCCGGACGTGTGGCGACGGCTATGGGGAGGCCTGCGCGCGTCGGGTGTCTTTGGGACGTGACGCACTATGAACGGGCCAGAACCCGCCGGGGGTTGGTCCTCGGGGTTCAGGACCCCGCGAAGATGGATGCGGCCAGTGGTCTGCTCACCCAGCAGGCCGTCCTGGCCGTCTTGGTCGCGGAGGTCTCGAGGAGCCGGCGCTACGACAATCCCCTCGCAATCCTGGTCATACGGGTATGGCCGGTGGGAGAGGTGCAGGCCGGACACTCGGACGACCGGGTCAATGCCGTCGTGGTTCGGATAGCCGCGTTTCTGAAGGAGCGCCTGCGCTGGGTGGACATCACGGGGCGCTGGAACCGCCACAATATCCTGGCCGTTCTCCCCGAAACCGGTCTGGAGTCCGCGCAGGCCTTCATGCACAAGCTCCGCGACGAGATGGCCCGCCACGGTCTGATTGATGCGGCGGAGCAGGGACCGTCGGTCGAGATCGGCCTGGGGGTCACCGCCTGGCGCAAGGGCGACGACGCGATGAGCCTGGTCGATCGCGTCGCCAAGCATATGGCCGTGAACACCGATCCGGGGACCTACTGCGCCGCCGTTTGATCCAATGCCTGAAAGCCGGCGATGATCTCGAAGTCGTGCGTGATCTCGGCGGTCTTTCCCAGCATGATCGAGGCCGAGCAGTATTTCTCCGCCGACAGGCTGATGGCCCGTTCGACGTGGTCCTTCGACAGACCCTCGCCGATCAAAACGAAATGAATGTGGATCCGGGTGAAGACCTTTGGGGGCGAGGGGGCACGTTCGGCTGTGAGATCGACCTGGCAACTCCTGACCCGAACACGGGCCTTCCTGAGGATACGCACGACGTCGAAGGCCATACACCCGCCGAGACCGAGGAGCAGCATCTCCATGGGCCGCGCTGCCAGGTTGCGACCGCCCGCTTCCGGGGGACCATCCATCACCACCGAATGCCCGCTCCCCGATTCTCCCAGGAACAGCGCATCGTCTATCCACCGAACCGTGCCTTTCATTCGCGTATCCGAGCGGTTGTCGGACCGAAGCTTACCACAGCTCCTGCCCCGCGGTGCCGGCGCGCGAAACCGACCCTGCCGATGACACCGCCATGACACTCACCTCAACAGCGAAGTCGGATAAGGACGATCTCATCGCCAGTCTCATGCCGCACTGCCGCCTCACCCGTTACGCGGCGAGGGCGCCCATCATCGCCCGCGGGCAGCCCTCCGACGATCTCTTGTACATCGTGAGCGGGTCCGTGACCGTCCTGCTCGAAGACGAGCACGGCCGCGAGATCGTCCTCGGCTACCTCAACGAGGGCGAGTTCTTCGGCGAGATCGGTTTGCTGACCGACAGTCCCAACAGAACGGCCTTCGTGCGCGCACGTAGCCCCTGCCACGTGGCGCATATCGGCTATGCGCGTCTGAAGAGCCTGCCCGTGATCTTCCCGGACGTCATCTTCCTCATCGCCCATCAGCTCGCGTTGCGATTGTTGAAGACTAACCGCAGGTTGAGAGATTTAGCCTTTATGGACGTGTCGGGACGGATCGCACGTACCCTGCTGGACCTGTGCAAGGAACCCGATGCCATGACGCATCCGGACGGCATGCAGATCCGCATCACCCGGCAGGAGCTCGGGAGGATCGTAGGCTGCTCGCGCGAAGTCGTGGGCCGGGTCCTGAAGTCGCTCGCCGAGCAGGACCTGATCTTCGTCAAGGGAAAGACCATCGTCGTCTACGGCGCCCGCTAGCTAGCTCGCACGCTGCCCGCGCGCGTGCAGGTGGTCATGCTTGACATCAATAACATCCCTTCCCACAATCCACCGCTCCTCGTGCCGGTCGTTACCCGTCCTGCGGCGCCGGGGCGCTTGGCTATGTAGCTCAGCCGGTTAGAGCGCGGCACTCATAATGCTGAGGTCGGTGGTTCGAGTCCACCCATAGCCACCATAATCAATGGCTTAGATTGGCTCTCCCCACGCCCGGTAGTGCTTGCGGGGCTTTTCCCGTGATCTGGAATCACTTTTGCTCATTTCTTCGCGGACAAGTTGCCGTTCGGGCCGGCCGGATAGAGATCTCAGGTATCACCAAGCGAGGGTATAGGGCTATGGATAGCTACGGCGGGCGCGCCTGCGGCGCCCTCTTATTGGTACTGGGACTGACGGGGACCGCCTCGGCGGCGACACAGATAAAGTGTTGGGCCGGCCGAGATGGAGTACGGGAGTGCGGCAATAGCGTGCCTTCGGAGTTTGCCCAGCAAGGGCACAGTAAATTCAGTACCTACGGCGTCAAAATAGGAGAGCAGCGCCGTGCCAAGACTATCGCCGAGCTTCGAGAAGAACAGTGGCGGACCGAACGGAAGGCGGAGGAAGACCGGCGGGGCGAAGACGAGGCCCGGGCGGACCGCGTGCTCTTGGACACCTTTGATAGCGAACACGACCTGATGCTGGCCCGCGACGGTAGGATCGCCGTCCTTGCGGGGGAGATCCAACTCATGCAGGGGCAGATCGAGAAACTGCAAGATCACCTCGATCGCATGGTTTCCAGCGCCGCGGCGCTAGAACGCCAGGGCCAGATCCCCACTGCGCCGATGGCTGCCGACATGGACCGCATCCGTGCCCAGATCGAACAGAGCCGGACGTTCATTACCACCAAACGCGAAGAACAGGAGGTGGTGCGCCGGAAGTTCGATGCCGATATCCAGCGTTTCCGACAGCTGGCGGCAGAACCCTGAACTGAGATAGGATCACGCCCCAAGCGCCGTACCATCGAGTCGGCTGCTGAGACGCCTGCTGAGCTGGGTGATCCGTTCGATGAGGACCTGCTGAAAGACTTTCGTCAGTCGCATCTGCAACGCTAGCGCGGCCCATTCGCGCAGTGGCCTGGCCACCTCCATCACCAGCACGGGACCGTTAGCGAGGACCGCGTTGCTCTGCGGGCCTTCCCCGAGATACCCCGCCTCACCGAAGCACTCCCCGGCCCCGAGCGTTGCGATCTCTCGACGATTGAACCGCAAAGAAACTTCTCCGGATACCAAGACATAGAAGCTCGCTTTGCTGCACCCCTCATCGACGATACACGCGCCATTCTGATAGGAGGCCCAGTGGCTGACCTTGACGACCTCGGCGAGATCGGTGTCGGAGAGCGAGGCGAAGAACTTCAGTCCGCGAGCCTTGCGCAGCCGTTCATCATGGCTCAACGTGAGCGAACGATTGCCGACGCCCGCGGCCAGCCGGTCCAGGTCCGCGACAAGCTCGGCTCCGCTTTGGTAACGCGCCGTCCGACTTTTTTCGAGGCAACGTTGGAGGATGCGGCTCAGTGCCGGCGGCACCTCGTTCCGTAACGAGTCGATCGGTGGCGGGATTTTATGGAAGATCTCGCCGACCAGCGCCGGTAATGTATTTCCGGCGAAGAGCGGTTGTCCCGAGAGCAGCTCGTAGAATACGACGCCGAGCGAATAGATGTCGGATTGGCCGGTGACCTGCTCGTTGCGGAACTGTTCGGGTGAGATGTAGCGGGGCGTCCCCAACCCGTTACTGACCAAGACGGTGCAGTCGTCCGATTTGATGCGCTGGGCGATGCCAAAGTCGACGAGCTTGGCGTGCTTGCTTTGGGTCAGCATGATGTTCGCCGGCTTTATATCGCGATGGGTTATCCCCCTCTCATGCGCATAGTGTAAGGCATCACCACATTCGCGCATGAGCTGGACGACGGTCTCAATCGGTAAGAGGTTATCCGATCGCGTATAGGATCGCAGGGAATCGGCATTTTCCACATACTCCATCACGATGTAACATTTGTCGTCGACGGACCCGGCGTCGTAGACCTTGACGATGTTCGGGTGGTCGAGCGCCCCCGCCGCCTGAGCCTCGTTGAAGAATAACCGCTGGCGATGCTGCATCGATATCTCGTCGCCCGGCTCCTCGTTCCCCTGCACCTTGATCGCGGCCTTGCGGTCCACCAAAGGGTCGAAGGCGGCGTACACGATACCCATGGCACCCCGGCCGGCGAGGCCGGTGATGCGGTATCGACCGATCGTCTCAGGTCGGACCATGCGTCAGCCTGACTCCGCGTGCAGATGCGGCGGAGGCCGTAGTGGTCCCACGAGATAATCGATACCGAGGTCGCCGATGATGCGCCCTTGCTCGTCGCTTTCGACACCCTCGGCGAGCATCTTTCGTCCGAGCGTGCGCGCCATTTCCTGGCTCGATTTGACGACCGCGAGGTCGTGCGGGCGGGTGACCATTCCGGCGATAAAACGCCGGTCGACGGCGAGGAAATCGGCCGACACGCGCGATAAGTAGTCCCCCAGTGCACCGCGCCCACCCAGTCCAGAGATCAAGATCCGACAACCAAGCTCGCGCAGCGTTCCAACCGCATGCAGCACCTCCATGGGATGGGCGAGCACGGTTGCCTCGGCAAGCTCGAAACAGAGCTTACTGGGGGGGACCGTGCTTTCCATGAGTCGCTCGATGGTGTACTCGATGAGCAGCGGATCCGTGAGCTGAATAGGTGACAGCGCGATTACCAATATCTCAACCTGCCACCCTTCGCTGCGTGCAGCCAACCACCCGAGCGTGTCTCGTATGACCCGACGCCCCAGCTCTCGGAGCCTTGCGGTGAGCTCCTCGTCTTCTGTCTCTTCGGGCGGGTGCAGGACTTGGCCGGCAAATCGGATCCTCGGGACTAGACGCAGGCCCATGACCGACCGGGATATTTGCGATTCGATAGGTTGGAACCAGAGCTCCAACGCTTCTCCGTCCAGCGCCTGCTTCAGACACGCGGCCCAATCCGGGGCGGGCTGCGGCGGGGGATATTGCGAGAGCCCCTCGCCGCTTTCCGGTTCAGGGGAAGATTCAGCCGCCTCGTGAGCGGCCCTCGAGGTCGGCGTCGTTTCGCAGGTCGCTCCGCCGATCGCCTGCTGGCATAGATCCGAAAAGAGCGAATGCAGCACCGACTGGAACGCTCGATCCACAGGGGAGCGTGCCGCAGGGTCGGCGAGGCTCGCCGCGTCGGTCCTGAGCAGCATGGCCAGCTCTTGCAACGTCCAACTGCCGGCCCTCTTGCCCTCGGCGTCCACGAACATCAAAGGGCTATGCCCGTCTCCGACCCAGGCAAGCTCAAGTCGTTGGCCGGCCTGTGTCCCCTTCGAAAACTGCAGAGCGTCGCCGATCTGGAGACGCCTTGCGCGATCCAGCCAAAAGGTCCACGCTTGGGGCTGGTGCGATGGCGGCGGTGTGGACGGTGCCGTCGCGCTCGACTCTCTTTTGGCCAGTTGGTGTCTGGATCTCAAGAATGCCTGCTGCGCCTCGCAGCCGGTGATGAACTCCCGCAGGTTTTGTGCGTGCCGCGCCTGTCGTGTCTTGTCGATACATTGCAGGGCTTCCAGGGCGTTCGATACGGCCGACGGGCCGCCGAGGGTGTCGTCCGCGTTGCCCTGGACGAGCACCGTGACGGCCGACTCAATCTCGCGCCACGCGTCCTCCGGCGCGCCGGCCTGAAGGCGCATCAAGGTCTCCAGCAGCCGCCGCGTGGGATGCTCGGGATCGCTCAAGAAGCTCGGGTCACACAGGGCCGTGTGATAGAGATGCGGCGCGATCCTCTCGATCTGCGACGCTCGCGAATGACCGACCCGATCGCCTTGGGCGAGCGCAGGGACGAGTCTCGATACGATCTCAATCGTTCTCAGGTCTTGAGGTCGAAAGCTCCGATCGGGTGGGCCATCCTGCGCGGCGAGCGCCCCGACCAACCGCTCGGTGAAACTGTCGTCCGGCGCCCCTGGGTCTTGCGCGATGGCGCCGGTTTCCTGCAAACGGATCAAGGCGTCACGGATCTGCGGGGCGGTGTAGAACGCCGCACCCGCAGTGGCCGGTGGGCGGGTAGCTGCGCGCGTGAGGTCCACCGTCGTGGGGTGCGAGGCGCCGGGCGTCTGTCCCCGCAACACGGCGGCCAGACTCTCGAGGGCCGCCAGCTTGTGGGGTGGCGGGGCGAGATCACCGCTCGAGTCTACCGGATCCCAATCGATGTCGTTGAACACGGCGCCGGCGGCCACTTCCGTGTTCCCACCGCGTGGCACCGTGCTGGTCGACCGTTCGGTCGACAACCGCCCGGCCCCGCGCTTCCCCGAAGACGCGGGTCGTCCGGGGTGCATTCCGCCCGGCTCGGTCTCCCACTCCCGTGCGCGGACGATACGCGGGGCGGATCGCGCAACGGGGCGACGGGCTTCCGCGTGTGGCACGATTCCTTGCTCCATGAACCGCTCCTCGATCTTAGCGTACAGCTCCCCAAGGCGTTCGAGCAACGCGGTTTCCCACGCCTGGTAAGCAAGCTCGATCTGCGGCGAGACGATTCTCAAGCTCTGGAATACGCTGGAGAACACGTGGCAGAGATTGGCCGGGGCGAGAGGATTGCGGAGCTTTTCGGGTGGGCAACTCAAGAGCAGAGCGAGGCCCCGCTCGATGGGGAGGAGTGGTGCCTTGAGGTGTATCTCGAGCCTCGCCACCACGTTCGACAACGCGAGGAAGTCCTCGAGATCCTCCTTCGTCACCAAGGAGAGCGATTCCTTCCCAGGCGCCGTACCCGTTCCGGGAATGCTGCATGCGAGCGGCGGTTTACCTTGTGCGAGCCGTTCGAGGTCGTGGGCCACGCGGGCGAGGATGTCCTGCCCCAGGCGCTGACGTTGTCCACGCACCAGGATCATCGCATCGAGGAACGGTGTCTGCTCTTGATTGCTCTTGGACCCCAGGGTCGCCTGAAAC
The DNA here is from genome assembly GCA_052387115.1 of Gammaproteobacteria bacterium. Lineage (GTDB taxonomy): Bacteria > Pseudomonadota > Gammaproteobacteria > JACCXJ01 > JACCXJ01 > JACCXJ01. The sequence continues at coordinate 15,782 of JBQTJM010000432.1, read as the reverse complement.
AGGTCCTGATCGAGCTTGTCGAAGCAGCGCTTACACGATTCCGTCAAGGCGTCTAGGGCAAGCGGTTGGCAGTGTCCAACGATGGCCTGCAATATCGGCCTCGGGGGTAGCGCCGCGGCCGAACCCCGTACGGGATCGATGGTGGGGCCGGGGAAGCGCTCACATCCTTGGCCTTTGGCAGTTCCCACCAGGGCCGTGACGGCCTCCGGGTAGTCACCGCTGAACGCGATACCGAGCTTGCCCGCAGCGGCCCAGACCACCGTAGCACGGATCTCGAAACCAGGCGTACCGCCGGAGGTAGGAACACTGAAACGAAGCACGAGCCCGTCGCCGGGGCCCAAGTGTCGCAGCTGAGCCAGAGCCTCGGGCTGACAATCGTCGGCCACGGCGAGATACATCCCCCCGCCGCAAAAGTTTCGAATGATGCAAGGTCCTGCGCCGCATCTCCGGCTCAACAGGGTGGCCCGGAGGGCGATGTGATACCGGATGAAGCGTCGGTTTTCGGCGGCGACAGGCCTTTCCTCCTGGGCAAAGGGGCTGGGGACCATGATGGACGGCGGTATCGGGTTGGATGTGCTTGCGACAGTGTGGACCCTACAGAGGCACACATTGTGCCTATCCCACCCACTTTGGGCGTTGCATTCACGGATCACGTCAATCGACGGGCTGGCGTGGCCGCTAAGCTCCCGCGGCAAACGGGGATCGGAGGTCGTGGTTAACGACTCCTTCCGACGCAGGCTTTAGGGGCTAACTCCTTGAGAGTAAACAAAAATTGTTCTACGCATCGGTGACAGCCAAAACGCGCCTCTCGATCATTTCGATCATTGCACTGTTCGGTAGCATGGTGTCGGGGCCATGGCCGTACCCACTCCCAGCCGCGTGGGCCGCCACCGATGTACCGCTCCGACCGACCCCCGCTCCCCAGGCCATTCAAGACTGGGCCCACGGCATCGCGGAGAAACTCGAGGCAACGCGTCGAACGCTCCGGCTGTGGAGCATTGATCCGGACCTCGTCCGCCACTTCGAGGCACCCGCAACGCCCGCTCTCAAGGAGGTCGAAGCCGAAATCGTTAGGCGAGTGCCACAGGCCTTGCGTATTCGATTGATTCGTAGGGATAACATCCGTGTGGACCTGGAATCAGACCCGCCGCTGACCTATACGGCCCTGTACCTGATGCAGCAGGCCGTTGAGAATCGAGGGGTGATCCCGGCCGAGGTCGTGCTGCCCGCAGACCCAAAGCAACACATCGTCCTCATCGAGCGGGTAGGAGGCGGCGCGGGGAAGCTACTCGGCTTCATTCATCTCAGTCTGACCCCTCGCCTACTCGAAGCCCGGGGACAAGGATCGACAGCCCCCGAAGGCTACATCGAGGTACAACAAGCTAACCCAGGGGTCAACGTTACGACCCTCGCTCGATACGGGGAGCCGACCTTCAAGACCAGCGAACCGGTGGCTCGAGTCCACATTCCAGATTCGCTTTGGGTCATCGCCTATTGGCCGCCAATGAGCGCGGCCGAGCGGGCGATCGCTTCCTGGAGAGGGCCGGATCGAGAATGGGGATGGATCGGTGTAAGCGCCTGGGTCGTCACGGGCGCCGGCATGTTGACGGGACTCCTGTTTTTGCAGCGCAAACGGTTGAGCATCGGCGTCGTTGCGGCTGCAACGCCGAATGGGGCCGCGTTCACCAGAGCCGCCGAGGTCGTGGTGAATGACCAGCCGGGCAGCGGTGATCATAGGGCGCCCGACGCGAAACCCGCGCCGGCCAACGATCCGTCCACGCCGCCCCATGACGTTGCAGGATCGCCCGTCGAGATGTCCCCGGCAGGGCCCGACACCTTGGCCCGTACGATGGTATCGGGATCCGTGTTTCGCGAGGACGGGGTCGTCGGGGTTGTGGGCGCGACCTTGACGGGTGAGGTGATCCGCGAGCTGGGCCACGCCTTCGGTAGCGTCACTCACGACAGCGGTCGCCAGGAGGTCGTGGTCGGCCGTGACGCGCGCGCTTCGGGTGGCGTGCTCACCGAGGACGTGATACGGGGGATACGCGCGAGCGGGTGCGATGTGATCGACATCGGTATGGTCCCGGCGCCCGTACTGCGCTTTGCCGCCCATTACCTGGCGACCGAGGCAGGGGTCATGGTCACGGGCGGTGCCGAACCCGATCCGTACAACGGCCTGCAGTTCGTGCTGCACGAACATCGGTCGCCCGCCGAAACGCTACGGGTGTTGCAGGCGCGGCTATCGAGTGGGTCCTATCGCATTGGCGCCGGATCTCTGCAGTGTCCCGAGATCGGCTTCGCCTATGTCCAGGCAGTCACTGAAAACATCGCGCTGGCCTTTCCTCACGGCTTGACGGTGGTCGTCGACGGCGGGAACGCCGTCGCGGGTCCGGTCGCGTGCACCCTGCTCAGGGCCCTGGGCCATAAGGTGATCGAGATCTTTTGTGAGATCGATAGCACGCTCCCCTTCCGGCCGGCCAACTTGAGCCAAGCGAGCGACCTGGGGGGGCTAATCGCGACGGTGCGTCAGTCGCAGGCCGATATCGGTCTGGCCTTCGATGGCGAGGGCTGCCGTTGCGCGGTGGTGGACCGGGCCGGCGCGCTCGTGACGACGGAAAGACTGCTGATGCTATGGATCGATGGCGCGCTCGCGCTCAACCCGGGTCGATCGATCGTCTGCCCTGGTGTCTGGGCGAGCAGGGTGCAACCCTTCGCGGAGCGCGGGGGTGGAACGCTCATCGCCCTGCACGAAGGCGAGTCCCTGGAGATGAAGATGAGTGAAGCCGACGCACTGCTCGGCGCCGATCACGATGGACGGTTCGCGCTTCGCGACCGCTGGTATGGGTTTGCGGACGGCCTGTATGCCGCGGCCAGGCTGCTCGAGGTCCTGGTGACGTGCGGCCGCCAGGACCTTGCCGAGCTTTTACGGGAAATAGAATCACGGGTTTCAGGGCTTGCTCAATTTTAATGAATCCGTTCCCATGGCAATAGAGAACCGACCGCTGGTGGCCGAGGTCTGGTTTCTAGACCAGATCTCCGGGCCTGGCGCCGTACGCGAGCATCGGATTTCTATCCTTCCTTGGACCATCGGCCGTGCTAGCGAATGCAATCTGACCTTGCACTCTAACAGCGTGTCTAAAGAGCACGCGCGTATTGAACGAGGCGTGGAGGGGTTGCGAATAGTCGATCTCGGTAGCACGAATGGTACTCACCTCAACGGACGGCCCGTTGGTGGGGCACTTCCCCTTCGAAACGGCGACATCCTCAACATAGGGGAGTTTCAGTTCAGCCTGCGCGCCGAGGATACGGTCGAGGATGCGGTCCTATATGACGAGGAATCGCTCGTCACTCCCGCTACGATGCTCGTGTCGGATCCCTTGGTCGCAGAGACGCGCTCATTCTTTGATCTCTTGAACGGGCGGGGCATCGCACCGCATTACCAGCCCATCATCAGGCTTACCGATCACGTCATTCAAGGATTCGAGGTGCTTGCTCGGGTCGACATGACGTCATTGCCAAACGACGCCAGCAAGTTATTCCTCATCGCCAAACGATTCTGTGCGGAACAGAAGCTGAGCCGACTATTCTGGGTTCAGGGTGTCCGGCTGGCGGCGCAGCTACCGAACCGGACCTTATTGTTCGTCAATATCCATCCGAGCGAGCTGGTCGATCCCGACCTGGTCCGTACCTTGGAAAAGGCCCAAGCGGAGGTGACGAATCTCCGCATCGTCGTCGAGATCCACGAGGACTCGGTCGTGAACCTGGACTGGATGGGCCGTTTCAAGAATGATCTCGGCGCAGCCGGTATCGGGCTTGCCTATGACGACTTCGGTGCCGGCGAGGGACGTTTGAATGAGCTGGCCGAGGTGCCCCCCGACTACCTCAAGTTCGACCGCAGGCTCATCGCCAACCTCGATCGCGGCGGACTGTCAAAGCGCCACGTCGTGGAGTCCCTGGTGCACATGGTACGTGATCTAGGCGTGATTCCCCTTGCGGAAGGCATCGAAACAGCCGGGCAAGCGCAGGCTTGCGCCGAGATTGGTTTCGATCTCGCGCAGGGGTTTTTCTTCGGGGTGCCGCGCCCCATCGGACATTGGTTGTCCCCGGACCGACCCGGCCAGAAAGCAGGGGACAACATCGATGCGGAGGTCCCGTAGGAGGTCCCACGGGGGTGGTAGTCGGTGCCCTGTGGTTGGAGATGCGTGGGTGCGCGGATGGGTACCCGATCAACGTGGGCTGACGCGAAAGCGCTACCTGCCCCGTAGGAGGGCCCCCAGCACCCCCCGCACGATCTGCCGGCCGAGTGTATTGCCGATGCTGCGCGCCGCGCTCTTGGCGAGGGCTTCGATGGCCGTCTCGCGACCCTGTATTGGACGGCGCCCTGCGGGCCCCGTGTGCGCGCCGGCCACGGGGGGAAGCGCGGCTTCGGCGCGGCGTCTCAGGTGTTCGTAGGCCGATTCGCGGTCGAAGGCGTTTTCGTATTTTCCGGCGAGCGGCCCCTTCGCGATCGCCTCTGCGATCTCCGATGGCGTGGCGGGGCCTAGCCGCGAGGCGGGCGGGCGGATCAGCGCGCGTTCGACGGCGGTGGGCACGCCGTTCTCGTCCAGCATCGACACCAGGGCCTCGCCCACGGCCAGCTCCGTGATGGCCTCCGCGACATCGAGGCCGGGGTTGGCGCGGAAGGTCTCGGCCGCCGCGCGCACGGCCTTTTGGTCGCGCGGCGTGAAGGCGCGCAACGCATGCTGGATGCGGTTGCCTAGCTGCCCCAGGACCGCCTCGGGAATGTCGAGCGGGCTCTGGGAGATGAAATAAACCCCGACCCCCTTCGAGCGGATCAGGCGCACCACCTGCTCGATCTTGTCGAGCAAGGCCTTCGGGGCATCGCCGAAGAGAAGATGTGCCTCGTCGAAAAAGAATACGAGCTTGGGGCGATCGAGGTCGCCGGCCTCCGGCAGTTCCTCGAAGATCTCCGAGAGCAGCGCCAGCAGGAACGTCGCATAGAGGCGCGGCCGGTGGATCAGATCCTCGGCGGCGAGCAGGTGGATCGAGCCCTTCCCATCGGCCGCCATGAGATCCTGGATGTCGAAGGCCGGCTCGCCGAACAGGGCCTCGCCGCCTTCTTGCTCGAGTACCAGCAACTGCCGTTGAATGGCGCCCACCGAAGACTTGCCGACATTGCCGTAGCGGCCGGGCAGCTCGGCGGCGTGGGCCGCGATGTGCTCCAACATGGCGCGCAGGTCCTTGAGGTCGAGTAACAGCAGCCCTTCCTCGTCGGCGATCCGGAAGGCGATGTTGAGCGCCCCCTCCTGCGCGGGGGTCAAGGTGAGCAGCCGCGCGAGCAGGAATGGCCCCATCTCGGAGATCGTGGTGCGAATGGGGTGCCCCTTCTTCCCGAAAATGTCCCAGTGGACGACCGGGCAGCCCGCCGGGACGAGCTCACCGACCCCGGCGGCCCGCGCGCGTTCCTCGAGCTTGGGGTCATTGAGCGCGGGCTGGCCGATCCCGGAGAGATCGCCCTTCACATCCGCCAGGAACACCGCCACACCGCCCTGCGCGAGGCCTTCGGCGAGGACCCGGACCGAGACGGTCTTACCGGTGCCGGTGGCGCCGGCGATGAGCCCGTGGCGATTAGCCATGGCGTAGAGCAGGTGCTGGGGCGCTTCTCCCTTACCGACGAGGATCCCATCGTGCATCGCAATGACCTCCGATTGGCCTGGGGGCTCCATTGTATCCAACTCTATCGTACGCCGACAAAACCGCTAGCGCCCGGCCCGCCGGACCACATCCTCCAGCTCCGCCATCCGCGCCTCGATCGACTCCACGAGCCGAAACTGGACGCGGCAGCGCTCCAGGTTGTGGTGCTCGCGATCGGTCTTGAAATAGACATCGCCCTGTAAATAGTCGGTCAGAAACCTGAGCCCTGTTTCCAGTGCGACGATCTGGCCCGCGAACCCGAGATGATCGCGCTCGCCCGGAGTGAGGCATCCGCGGGTCCCAGCGAGATAACCGGCGACCAGGGCCGCAAACAGCGGGATCTCGATCCCCACCGTGTCGAGCTCCGCGGTGTCTTCCGCGGCCCGGTGCGCGGCACTGCGCACCAGATCGCCGAAGTCATACAGGGAAAGACCCGGCATCACGGTATCGAGGTCCACGACGCACAGGGCCGCGCCGCTCTTTTCATCGAACAGCACGTTATCGAGCTTGGTGTCGTTGTGCGTCACACGCCATGGGATCTGGCCTTCCCGAACCGACCGCGACGGTATTTCAGCGAGCGCACGCCGCGCGCGTGTAAAGGCGATCTCCGGCCCGGCCAGCGCGGCCCGTTGGTGTCGGTCGGCCTGGCACGCGCGCTCGAATTCGAGAAAGCGGGTGGGCGTATGGTGAAAAGCCGGTAAGGTCTCGGTGAGGCTATGGGGTGCCAAGTCGGCTACGTCGCGCGCGAACTCGCCGAAGGCACGCGCGGCCTCGTAGGCCATCGATGTGCCTGTGGCGCGATCGAAGCCCTTGGTCCCCTCGATGAAGACGAAGGCGCGCCAGCATCCGCAATCGTCGCGATGGAGCAGCCGGTCCTCCCGGCTGGGCACGGGCGTCAGCACCCGCCGCGCGCGGTCCGCGACGCCGCGGGCAGCGAGCGTCGTATGCACATGGCGGGTCACGATCGAGATGTTTTGCATGACCTCCTCCGGGTCGCGGAACACGCGCTCGTTGATCCGCTGCACCAGGTAACGCCGGCCGCCGCCGCAGGTGAGGAGGAAGGTATCGTGGATGTGACCGTTCCCGTGGGGGAAAGCGCTCCGGTACTCGCCGTCCATGGCAAACGCCCGGCTGATCGCTGCGAAGTCGAAAGTCGGCATGGCTCGGGTGGGTGTGTCTTTGCTCGCGGCCGACGCCGCGCCTGCCATCATTATCGCTCATTGGAGCCCGTGCGCGCCGCATGACGTTTCCGGTCTGGCCATGACTTGACCAAGGGCCGCGCGAACTATAGTCTGATCTGGCCAACTAACCTGACCAGAATCCTTATGGAAACGATGATCGGGATCTACGACGCCAAGAGCTCCTTTTCGGCCCTGTTGGAGAAGGTGGCCCGAGGGGAGCGCTTCATCATTACCAATCGGGGCGCACCGGTCGCAATGCTGGTGCCCATCGAGGAGGCTCGATCCGGCCGAGCCGCCGATGACATTTCGTCCCTGTTCGCGGAGATGAAGGCGTTGCGTCAGGGCGTGACCCTCGGTGGGATCTCGGTGCGCGAGCTGGTGGATGAGGGCCGGCGTTTTTGAACCGGTTCGTCCTGGATTGCTCGGTCGCCATGGGGTGGGTGTTCGAGGATGAGGCCGACGCATACGGTGATGCCGTGTTCCAGTCCTTGCGGGAAGCAGCGGAACTGTCCACTTCAGCGGACGCGCCAGAAGCAGCGCGCCGCTGAGCGTGCGCGTTAGGTGCGCGTGACAGCATGATCGCGAATCACAAAGTGCGGCTGGCGTTGCCAGCCGATGCCCGCAGCATTGCAGAGATGTCTAGAGACTACATCGAAAATGGGCTGGGCTGGGGCTGGACCGAGGCCAGGGTGCTGAGGGCGATTCGCGACAGATCAACGAACGTCGTCGTAGTTCATGATCGCGGCTATGTTCTTGGTTTTGGGATCATGACCTACGGAGACAACACGGCTCACTTAGTACTTCTTGGAGTTCACAAGACGCAGCGAAAGAGAGGTTTAGGAGCATCCATTCTCTTGTGGCTCGAGGAGTGTGCACTTACCGCTGGCATTGAACGAATTCAGGCCGAAGCGAGAGAGGACCGTGAAGCAGCACTCTGGTTCTACCGAGGTCGGGGCTACAGCGAGATAGAGAGGCTTACCGGCTACTATCGGGGCATTGTCAATGGCGTGCGGCTTGAGAAGAGGCTGTGGGCTCAAGCAAGGTAGGCACGCCGTACGCACGCGAAACGGCGTGGATGTTTCCGACCGGTTACGGTGAACCCAACGTTCGGTCCGCGTGCGCACCGCAAACGGCGCGGTGCGCACCCTGCGACTGACTGACAAGGCTTCATCGCTACAGTTTGTAGGTGCTATATGCGAAATGACTTTACTGCGATCATTGAACGAGACGGCGAGTGGTTTATTGCCTACTGCCCAGAAATCCCTGGCGCCAATGGTCAAGGGCGCACCAAGCAAGAGGCCCGAGAGAGTCTGGCCGACGCGATCGCGGTTATTCTTTAAGATCGCCGTGGGGATTCCTTACGTGGTGTACCGGTGGAGGCGGAACGGGAAACAGTCGTTGTATCGTGAAACGAAGCACGCGGCTTTGCATCTGCGGCTATCGACGACCGCGACGACCGCGCCAAGCTCGGCAACGAATACGGGGCGCGGGCGCGCAAAGCCATCCAGGGCTACTTCGGTCCCGATTCCACGCAATACGCCCAGGTCGGCGGCACCCGCGCCAGTGACCGCAGCGGGGCCGCCGGGCCAAGGTCGCGACGGTGCCCGAGGCGGCATAAGGCGGAACGATCGCCACGGCCGCCGGGTCCTTCCGATCCCAGGCGCCCGTGGCACCTGCCGGCGCGATGTCGGCCGCGGCAGAGGAGCGACCGCCCGACGCCGTGCACCGGTGTAACGCCGTCATCCCGTCGGAGACAGGGGTACGGCCTCCCGAGCAACACCCCCAAGTCGCCCAGGATGCGCGGTGACAGAAGCCCAGGGGTTGCGAAGTATTGATGCGACGTGTGGTAGACTTTGCCAGTAAGGCCGCTGCTGTTTAGCAATACGACAGCTCGGCTTTGGATTTCATACTAGCCCGTCCGCCGCTGCAGTTCTAATCTATTGACCATGAAGCAAATCTCCGTTGCTGAGATCCTTGAACTTCCTGTGCAGGAGCGTATCCGCCTTGTCGAGCTCATCTGGGAAAGTATCGCAGCCGTTCCGGAAGCTGTCGAAGTCACCCCGGAAATAAAAACGGAACTGAAAGAGCGGCTGAAGGAGTTCGAAGCCAATCCCGAAGCCGGTTTCTCGTGGGAACAAGTGAAGTCACACCTGCGAAACGGCACATGGCGTTCCGGCTAAGGTTTTCTGCTCGAGCATTGCGTGAAATGGGCGAGGCGCATAACTGGTACGAATTGCGAAGCCCTGGCCTTGGGGAAGAGTTTCTGGTTGCAACCGAGTTGCAGCTCAAGCGTCTTGAGCAAGCGCCTTTGCTGTATGCAGAGGTCATCACGGGTGTACGTCGCGCCTTACTACCGCGATTTCCGTATGGCGTGTTCTACGCGGTTCGAAGCGAACTGGTGCATGTCTTGGCGGTGATCCACAATGCACGCAATCCCCGGCGTTGGCCCAAAGTCAAAGCGAAAGCGCGCTAATAAGGCTCTGCAGAGGGACGCCGCAAAAAAAGGTCGGCGCTCCTCAGCTTGACAATACGCCCAGGTCGGTGGCACCCGTCAGAGCGACCGCAAGACCGGGGGCCGGCGCGCCCCAAGGTCGCGACGCTTCCCGAGGCAGCGTAAGACGGGACGATCGCAGGGGCCGGCGAGTCCTTCCAAACCCGGGTGCCTATGACGCCTGCCGACGCGATGTCGGCCGCGGTGAAGGAGCGGCCGTCCGACGCCGTGCGGTGGTGGAACGCCGTCATCCCGTGGGAAGGGGAGGGCGTACTCCCTACCGAGCAACGCCCCACGGTCGCCCAGGATGGCGGTGCCAGGTTGGTATACTGCTCCCCGGTGATCCTTCGCTCACAAGGGAGCTTGTAATCGAAACCGGGATCGCTGGAGGGGGTCCCGTCCGAATCGACGTCCCCTGACGCGCCGCCGGCATCCTCCATGAGCCCCGACCCGAAGCCGCGCAAGCGACTCGCCATCCCACTCTATCCCCCCGCGTTGCTCGACATGTGGTAAACTTTGCCGGCCTCGCCGTCTAGCAATACGATGGCTCGGCCTTCTACGAATGTTTGCCCTTCACGCAACGCCTATGGATGAGCCCTCGTAGGATGCGGTGAACGAAGGGAACCGCATCGCTCGCGAAAAGAGCTAGGCTAGCTAGCTCCGTCGTAGACAAGCTTAAACGGGAGTCGATTCGCCTTAGCCAGATTCAGGACATTGCCGGATGCCGGCTAATCGCAAAAGACATGGCCGCGCAAGACGCCGCAGTGGCCATCTTGAAAGGTACGTTTCCCGAGGCGCTCGTAGTCGATCGGCGAATGAACCCGAGCTATGGATATCGCGCGGTCCATATCATCGTAAAGACTGGGGGCCGCCATATTGAGATCCAAGTTAGGAGCAAGCTGCAGCACTTGTGGGCGGAATACTCTGAAAAACTGTCCGACGTCGTTGATGCCAAGGTAAAGTATGGCGGGGGCCCAGAGGCGCTGAGCAGGATGCTTGCGGAAATGTCGGGGATGATTGCGGAATTCGAAGGCATAGAGGTCCAGTTTTATGCTATGCTTGCGGAGGCTCGACGCCATAGCAGGCGTATACGCGACGTTCGGGCGTTAATGGTAACGCAACGGGAGAGACTTAGAGCGCTTCTCATAGAGTCCATTGGCGGAGCAAAGAAATAGGGGTAAGCCATGCTTTTCTTGATAGAGTATGATCGGGCTGGGGGCACGATCGTTGACTTTGTGACCTTCACAGCATCAGGCCGAACCGCTGCCGAGAACTCGAGGATCGAGATGGAGTTGCGGTTGAATCGGAAGTCGATAGACCATGAAGTCCTCCTTCTCGAAGCCGCTTCGGAAGCGGCCCTGCGAAAGACCCATCGACGCTACTTTCAGAACGCGGACGAGATCGGCGAGTCGTTGGAAAATCTCGCGTCCGACGCCTAACGGGCTGCAGGGGCCGGGCCGCATCTCGACGGTGCGAGTAGGAGCAAGAGCGCACGGTAGCGCTACTGAAGAGCCTGGTAGCTGAGCTTTGACACGTGCCGGGCATGGCACGTAACCACGGCGTGGAAGTCCTGCGGACAGATCTTCGTAGAGCCGAAGGGAAAGCCAAAGGTATTCGAGATTCGAGGTATACCTCCAAGTTCCCTGTATATCGGGTGAAAACACCACCGTGCCTCCGTACCGTATAGGGGAAGGGGTATGAAGGCGAAAGGACACGCGAAGTGTCCTGTGTCCCGATAAGGGCATAGTGCTGCCATCGGTCATGCCGAGGCGGATCACTCACGAGACATGTACCGGCAGATCCTGAAGCTCGTCAAGCAGGGCGTCGCTAAACGCGCCCCCGCCACCGGCCTCGGTGTCTTTCGGATAGGCTTTGGCCTGGTGATCTTCCAGGAGGTCGTGTTCCTTTACTGGTTCCGCCACCTGGTCTTCGACCCCGCCCCCTATGTCGATCTGGCATCACCGATCATCCACTACCTGTTGCTGGGGTGGGCCGTCATCGCCGTGTTCCTGGTCCTGGGCTACCACACCCGTTTCGCGGCCGTCGGCAATTATCTTCTCTGGATCGTGTTCGTGGTGTTTACACCGATGTGGCAGGACTTTGACGGGGGGTTCGACCAGCTCATGATCGGATCGAGCTTCCTCTTGATGTTCCTGCCCGCGGAGCGGGCACTGTCCCTCGACAAGCTCCGTAAGACGCTCAAGTACTCGACCATTGCTCATCGTTACGTGCCGCCGGCCGACGTGCCGGTGCTTTGCTATTACATCCCGGTGCTGTTCTCCCTGGGGTTGCTCTACTTCGATTCGGCCGTTCACAAGCTGTCGGCCGAGCTCTGGCGTAATGGTATGGGGGCATGGCTGCCTGCCACCATGCCCTACTATATGTCCGGCATCGATTTGACCTGGGTCTTGAACAACAAGCCCCTACAGGCGATCATCGGGTATACGTCGCTCATCTTTCAGTTCGTATTCATCTTTATCTGCTGCCTCCGTCCCTTCCGCGTTCCGTTGCTGTTGATTGGGCTTGCGTTTCATATCGGCATCATTCTGTCCTTGAACGTCTATCCCTTCGGCTTCGGCATGCTGGTGCATTACGCGCTGTTGGTTCCCTTCGCTTGGTGGAGATGTCTCGGGAGGGCGCTACAGGTCCAGGAACCGACGCTGACGGTGTTTTACGATGAACAATGTCCGTTGTGCAATAGAACCGTGATCACGGTGCAGCACTTCGATGTCTGCAAAGCGATCGCATTCAGAGGCTTGCAAACCCACGCCCGGCAGTATCGAGCGCTCGATCGGATATCCGACGATGAGCTATTGAAGGATATCTATGGCCTGGACCGGAAAGGCAGGCTCTACCTAGGGCTCGACACCTACGTGCGGATCTTCATCGGCATGAGAGACCTCGCGCCGCTGGGCTGGCTGATGAGGATGCCGGGGATCTATCATCTTGGCCAACGCGTCTACCGCCATATCGCCGACCATCGCGCCCGGCTCGTATGCGACGAAGGCTGTGCTGTTCCGCCGGAACGACCGGGGCCGGAAGGCGAACCATTCAGGTTGCTCTACGAGCGCTACATCGGTACGCCACAGCAGCTTCCGGTCCGCGTCAGCAAGTTTCTGGTCTTGATCATCGTGCTTCAGTTGAACAGCACGATTCACTATGGAATCCTCTATCGGCTGAGCGATCTCAAGACGCCGGAGAGTGCCGGGTTACCGGCAGTCATGAGTAACGCGGTCTTGTGTCTTTCCCATACCTTTCTGGGCATCACGCCCCATGCGCTCTATATGCACGATCACTTCGAGGGCTATGAGCATTTGCTGGCGCTGACCTACCGTGACCAGGCCGGCCGGGAGCGTTGGCTGCCGTTCGTCAACGAAGAAGGCAGGCTGGTCGCACCGAACTGGGGGAGGGTTCAGTCGATGTGGGCGAACGTGGCCGTCACCGCCAGGATCAAGCGAGAACGCCTGTACCGGCTGCTTCAAAAAGTGACGCTTTTCTGGGGCAAGGAGGTCGGGCTCGATGTGACCAACGCCGAGTTTACGATCAAGCTGAAAAGGATACGCGTACCGATGGAGTGGGAGAGGGACCTCCGCCACGAAAACATCCGCCAGCCGTGGCGGGACATCGGGAAGGTCATCTGGAAGGACGGCGGGATGCGGGTCGAGACGCCCGGCATCGATATCGAGGCGTTGTCGCGTTCGCAATGAACGGAGGATTCGACTCTCCCTCCCCTGTTCGTGCTATTTACGAACGGGGGAGGGTAGGGTGGGGGCCGGCCCGGCGACGTTCGCTAACAGGCCGGTTCCCCGCCGCAGCGCCTTTACCCCCTCCCTAGCCCTCCCCCGCTTCGCAGGGGAGGGGATCGGAGATCTCCCTCCCCTGTCCGCGTTGCTTGCGGACGGGGGAGGGCGGGGGAGGGGGCAAGCGCCGCCCGCCACCCGATCGCTACAACAGGGGCACGATCATGAGGGCCACGATGTTGATGATCTTGATGAGCGGGTTGATCGCTGGGCCGGCGGTGTCCTTGTAGGGATCGCCGACGGTATCGCCGGTGACCGCGGCCTTGTGCGCCTCCGAGCCCTTCATGTGCATCTGGCCCGCGGCGTCGGTGAATCCGTCCTCGAACGACTTCTTGGCGTTGTCCCAGGCGCCGCCGCCGGCCGTCATCGAGATGGCGACGAAGATGCCGGTGACGATCACGCCGAGCAGCATGGCGCCCAACGCCGCGAAGCCGTTGGCCTGCCCGCCGATCCAGGTGACGACGAAGTAGAGGACGATCGGCGAAAGCACGGGCAGCAGCGAGGGGATGATCATCTCCTTGATCGCCGCCTTGGTCAGCATGTCGACGGCGCGGCTGTAGTCCGGCTTGGCCGTGCCCTCCATGATGCCTTTGATCTCGCGGAACTGGCGGCGGACTTCGATCACCACCGAGCCGGCCGCGCGCCCCACCGCCGTCATGCCCATCGCGCCGAAGAGATACGGCAGCAAGCCGCCGAGGATGAGGCCGACGACGACGTAGGGATTGCTCAGCGCGAAATCGACCTTCACGTCATTGAAGAACACCTTCAGGTCTTCGGTGTAGGCCGCGAACAGCACGAGGGCGCCCAGGCCCGCCGAGCCGATCGCATAGCCCTTTGTCACGGCCTTGGTGGTGTTGCCGACGGCGTCGAGTGCGTCGGTGTTCTTGCGCACGTCCTTGGGCAGGCCCGCCATCTCGGCGATGCCGCCGGCGTTGTCGGTGACCGGGCCGTAGGCGTCGAGCGCCACCACCACGCCGGCCAGCGACAGCATCGCCGTCGTCGCGATCGCGATGCCGAACAGGCCGGCCATCAAATAGGTCGCGATGATGCCGGCGCAGATCACGATGGCCGGAATCGCCGTCGCTTCCATCGACACGGCGAGGCCCTGGATCACGTTGGTGCCGTGGCCCGTGGTCGAGGCCTGCGCGATCGAGCGCACCGGTCGATAGCCGGTGCCGGTGTAGTACTCGGTGACCCAGACGATGAGGCCGGTGACGGCGAGGCCGATCAGCGCGCAGATGAAGAGGCTCGTGCCGGTGAAGACCTTGCCGCTGACCGTCATCTGCTGGCCGAAGCCCACGACCCAATAGGTGATGGGCACGAAGGCGATGGCCGAGAGCACGGCCGCCGCGACGAAGCCCTTGTAGAGGGCCTTCATGATGCCGTTGTCCGAACCCAAGCGGACGAAGTAGGTGCCGATCACGGAGGTCACGATGCAGGCGCCGCCGATCGCGAGCGGATAGAGCATGAGCTTCTGCACGAGGACGCCGTCGCCGCCGGCGAAGAAGATCGATGCCAGCACCATTGTGGCGACCGCGGTCACCGCGTAGGTCTCGAACAGGTCCGCGGCCATGCCGGCGCAGTCGCCGACATTGTCGCCGACGTTGTCGGCGATGACGGCCGGGTTGCGCGGGTCATCCTCGGGGATTCCCGCCTCGACCTTGCCGACGAGGTCGGCGCCGACGTCGGCGCCCTTGGTGAAGATGCCGCCGCCCAAGCGCGCGAAGATCGAGATCAGCGAGGCGCCGAAGCCGAGGGCCACGAGCGAATCGACGACCGGCCGGCTGGCCGGGTCGAGCTTCATGATCGAGGTGAGGATGTAGAAGTAAACGGCAACGCCGAGGAGCGCCAAGCCGGCGACGAGCATGCCGGTGACGGCGCCCGCCTTGAACGAGATGTCGAGGCCCTTGGCCAGGCTCTCCATCGCCGCCTGCGAGGTGCGCACGTTGGCGCGCACCGAGACGTTCATGCCGATATAGCCGGCGGCGCCCGAGAGGACGGCCCCGATGACGAAGCCCAGCGCCGGCTTCCAGCCGAGCAGCCAGGCGAGGATCACGGTGACCACCACGCCGACGATGGCGATGGTCGTGTATTGGCGATTCAAGTAGGCGCGCGCGCCTTCCTGGATCGCGGCGGCGATCTCCTGCATGCGCGCCGAGCCGGGACTCGAGGCGAGCACCGCGCGGCTCGTGACAATGCCATAGAGAATGGCGAGCACACCGCACGCCAGTACGAACCAGATCACCGCCGTCATTTTCGATTTTTCCTTGAGCTGAAACGCGAAGACACGCCGCGCGGACTTGGGACCGGCCGGGACGTGGGATGGCCCGGCGCGCCCGGCGTCCTCTCCCCCTCGCGGGTGGCGCAAAGCGGCGCGGAACTTACGCAATACCCTGATAGGGCGCAACAAAATCCATTTGCGGCAATTTGCGCCCCGGGCCTCTCTCTTCTCCTTCCCCCGCGAATAGCGGGGGAAGGTCGGGATGGGGGTGCGCACGCCGTGGCACCCAGCCAACACAGCCGCCAGTGGGCCGGCACGTTGGGTGAGCGCAGTGCCTCGCCGTCTCCGCCCCCGCCGGCCCGCGCGGCGCGGGGCGCGCGGGGCCCCCCCCCCCC
>JBQTJM010000431.1:0-6642 GCA_052387115.1 Gammaproteobacteria bacterium | reverse complement strand
TCCCGACCCTGATCGAGAAGGGTGCCATCGTGCGTGCCCACGACCCCCAGGGGATGAAGGAGGCCCGCAAGCACCTGCCGGCATCGGTGGTCTACTGCGACCGCGTCTACGACACCTTCGACGGGGCCGACGCGGTGGTGTTGATGACCGAATGGAACGCCTATCGCGGTCTCGACCTCGACCAGGTGATGGCGCGCATGAAGGGGCGGGTGTTCTGCGATCTACGCAACGTCTACGAACCCGAGCACATGAGTGCCCGCGGGTTCACATACGTCGGCGTCGGGCGCTAGCCGCGCCCACGGCGGTAGTTGGATTGAGCCACCTGTCACCGCAACGGCCGGCACGTCCAGCGCCTCGTGCCGGGACGGTACGCAACTCGCCTGAAAGCCCGGGCGGGCCGCGGCCCGCCCGGACGCGGTTCATACGGAGGGCGCGCCCGAGCGCGTCCCTCAGCGCACCGCGATGCCGTTGGCGCCGCGCGGCAGCCCGTCCACGAACTGCAACCGGTTGAGACCGCCGCGGGTCGCGACCCGGAACACCGTGATGCGGCTCCGGGTGTTGTCCAGGGCGTAGAGGTTGCGCTGGTCGGGGCTCAAGGCCAGATCGATGGGCGCGGTGCCCTGCCCGGTGCGGCCCGCGATGCCATCGGGATTGCGCAGCGTAAGACCGCCATCGAAGGCGATGTTGAAGGCCGACAGCGTCTCGCTGCCGGTGTTGGTGACATAGGCGAAACGCCCGTCGTTGGAGGTCACCACCCAGCAGGTCGCGGTTCCGGCGGTCGGTACGGCGCCGCTGATCACGTCGAGGTCACCGGACGGCGATAGCTCGTAGGAGGACACGCTGCCGCCACCCGGCGCACCCGCCGCGGCTTCCGAGACGAACAGTTGATTACGCTTCCCGAAGGCAAAGCCGAAGGGCGTCCGGCCCGCGGATGGCGCGGTTTGAGCCGAAACGATCCGGCCGCCCTCATCGAGGCCGAAGATATCGATGATGTCCGTGGCCTTCTCCGTCACGACCAGAAACTTGCCATCCGGGCTGAACTCGATCTGCGCCGGATCGGTCTGCGCTGCGCTCAGGGGAGCCGTGCTGCCCAATGGGGCGATGAAGCCATCGGGGCCGATCTCGAAACCGACGATGTTGTCCGGTCCCGCCCCCACCCCCTCGTTCAAGACATAGAGCAAGCGGTCGTGGACGGCGATGCTGATGGGCCGCACCGCCCCAACGCCCAGACCGATTGCTTGAACGACGAACCGCAACTGCAGCCCGCCGTCGAGCACTTCGAAGACCGTGATCTGACTGCTCCCGGCGTTCGCGGCAAACAGGAAGTCCTGGTTGGGGTGCAGGACCAGGCTGCCCTGGTTCCCGAGCGCCCCGCCGGTGCCGAAACCACGGGTGGGGAACGCGCCCGCGGGGTCGAGCCTGCCGTCGGCCCTGCGGTTGAATGCCAGGACGGCGTTGCCGTCGGTGGCATTGCTCATGACGTACACCGTACCGCGCGGGGGCGGGTTGGACCCCGTGGCGAGGGCTTCGGCCGATACCAAGACCAACGCGGCTGCCGCCGTGATGAACGAAAGAAATCTAGGAAATCTTCTGGGTTTCATGATGCTCTCCTCGTGTGCTTGGATGGATGTGCTTGGGCCGGCCGCTGCGCTGCCTTCGAAAGGCGAGTTCGAGACCGGCGTAGCATCCCATCTCAAACGGTGTGCCGCGCGCCTCCGGCTGCCCGACTGATAGACAACTGGTTGTTTCCAAGGCAATTGATCGCATCTCATGCGGACGCAAGGACGGCGGGTGTTGTCCCAATATATTGGGATTTCCCAAGGTGTTGGGAATCAGGACCACAGTCGCAAGGGCGGCACTGACATGAGTCCATCGGTCGCCCAGGGCTATACTGTGCACATCCAATCTGACACCGAGAGGAGAGACGGCTATGCCGAAATTCGTCATCGAACGCGAGATCGCCGGCATCGGGAGGTTGCCGGCCCCCGAGATGGAGGTGATCTCGAAGAAGGCGCGCGAGGTCGTGTCGGACGCGGCCGCGCATGTCCAGTGGCTTTACAGCTTCGTGACCGAGGACAAGACCTATTGCGTGTACCTTGCCCCCGATGAGGACGTGCTTCGAGAGCGCTCCCAGCTGGCCGGATTCCCCACCCACCGCGTGTCGCGCATCACCCAGACGATAGACCCGACCACCGGCGAGTGAGTACGGGTCATGTCATCGCCAGCCGCCAAACAGGAGCCCTATGATCGGTTGATGGCCCTGCCGGATAATCGGGTCGGGGAGATCATCGCCGGCCAGCTCTATACCCAACCGCGGCCGGCGGGACCCCATGCCGTGGCGTGTTCGACGCTGCTCATGGATATCGGCACGCCTTACCAACGCGGGCGAGGGGGACCGGGCGGTTGGTGGATCTTGGATGAACCGGAACTGCACTTCGTCCGCGACACCGAGGTGCTCGTGCCCGACATCGCCGGCTGGCGTCGGGAGCGCCTGCCGCAACCCCCGCGGGATCACCGTTTCGAGGTGGTCCCGGACTGGGTTTGCGAGGTCTTGTCACCGGCCACGGCTAAGAAGGATCGCGTGGTCAAGCTGCCCGTTTACGCCCGCTACGGCGTGGTCTATCTGTGGCTTTTGGACCCGCTCTGCCGGACCCTGGAAACCTTCGCCTTGCATGAGGGCCATTGGACAGTCATCGGGCTATTCAAGGATCGGGAGGTCGTCCGTGCGGCACCGTTTCCCGATCTCCACCTGGAGCTGAACGCCGTGTGGCTAGAGGCCGGCGGCTAATCCGCGAGCACCGCCCCGCGCTCGCCTTCCGCCGGTGCTACGGGGGCACCGATACCTGCGTAGCATGAGGAAACAATGGGGATCCGAGTTGCTGCGGGAATCAGTCCGGCGCCGGCGTCGCGGTCAAGAGCGCTTCGATGAATGGGGGGGCATGCGCCAGGCGCAGCCGTTTGCTCGCGACCCCGTGCAACATCCTGATCCCCGCCTTGTCGATGTAACTCACGTGCTTGAGGTCGATTTCAACGGATCGCGCCGCCTCCAGCGCGGCGCCGATCTCGCGCCCGAGCAGGGCTACCCATTGATCCGCGATCCGACCTTCGACCGAGAGGGCGATCCGACGACGGGTATGGGCGCAATGGGTGATCCGGAGCATGGGAGTCGTCCGAGGCAGTCATCACTACAGGCGATAAGGCAAACCCCACGCCAGGACGGGGAGCCGCTCACCGCGGCCGTCGAATACCGAGCTTGTGCATGCGCGCCTCTAGTGTGGTCGGTTTGAGGCCCAGGAGCTTGGCGGCGCCCTGCGCCCCGCTGACCCGCCAGCCGCTGTGCTCGAGCACTTCCACGATATAGTCTCGCTCACGGGCCTCCAGCGTTTGCAGGGTGCGTCCACGAACAGCCCTGGCGGTTCGCGGCAGCCAGGCGCCCAGATCGAGCCGGCCATCGTGACACAGGATCACCCCGCGCTCGATGACGTGCTCCAGCTCGCGCACGTTACCCGGCCAGTCATAGGCCATGAGGGCATCGAGGACCTGCGGGCTGATGGCGTCGATCGGACGCCCGATCCGGCGGCCGAGCTTCGCGACGAAGTACTTGACGAGCGGGTCGATGTCTTCCCGGCGTTCGCGCAGGGGCGGGACGTGGACGGGAAACACATTGAGCCGATAGAAGAGATCCTCCCGGAATTTGCCGTCCTTGACCGTTTGCGCGAGGTTGCGGTTGGTGGCCGCGATGATCCGTACCTCGATCTTGCGCGTGGCGACGCCGCCCACCCGCTCGAACTCCCCTTCTTGCAGCACCCGCAGGAGCTTGGCCTGCAGGTCCAGGGGCAGCTCACCGATCTCATCCAGGAACAGGGTGCCCTGATCGGCCAATTCGAACCGGCCGAGCTTGCGCGCGAGCGCCCCGGTGAAGGCCCCTTTCTCGTGGCCGAACAGCTCGCTCTCGATGAGGCCGGCGGATAAGGCGGCGCAGTTGAGCGTGACCAAGGGTTTGTCCTTGCGCCGACTCTGCTGGTGCAGCGCTCGGGCGATGAGCTCCTTCCCGGTCCCGGTCTCCCCGAGGATCAGGACCGTGGCGTCGGTGGTCGCGACCTGCTCGATGTCGCGAAAGAGGCGCCGCATCGGGGCCGAGACGCCGATGATGTCCGGCGCGCCCGCTTCGGAGCGGACCAAGGCCTGAAGGCGCGTGTTCTGGCTGCGCAGATCTCGGAGCCGATTCTGCGCCTTTTGGCGCACGGTGACGTCGCGGAGGATCAACGTCAGGTAGCGCCGTCCCGCGTGCTCGAAGGGCGAGAGGGTGATATCCACGGCGAACGGCTCGCCGTCGGCGCGGAAAGCGGTGAGGGCCTCGGCCCACATATAGTGCTTTTCCCATCCGCTCTGTGCGAACTCCTTCACCGAGAGATCGATCAGGTCCCTGAAGCGGTCCGAGATCAGGGGCCGCAACGGGATTCCGAGGGCCGTCGGGGCCGGACAACGAAACGTGCTTTCCGCGGCTGCGTTGAACAAGCTGATGTGGAGTTTC
Source organism: Gammaproteobacteria bacterium (assembly GCA_052387115.1). Taxonomy (GTDB): domain Bacteria; phylum Pseudomonadota; class Gammaproteobacteria; order JACCXJ01; family JACCXJ01; genus JACCXJ01. The sequence continues at coordinate 2,108 of JBQTJM010000431.1, read as the reverse complement.
TCGTCGACCGCGATGATGGCGTCCATGGCCGAGTCCAGCACCCGGGAGAGCCGCTCTTCGCTGTCCCGCAATGCCGCCTCCATGCGTTTGCGCTCGGCGATGTCGCGCACCATCGCGATGACGAACGTTCGGCCGGCCATCCTGACCAGCGAGGCCGAGATCTCGGCCGGCAGGAATTCTCCGGCCTTGGTCAGGCAGGTCAGCTCATCGGTCCACCCGTGCCCTTCGCGCAGCACCGTGTCGGTAAAGGCGAGCAGGCGCGACATCTCGTTGGGATGCACCGCGCTGATAGGGAGGGACACGAGCTCCTCATGGGTATAGCCGAGCATCGCAGAGGCGCGCGGGTTGGCTTCCAGGATCCGATCCGCCATGGGGTCGATGATGAAGATGGCGTCGTTGGAGTGCTCGAAGATCTGGCGATAGCGTTCCGCCTGCTGCTGCGGGGTGGGGGCAGGAACATGGCGAGACATAGCCCGGCGAAACCCATCCTCATCGCCCATCGCGGGGCGAGCGGTTATCTCCCCGAGCACACGCTCGCGGCCTAGATCGCCATAGAGCAGGGCGCCGATTTCATCGAGCCCGACCTCGTCAGCACCGCCGACGGCGTGTGCTTGGCCTGCAGCACCACACTAGCCTTGATCAAGGCAGTTGCCGGATAAAGGGGTCGGAGTGTGGGTCGGAGTGAATGAATTTTAGGCAGGTTGGTTATCTTCGTGTTGCATCCAGGTCACAAATTCACTCCGACCCCCTTTATCCCGTTATCGAAACAGCACCAGCGCCTTGTCCAAGGTGATATAGATCCCCCAGCCCAGCGGGATACCGACGAGCGTCCAGGCGATCGTGACCAGGAACCAGCTCGCGCGGCTCGGGCGTTCCATGGTTATCTTCCTGCCCCGTGACATGGTCGCCGTCTAATTCAGGTCTTGGCGGCCTCGTGTGCGAGCCGGCGCTCGTTCTCCAGCTCGAGATCGCTCATGTAATAGCGCTGCGCCACGGGCCGCATGAGCAGGTTGCAGACGAGGCCCACGAGCAACAGCGAGGCGAGCACGTAGAGGGTCACGTTATAGGCCTCATGGACGGGCACGCCGCGTTCGATCTGGAGCTCGCGGATGTAGTTGACGAGGACCGGGCCGAGGACCCCCGCGGTGGACCAGGCCGTCAGCAACCGCCCGTGGATCGCGCCCACGAACTGGGTGCCGAAGATGTCGGCCAGATAGGCGGGGATGGTGGCGAAACCGCCTCCGTACATGGTGAGGATGAAGCAAAAGAGCGCCACGAACAGCGCCACGTGGCCGATCTGGCCGGCGTAAGGGGCCGAGGCGTAGAGGCCCATCCCGAGCGCGAAGAACAGGAAGTAGGTGGTCTTGCGCCCGATGAAGTCCGACATCGAGGACCAGAAGATGCGGCCGAGGATGTTGAAGAGGCTCAAGAGGCCGGTGAAACCCGCCGCGATCAACGCCACGTCCTTCTTCTCCTCCGGGGACAGCTCGGCGAGTGACAGCTCGAGCCCCACGAGGCCGCCGCCGAAGACCTCCTGCAACATCGGCGAGGCCATACCGATGACCCCGATCCCGGCGCTGACGTTCATGCACAAGACCCCCCAAAGCATCCAGAACTGCGGGGTGTTGGGGGCGCGGTAGAGATGCACGTGCCGGTTCGTGATCATGCCCGTGCGTTTCGCGGACGGCTCCCATCCCGGTGGTTTCCAGCCCGTGGGCGGCACGCGATAGGCGAAGGCCCCGCACAGCATGGCGATGAAATAAACGACGCCGAGGGTCACGAAGGTCTCCCACACACCCACCGATGTCGGGGTCGCGTAGTGCTGCATCAAGAGCTCGGCGAGCGGTGCCCCGATCATGGCGCCGCCGCCGAAGCCCGCGATCGCCATGCCGGTCGCCATCCCGCGGCGGTCCGGGAACCATTTGATGAGCGTGGACACGGGCGAGATGTAGCCGAGCCCGAGCCCGCAACCGCCGATGATGCCCGAGCCCAGCCACAAGAGGCGGATCTCGTGGAGGTAGACCCCGAGCGCCGAGATCAATAAACCCCCGCCCCAGCAGCAGGCCGCGACCACCCCCGCCTTGCGCGGCCCGGCGCGCTCCAGCCAG
>JBQTJM010000430.1:0-4361 GCA_052387115.1 Gammaproteobacteria bacterium | reverse complement strand
CTTTGGATCTCCAAGCCAAGCTCCTGCGCGTGCTCCAGGAAGGGGAATTCGAGCGCGTCGGCGGCACCGAGACCCGCAAGGTCGATGTTCGGATCCTCGCCGCCACCAACCGCGATCTCGCGAGCCGCGCCCGCGACGGCAGCTTCCGCGCCGATCTCTACTACCGATTGAACGTCTTCCCCATCAACCTGCCGCCCTTGCGCCACCGCAAGAAAGACCTGCCGCTCCTGGTCCAGCATTTCGTGCGTCGTTACGCCGAGAAATACGGCAAGTCCATCGCGGCGATCCCGGCGCACGCCATGAACGCCCTGGAGGCCCACGACTGGCCGGGGAACGTGCGCGAGCTGCAGCACGCGATCGAGCGGGCGGTGATCCTGACGCGCGGGGCGGAGCTCGCCTTCGATGCGGGGGTCTTGGATCCGGCGCCCGGTGGGCCACCAGGCGCGCCGCCGATCGAGACCCTGGAGGCGGCGGAGCGCTCGCATATCCTGAAAGCGCTCGAGGCCTGCGGCTGGCGCGTGAGCGGCAAGGGCGGGGCCGCCGAGCTGCTCGGGCTCAGGCCCTCCACCCTCGACTTCCGCGTAAAGAAGCTCGGGATCAACCGCCCGGCCTGAGCGCTCCCGACACGCCGGGACGCTCCCAACATATCGGGACGCTCTCAACATGTTGAGAGCGCGAACCGCGGAGGATCCCCTTGATCCGCGCCCTCCCTGACGCTATCCATCGCGATAAGACCCTGTTTGTAACAGGCGCTTGGAGTCTCCGAGCCGGGATGTTCCGGCGGCCGGCACAACCCTCGCAATCCGCTGGTCCTAACTAACGCCGGAGGAACGGTTGTCGACCCAGAGTCTTGCATCTGGGTTCACCAACTTCATCGGGAGGTATCGGGGACGGAACTATCAACTCACCGCTCCGGGGATGATCGCGCCAGTAGGGCGTACCGGGAATCCAAACCTACCGGTGTGTCGTATATGAGAGGGGACAGTAAGCGTTGTAAAAAAATCGACTCGGAGGACATGACCATGAACATCATCCAACGGTTGAAGCGTGTCGCATGGTTCTCTTTCGAGACCTTCGTCGATGCGATCATGGAACGCGGTTTCGGTGTGTACAGCTATCCGCCGGCCTCGCCTGAACCGCTGAGGTCGGATCCGCATCGCGTCGTTGCCCGCGCTACCAGCGCGTGAAGTCTATACACAATCAAACAGATCAACAGATCGATCATGAACCCACTTTGGTCACAACGACCGGTCCGGGCGGCGGGCGAGCGGCCCACGGTGATCGGCTTGCACGCCGCTGCGGGTTCTCCGGAGCAATGGTGGCCGCTCGCCGAGCGCCTGCGCCTCCGCTACCGCGTGCTGGCGCCCGAGCTCCACGGCTATGCCGCGGGCCGCGCCTCGGGCGCGCACCCGCCGCTGTCCCTGGAGGCCGAGACGGCGCGGATCGAGCCCCTGCTCGATGCCTTTCCCGGCCCGGTGTACCTCGTGGGCCATGACTATGGGGCGGCGGTGGCCCTGAAGCTGGCGCACCGGCGCCGCGAGCGCATCGCGGGGCTCGTGCTGTACGAGCCCACATTGTTCGGTCTCCTGCTCGCCGACCCGGGGTCCCGGTCTGCGGCCCTGGACATCGCGGTCCTGCGGCGCGTGCTCGGGCGCTATCTCGAGGCGGGCGATTGGCTCCGGGCCGCTCGGCGCTATGTGGACCATCGCTCGGGCGCGGACGCCTGGCAGGGCTTGTCAACCCAGGAGCGGGCGGCGATCGCCCGTCGTATGCCGGCGCTATGCGCGCAGCTCGACGCCCAATGCGCGGATCCGACGCCGCTCGCCGGGTACGCCGGGATCGACGTACCAGTATGGCTCCTGACCGGGGCCAGCCCACGCGCCGCCACCGAACGCATCACCCGGCTGCTCGCGGGCACCTTTCCGCGCGCCGTGTGGCGCCGGATCGATAGCGCCGATCGGATGGGCCCGATCTCGCGCCCCGAGGCGGTCCACCGCGAGATCGAGGGGTTCCTCGCGCAACAGCAAGCAAGCTGGCATCGCGATCCGGAGCCGACGGCGGCGTTCGGGCGGCCGATATTCGGAGCTCTGTGTCACGCACGCGAGCTCGCCGAGGCGGCATCGCTGTGACCCTGCGCCCTGTCCCCACCCCCTGGCGAGCATCCTCCTTGCTGAGAAATTCGTGTGAAATCGTTCACAGACCGAAGTCGCTCGAACCCCTAGGATCACGACTGGATCGCCGGGCCGAAACGGCAAGGGACAGAACAGGGACAGAGGGCAAGGTGGGAACCGAATCGGCATTGCCGGGAAATCCAGAATTGGAAACCCGACGTATTCAACTAGAGGCGCGACACAGACGCCACAACAACGTTTGAGAGGATGACACGATCATGAGCACGGCAGCATGGGCGACAGCACCGAGCGACATCGAGCTTGCGAGGGTGCTGCAACACCGTTACGGCGATGGGACCGTGTACCTACTTGACCGGGGTGCCAAGCAGATATTCGGCGCCTGTCTGCAACTCGAGCTCGTGAGCGACGAGGGATTCATCACGAAAAAAGGCCGCGAGCTGCTGGCGCGCTGCGGCCTGTAAGCCAGGGGCGCGGGGCACCCGCATGCGATCGCGACTCCACGCTTGCAAACCCCAACAGCAACCGCACCACAGGGCCGGCGTCGTGGACCCGACGGCACCGGAATCCACGAAGTCTGCGATGCGTTGTGAGAGGCCACGTCCCGCTACAGTTCGCACCGGGGGACCAGTGACCTGTCGAACATGCGAGTCCGAGCTGCTCGGGCCAAAACCCTCCACCCTCGCCTTCCGCATGAAGAAGCTCGGGATCACCCGCCCGGCCTGAGCGCTCCCAACATATCGTGGCGCTCTCAACATGTTGAGAGCGCGAACCGCGGAGGATCCCCTGATCCGCACCCTCCCTGACGCTATCCATCGTCATAAAACCCTTTTATAACAAGCGCTTGAAGCCTCCAAGCCGGGATGTTTCGGCGGCCGGCACAAACGTCGCACTACGCTGGTCCTGACGCCGGATGAACGGTGGTCGACCTGGACGTTGCATAAATATCGCTTACTTGAGGATTTCAGGCGGGCCTGCAATGCCTCTAGATAATGCAACAACTCCTTTCGGACCGCCGGATTGGCGGACATGCTGAGGGTGAGCTGCCCCTGAGGTCGAATGGGGCGGCCGGCGCGCCGGATGATCCTGCGCCGAAATGTGTCCAGGCGTTCGAATGCCCAGAAGGCCGGAGGGGGACGCTCATGACCACTGCCACCGACACCCTGCGGGGCGCTCTTGACCGCCACGATAGGGGTGTACCCGACCAATCCGTTGGCGAGCACGGCGCGCCGAGCTCCGCCACGGGGTCGCGACGCGAGGACGATGATCTACGACTCATTGCGCGCGTGGCGGCCAAGGACCAGCGGGCCTTTACCATACTGTATCAACGCTACGCACCCCGACTAGGACGGTTTCTGAGCAAGTCTCTCAAGAGCGACGCGCTGGTCAACGAAACCGTAAACGATACGATGTTAGTGGTCTGGCGGAAGGCGAGCCAGTTCGACCCCGATCGCGCTCGCGTCTCCACCTGGCTCTTCGGTATTGCCCACCATGCAGGGTTGAAGGCGCTCGCGCGTTCGGCCAAAGAGTCTTGTGCTCCGCGCCCCATCGGCGAGACACGGGATCGCGACGAACCCGAGAGCACCCACGATCCGGCAACGACGGTTCTCGGTTGGGAGCTGGGCCGTGAGCTTATGGCCGCCCTCGAGCAACTCTCGCCTGACCACCGCGCCGTGATCGAGCTGACGTTTGTTGAGGGTTTTTCGTTCCCGCAGATCGCGAGCATCGTGGGTTGTCCGGAAAATACGGTGAAAACCCGGATGTTCCATGCCCGCCGACGGCTGGCACAGATCTTATCGCATCTCGAGTTGGAAGGCGCACGAGCGTACGCGGCGGCGTGAGAGCGGCTGTTGGCTATCGGTGTAGCGGTAGCGGCTATAATGTCGTGGAGTCTCCTTGAGTTTCAAGCTCACCGCTCCTCTTTCACAACTCACCATTCCCTTGCTCGGAGCCTCTCTCGTTCCGTGCTTACGCGTTCGAACAAGCGAGCGTAGGCGCGTGTCCGCGCCGACTCGTTTGCCGGAGCAGGCAGCAACGCCTCGATCGAAAACGGACGGGTCAAACGAAATGTTCCGATCGCTTCCCGCAGGGCGGAGCGCACATCGGCATCGGTGAGAAATGTTGAGCGCCGATCGGTGTTGGCGGTGGAGAGATAGGCGCCACCCGGAACATCGGTGCGACGGTCATCAGGTGTGACGGAATCATAGCTGCCAATCAATGGCGCGGGCACGC
>JBQTJM010000429.1:0-3192 GCA_052387115.1 Gammaproteobacteria bacterium | reverse complement strand
CGCGACCAGCAGTTGACCGAAGTGATTCGGCCCGATGGGCAGCGGCTGGACTTCCGCTATGACGCAGGTGGGCGCTGGAGCCGGCTGATCCTCCCCGAGGGCGAGTACCACTACGCCTACGAGCCCACGACCGGCCATGTGAATCGTATCACCGCGCCGGATGGCGGGACCCTGAGCTTGAGCTACGACGGCGCCCTGCTGACGGGAACTACGTGGGCGGGCACCGTAGCCGGCACGGTCACCCGTCGATACAACAGCGACTTCAACGTCACCGAGCGTGCGGTCAACGGCTTGCCGGTGATCTTCGCCTACGACCCCGATGGCCTCCTGATCCAGGCCGGGGGCCTCAGCTTGACCCGGAATGCCGACAATGGCCTCCTCACCGGGACCGCCTTGGGCCATCTCACCGACACTCTGAGCTACAACGGCTTCGGAGAGCTTGCCACGCAGCGCGCCGAGGCCGTCGTGCCGGTGACGGGTTTCGAGGCCTTGATGGCCGAGATCCACGCGCGCGTGGACACGATCCGGGACATCGTCGGAAGCGGATTCGAGATCTATCCACGCGATCTGATCGAGGCGGCCGAGGGCCTCCCGGCCACCATCCCGGAAGTGCGTAGCGCGCTCGCAGCGCTCGAGGGCCGGATCGTCCGGTCCTTCGGCCAGCATCACCCGGCGCTGGCGGAGTACCGGGCCGAGGCCACTGCCATGATGAACCTCTTAAGCCGGCTCGAAGCCCAGGACGCCACGGTCACGACGACGCTCTACGCAGCGAGCTATCGCCGCGATGCGCTCGGGCGCATCACCGAGAAGACCGAGACCCTCGGCGGCGTCACGACCACCCACGCCTACACCTACGATCTCGCCGGGCGGCTCGCCGAGGTCCGGTGGAATGGCGCGGTCGTCTCCACCTACACCTACGACGGGAACGGCAACCGCACCCACCTCAACGGCGAAGCCGTTGCCCACCACGATGATCAGGATAGGCTTGTAAATTACGCCGGCTCGACCTACACCTATACGGCGAATGGCGAGCTCTCAACGAAGACGGCCGGGGCCTTCACGACGACTTACCACTATGACGTGCTCGGCAATCTCCAGAACGTCGCGCTTCCTGATGGCCGCCATGTCGATTACCTCATCGACGGACAGAACCGCCGCATCGGCAAGAAGGTCAACGGTACCCTGGTCCAGGGCCTCCTCTACCAAGACCAACTTCGCCCCATCGCCGAGCTCGATGGCAACAACAACCTCGTCTCGCGCTTCGCCTACGCAGACAAACCCAACGTCCCGGCCTACCTTATCAAGAACGCCACCACCTACCGGATCGTCTCCGACCACCTGGGCAACCCGAGACTCGTCGTCAACGCCGACACCGGCGACATCGTCCAGCGCCTGGACTATGATGAATGGGGACGCGTTACCCTCGACACCCACCCCGGCTTCCAGCCCTTTGGGTTTGCCGGGGGGATCTATGACAGCGATACAGGGCTCGTGCGCTTCGGTGCCAGAGACTACGATCCTGAGACCGGGCGGTGGACGGCGAAGGATCCGATTCGGTTCGACGGTGGCGATACGAACCTTTTTGGGTACGTATTAAACGACCCAGTAAACTGGACCGATCTGGATGGCTTGCAGCTTTATGATCCGGGTGATCCTGGTGGACCATTGGGTAAGCCGATGGTCGGAGGTGGAGGAGGTCTCGGCGGGGCTAAGGGCCCCAACATGGCGAAAGGAGGCAGGCCACCCGGATTCTGGCCAGGGAATAAGGGCGCAATCGAGTGGGGTAAACGAAACGGCGTTGACCCTAGAGAGGCAAAGGAAAGATTTCATACAGGAATTAAACCTAGATGCCATACGCCAGGAGCCAGAGACAACCTTTCGACCAACCCTGACACTGGAGATGTTATAGATGCAAATGGCGATTACGCGGGTAATCTGGGCACTGACTATAACTGATTGCACGGCTGATGCGTCATGTCCCCGGTTGATGTAAGTCTTCACCTGTGGGGCGTTAATCTCGACCCAACAATGATTTCCAAAGTCCTAAAGATTACCCCTACGCGATCACAAAAGACGGGCGAGCGATTTGAATCGACATCCGGCAAGACTCGCATCGCGAAATGCGGGATGTGGGAATTAAGCTCATCCAGCAACCTGAGATCCACGTGCTTGTGCGATCATCTGAATTGGATGATTCATCAACTAGATATGGCGTCGGTCAAGGTTGCAAGTTTGGACGCTGTTGATGAGGCACGAATAGACATTGTGATCACGAGCGAGAGCAATGAGAGCACTACCGTCGAATTTGAAATAGATAGAACAACCATGAATGAAATGGCTGCTTGGCAAATACCGATCCACTTTACAGTTTATTGATTGTTGGCTTTTTCTGCTCTATTCCTTAGCATGGAGAAGAGTGGGCACCAAATCCGAATGGTCCAGGCTCGGGATGGGAAGATAAGAAGGGAAACGTTTGGTGCCCAACTGGGCCGGGCCGTGGCACGCACGGCGGACCCCACTGGGACGTTCAGACTCCCGGAGGTCGCCATATCAACGTATATCCCGGAGGCAGGCGCCGGTGAGTCGGCATCCTAAGAGACTAATCGCACACAAGGTATGGTTTTTCTCGGAGCACGACGAAGAGGCGTTCTTCGAGTGGCTGGACAAAATGGTTTGTATTCAAGAGTATCACGGCGAGGGCAAAGACCTGCATATTACATTGGTAGGAACAACGCTCGACGATAATTCGCTGCGCGAGCTTCTCGCGTTATTTTATCGATACGATATCGACATGCCTCAACTGGCTACTTTCCAGACCAATGGCAATCGGTCGTGGTTTCACGACCCAAACGCCTATTGGCATACGAGGGTGTTTGGAAGCAACAAAGGCTCACCCTTGACGACATAGAACGCACGGAGCGCAGGGGGTCAGGTCTTGAAATATGAGTTTGTCTATGCCGTAGCGATGGCCCGCCCCGTTAGGCCGTAGTATTCCGGTGCGCTCTACCATGTAACGGCGCGGAGCACTGCCCGTGAGCCGATCTGCCCGATGGGACGCGGGCGCCTGGTGAAAGACACCAATGCCGGTGGAGGCGGTTGGACCCTCACCCGCGCGAAGAACGCCCAAGGGTACACGAATGCCATGACCACCGCCGAAGGCCGTACCACGACCTTCGAGGTGGAACCGCTCCC
>JBQTJM010000428.1:0-9997 GCA_052387115.1 Gammaproteobacteria bacterium | reverse complement strand
GCCTGCACCGCCTCGGCGATCCGAGTCAGGATCTCCTGCGAGAATGTCCGCCCGCCCATCGCGACCATGCCACCAGTCTACGACACGGCGGGGGCGGTGTCCAGTACTTGTTATGGGTAAGCCACAGTCGCAAGGGGGAGGGATTAGGGTGACCCTTCGCAAGGTCGCGCGTGCTCATCCGCTGACGGTCCCCGCGTGTTTCGCAAGGGGGAGGGCTTAGGGTGACCCTTCGCAAGGGGGAGGGATTAGGGTGACCCTTCGCAAGGGGAGCCCTCTACCAGTCGCCCCCTTCATAAGGGGGAGATTTAGAGGGGGTGAACGCCGGTGCCCAGAGCGTGCGCGCTGACCCCCTCCTGACCTCCCCCTTCACAAGGGGGAGGGAAAAGGGTCCCCTTCGCAAGGAGGAGGGAAAAGTCGCGGCGGTTGCGCAGCCCCTCCGTAGCGTGTAGATTTCCACCTCCGGGCGCCGTTGCTGGAGATGGCGCGCCCGTGTGTCGTGACAAGCAACAATCGGTTGGGGAAAGCCCCCACAACCGGAACAGAACTACAAAGGCGGAATAGAAGTATAAGGGCAGTTTCGCCTCGGTGGTCGGGGCGTCGCGCAGGTTCACCCCATAGCATTGCCCCATGGTATTTCCCATTCCCATGAATCGGAGGAGTTTCCACGATGCCAGGACGTAACTTCCTGTTCATCCCCGGGCCGACCAGCGTCCCCGAGCGGATCCTGAACGCCATGCACATCTCCCAGGAGGACATGCGCTCGATCGACTTCCCGTCGTTCACGATCCCGCTGTTCCAGGACGTGAAGAAGGTCTTCAAGAGCAAAGACGGCCAGGTCTTCCTCTTCCCGGCCTCGGGCACCGGCGGCTGGGAGGCCGGGATCACCAATACCCTCTCGCCCGGGGACAAGGTACTGGCCTCCGGCTTCGGGCACTTCAGCAACCTCTTCATCGACTTGTGCCAGCGCCACAACCTGGATGTGCAGGCCCTGGAGGTCGATTGGGGAGAAGGCGTCCCGGTCGAAAAATACGCCGAGATCCTGGCGAAGGACACGAAGCACGAGATCAAGGCCGTGCTCGCGACCCAGAACGAGACCGCGACCGGCGTGACCAGCGACATCCCCGCGGTGCGCAGGGCCATGGACGCGGTCAAGCACCCCGCGTTGCTCTTTGTGGACGGGGTCAGCTCCATCGCCAGCATCGACTTCCGCATGGACGAGTGGCGGGTGGACGTCGCCATCTCGGGTTCGCAGAAGGGCTTCATGCTGCCGACCGGGCTGGCCATCCTGTGCGTGAGCCAGAAGGCCTTGGCGGCGCGCAAGGACGCGAAATGCCCGCGCTGCTTCTTCGACTTCGAGGACATGATCAAGACCAATGTCAACGGCTACTTCCCCTATACGCCACCGACGATCCTATTGCGGGGATTGCGGGCCGCGGTGGACATGCTGCTCGAAGAAGGACTGGACAACGTCTTCGCCCGCCATCACCGCATGGCCGAGGCGGTGCGCCGCGCCGTGTCTGCCTGGGGGCTCAAGCTCGTCGCCAAGGCGCCCCGGTGGCATTCGGATACGGTCAGCGCCATCTATGTCCCGGAGGGCTTCGACGGCAACGAGGTGGTCCGCCACGCGTACCGGCGCTACAACCTGGCGCTCTCCGTGAGCCTCGCCAAGATCGCCGGCAAGGCCTTCCGTATCGGGCATCTGGGGGACTTGAACGAGCTCATGGTGTTGACGCCGATCACCGGCGCAGAGATGGCCATGAAGGACCTGGGGATCCCCATCGAGCTCGGCAGCGGTGTCGCGGCCGCCCAGGAGTATCTACGCACGACCTCCAAGGACGTGCGGGTCGCGGCCTGAGCACACGCGAACGTGTATACCACGCACGGTCACAAATCGCCCTTTCTTGATCCCCTCACCCCCACCCTCTCCCGGAGGGAGGGAGAACAGACAGTGCCTCTCCCGGAGGGAGAGGGGACCTAGGGGATCTCAAGGAGGCAATTTATGACCGTGGCCAACTTTAGGGTGCAGCCATGAGTCACACACGTTACGAACCGGGACGCCAGCGCCTGCAACGCAGCGAGTTGGCGGTGCCGGGATCCAATCCGGGCATGATGGAGAAGGCCGCCCGGAGCGAGGCGGACTATGTGTTCCTGGACGTCGAGGACGCGGTCGCGCCGGATGAGAAGGAGAAGGCGCGCAAGAACATCATCCAGGCCCTGAACGACATCGACTGGAAGGGTAAGACCATCTCGGTGCGTATCAACGGGATCGACACCCACTACATGTACCGCGATGTCGTGGATATCGTCGAGCAGGCCGGCCACAAGCTGGATACCATCCTGATCCCCAAGGCCGGGGTGCCGGCGGACGTTTACCTGGTCGATGCCATGGTGACCCAGATCGAGATGGCCAAGGGGCTCACGAACCGCATCGGGCTCGAGGCCTTGATCGAGACGGCGCTCGGGATGGCCAACGTCGAGGCCATCGCGACCTCGAGCCGGCGGCTCGAGGCCCTGCATTTCGGCGTCGCCGACTATGCCGCGAGCTGCCGGGCGCGCACCGTCAACATCGGAGGGCTCAACCCCGACTATCCCGGCGACCAGTGGCACGCGGCGCTGTCGCGTATGGTGGTGGCCTGCCGCGCCTACGGGCTGCGGCCCATCGACGGGCCGTTCGGCGATTTCAATGATCCCGATGGTTATATTCTCGGAGCCAAGCGCGCCGCGGCGCTCGGTTACGAGGGCAAGTGGGCCATCCATCCCTCCCAGATCGCCCTGGCCAACCAGGTCATGTCGCCGCCCGAGAAGGAGGTCACGCGCGCCAAGCGCGTCTTGGAGGCCTTGAAGGAGGCCGCGGCGGCCGGGAAGGGTGCGGCCCAGCTCGATGGCCGGATGATCGACGCGGCCTCGGCGCGCATGGCCGAGAACATCGTCAACACCGATAACGCCATACAGGCGAAGCGCGCATCCACGCCCTAGCACACGGGGGGACATTCCATGGACATCCACGAATACCAAGCCAAAGATTTACTGAAGGACTTCGGCGTCCCCGTGCCCGCCGGCGGCCTCGCCTACAGCCCCGAGCAGGCCGTGTATCGGGCCAAGGAGATCGGCGGCGATCGCTGGGTCGTCAAGGCCCAGATCCACTCCGGTGCCCGCGGCAAGGCCGGCGGCATCAAGGTGTGCGGCAACGACCACGAGATCTGGCAGGCCGCCGAGGAACTGCTCGGCAAGCGCCTGATCACCGATCAGACGGGTCCGCGCGGCAAGGTCGTGCACCGCCTCTATGTCGAGGCCGCCACCGCCATCGACCGGGAGATCTATCTGGGCTTCGTCCTGGACCGGCAGTCGGAGCGCGTCATGGTGGTGGCCTCGGGCGAGGGCGGCATGGAGATCGAGGAGATCGCGGTCAAGCGGCCGCAGTCCATCCTGCGCCAGTCGGTCGAGCCCGCGGTGGGCATGCAGGACTTCCAGTGTCGCGAGCTGGCCTTCGGCCTCAAGCTCCCGCCGGCGCTCACCAGCCAGGCGGTCTCGACCATCCAGGGCTGCTACCGGGCGCTGCGCGACCTCGACGCCACCATGGTCGAGATCAACCCGTTGGTCATGACCAAGGACGGGCGCTTGTTCGCGCTCGATGCCAAGATGGCCTTCGACGACAACGCCCTGTTCCGGCGTTCGAGCGTCGCGGAGCTGCGCGACAAGTCCCAGGAGGACCCGCGCGAGATGGCTGCGGCCGATCGGGGTCTGAGCTATGTCGGGCTGGACGGCAACATCGGGTGCATCATCAACGGCGCGGGGCTCGCGATGGCGACCATGGACATGATCATGCACGCCGGTGGCGAGCCCGCCAATTTCCTAGACATCGGCGGCGGGGCCTCGCCCGAGCGCGTCGCCAAGGCCTTCAACCTGGTGCTCTCCGACGAAAAGGTAGAGACCATCCTGGTCAACATCTTCGCCGGCATCAACCGCTGCGACTGGGTGGCCGAGGGCGTGGTCCAGGCGGTGAAGAAGATCGACCTCAAGATCCCCTTGGTGGTGCGCCTCGCCGGGACCAACGTCGAGGAGGGCCGCAAGATCCTGAAAGACAGCGGCCTGCCTCTCATCACGGCCGAGACCCTGGCCGAGGCGGCCGACAAAGCGGTAGCGGCGTGGAAGAAAGCTGCCGGCAAGGCCTGAGCGCAGAAGGGAGAACCATCATGAGCATCTTGTTAGATGAAAAGACACCGGTCATCGTGCAGGGCTTCACCGGCCAGATCGGGACCTTCCACGCCAAGGAGATGATGGAGTACGGTACCCACGTGGTGGGCGGGGTGACGCCCGGCAAGGGCGGCACGACCCATCTCGGCAAGCCGGTCTTCAACACGGTGAAAGAAGCCGTGGAGAGCACAGGTGCCACGGCCAGCATCATCTTCGTGCCCGCGCCCTTCGCCGCCGACTCGATCATGGAGGCCGCCGACGGCGGGATCCGCTACTGCGTCGCCATCACCGACGGGATCCCGGCCCAGGACATGATCCGCGTGAAGCGCTACATGCGCCGCTACCGGGCCGAGAACCGCATGCGCCTGACGGGCCCGAACTGCGCCGGCACCATCAGCCCCGCCAAGGGCATGATGGGGATCATGCCCGGCCACATCTACATGCGCGGCGACGTCGGGATCGTCGGGCGCTCGGGGACGCTCGGCTATGAGGCCGCCTCGCAGATGAAGGCCCTCGGGATCGGGGTCACGACCAGCGTCGGGATCGGCGGCGACCCCATCAACGGCAGCTCCTTCAAGGATATTCTGGAGCTGTTCGAAGAGGACCCGGAGACCCGGGCGGTGGTCATGATCGGCGAGATCGGCGGTCCCCAGGAGGCCGAGGCGGCCCATTTCGCCAAGGACCACATGAAGAAGCCCGTGGCCGGTTATATCGCCGGACTGACGGCGCCCAAGGGGCGGCGCATGGGGCATGCGGGCGCCATCATCTCGGCCTTCGGCGAGAGCGCGGCCGAGAAGGTCGAAATCCTCCAGGAGTGCGGCGTCACGGTCGCGCCGAGCCCGGCCGAGCTCGGGATCGCGGTGGCCAAGGTCCTGGCGAGGGCATCTTGATCCGGGAAGGGAGAGATGGCAAAGCCCAAACTGATCGTCACGCGGCGCTGGCCGCAAGAGGTCGAAGAACGGCTCCAGGCGCTCTTCGATGTGCAACTGAATCTGAGCGACACGCCCCTGACGGTCGTGGAGCTGCAAGAGGCCCTGCGCACGGTCGATGGCTTGCTTCCGACGGTCTCGGACCGGATCAGCGCCCAGGTGCTCTCTGCCGAGCCGCTCAAAGTCCAGATCCTCGGGAACTTCGGCGTCGGCTTCAATCACATCGACATCGACGCGGCCAAGGCCCGCGGGCTCATCGTCACCAACACTCCCGACGTCCTGACCGACTGCACGGCCGATCTCGCCATGACCTTGCTCTTCATGGCGGCGCGCCGGGCGGGGGAGGGCGAACGGCACCTGCGTGGGTACGCCTGGAGCGGCTGGCGCCCGACCCACATGATCGCGACCAAGGTCACCGGAAAGACGCTCGGGCTCATCGGCTTCGGGCGGATCGCACGCGCCGTCGCGGCCCGCGCCCACCATGGTTTCGGGATGAAGATCCTGTATCAGGACCCCTACCCGCCACCGAAGGAAGTGGCCGATGCGGTAGCGGCGCGGCAGTGCGCGACGGTCGAAGAGGTCCTGGAGCAATCCGACTTCGTGTCCCTGCACTGCCCGGGCGGCAAGGAGACCCGGCACCTCATGAACGCCGAGCGCCTGAAGCGCATGAAGCCCTCCGCCATCCTCATCAACTCCGCCCGCGGCGACGTCGTGGACGAACAGGCCCTGGTGGCGGCGCTCAAGTCCGGCACCATCGCCGCCGCCGGGCTCGATGTCTACGAAAACGAGCCGCGTGTCACCGATGAGCTGCTCGGCATGGAAAACGTGGTGCTCCTGCCGCACCTGGGCAGCGCCACGCGCGAGACCCGCGTGGCGATGGGCATGCGCGCCCTCGAAAACGTCGAGGCCTTCTTCGCCGGCAAGCCCCCGCGCGACCGGGTCGCGTAGGGTCTCTTTCACACCGGTAACTGGCCTCGGCGGGATCGCCCGCCGAGGCCTCAAAAGCGCTCCAAGTCCGGAAACGGCAGCGCGCCGCGATGGACGCGCATGCGGCGGACAGTGGGGTTACGCTAGCAACCGTGAAAGGGAAACAACTGATCCGGCGGTTGGAAGTCCAAGGAGTGAAGATGACGAGGAAACGCGGCAAAGGCGGCCACGTGCTCGCGGAGCATGAAGGCCGTCAAGCGCCCATCCCGATGCACGGCGACCAAGACCTGAGTCCGGTGTTTGTCAAGAAACTCTGCAAACAGTTAGGCATCGACGCCGATGAAATTCTGTAAGCTCAGCTATCCCGTTAAGCTCACGCGAACTTCCCCGAACACCATCATGGCCGAGTTTCGCGATATCACCGGTGCCATGACCGAAGCGGCGACCGAACAAGAAGCCCTTTACTGGGCCGAGGACGCGCTCCTGGTGCTACTCTCCGGCCTTATGGATAAGCGCCGGCCGATCCCCGCACCGTCCGAACCCAGGCGTGGCGAGCGCCTCGTCGAGGTGCCGCCCATGCCGGCCATGAAGCTTGCCATCTACCAGGCGATGCTCGATCAAGACGTGACTCAAGCCTCGCTCGCAGCGGGCATGGGCATCGATGGCCGACAGGTGCGCCGCATTCTCGACCTCGACCACAGCACCCGCCTCGATCCTCTTCTGCGCGCGCTGGAGGTCTTGGGCAAGCAGGTCTCGGTGACCATCAGCGACGCCGCCTAGTCGGCAGGTGTAGCGTGCGCTGTGCGCACGCGGAAAGGCCGGGGCTGCCTCAGACCGGTCAGGGGGAACCCGATGCGTGGTCCGCGTGCGCACCGTAAACGGCGCGGGTAACAACCGATTCTACTCCCCCTTACGAAGGGGAGCCTCCGTAAGTCTCCCCCTTACGAAGGGGCACCCCCCAAGTCTCCCCCTTACGAAGGGGGAGATTTAGAGGGGGTTAGAACCACCCCTTGCTCTCACAACCTCCGCGATCCCCCCAGCGACATCGTGCAGTCGTTCAAACATTTCCCGATTGGTAAAGCGCAAGACGTGGATCCCGAGCGACTCGATATAACGCTGGCGCTCCCGATCATACTCGCCGACGCCGGCCTGAAAATGGCTGTCCCCATCGACCTCGATGGCCGGCTTGAGCTCGGGGCAGTAGAAGTCAAGCACATAGGGGCCTACGCCGTACTGCCGGCGAAATCGATAGCCTGGGAGTCGCCGATTGCGCAGCATGAGCGACAAGCGCTGTTCGTCGAGGGGGCTGTTGCGGCGCAGGCGTCGGCGGGTTTCTTTGTCGCAGGATCGGTTGAAGATTCGGGTCATTGAGATGCCTTTTAACCCCCTCTAAATCTCCCCCTTGCGAAGGGGGAGATTTAGAGGGGGTCCGGAAGCGCTCCCGAATGCGACGCGCTTCGCAATGCAGCGCGACGGGTTCTCCAACTCGCCGCGGCGAAATCGCGACCGGGCCAACTACACCGCCAAAGCTCGCATCGAGGCTGCCGTCGGGATGGTAACGCGCCAGGATCAAATCCTGATTGCGATTCCCGGCGGCGACCAGCTTGCCATCCGGCTGTAGGACGAGCGCCGTCGCACTATCACGACCACCGAAGTCGGTGCGCACGACGCCACCGGCGCCGAAGCTCGTATCGAGGCTGCCGTTGGCGTTGAAACGTGCCAGGAGGATATCGGCTCCCGTACCTCCCGCCGTCACCAGCTTGCCGTCGGGCTGTAGCACGAGTGTGCTCAACTGCCTACTCAGCCCGCCGCGTTTGGGACGCACGCGTCCGCCTTTACCGAAGCGGCTTGGGCGGGTCTTTGGGCCGCTCGCCCGACGTTGGCTTGCTCGACGCCGGCTTGCCTTCGCATCGCAGCGCCCTTTCCCCGGTACGGCAGGCGTCCCTGCCGCTGCCGCCATCGAGGCTGTCCCTGCCGTTGTCGCCGAAGAGTTTGTCGTCTCCGTCCCCGCCGAACAGGCGGTCGTTTCCTTCGTTCCCGATGAGCTGGTCGCGACCGCCGCCGCCGTAGATCTTGTCGTTGCCCTGGTCGCCGAAGAGTTTGTCGTTCCCGCCCTGGCCGAACAGGCGGTCGTTGCCCTCGTTCCCGATGAGCCGATCGCGACCGGAGTCACCGCAGATAATGTCGTTGCCTTCGAGCCCGCGGATCGTGTCGTTCCCCGCGAAGCCGTAGATGACATCCGGGCCGCTCGTGCCCCGGAGGTTGTCGCTGCCGGAGGTCCCAACGATCGTCACCTGGCGCCCGTCACACAAGAGCCCGTCCTCGATCGGCTCGTTCGTCGTCAGCACGCGCACCAGGGCGAAATCATTATCTCCGCTCGAAAACGCGCTCCCGCCTACCACGAGCTTGCCGTCGCTCTGAAATGCCAGCGGAAACGTTACGATTTGCCCGAAGTCTAAAAACTGCACGGTGCCACCGCTACCGAAGCTCGTATCGGGGCTCCCATCGGGGCTAAAACGGCTCTGCCCTCCGCCCCCGCGACCAGCCTGCCGTCGGCCTGAACCGCGAGCCCCAGCCATCCGCCACTCGAGCTGCTGCCATCGGTTACCACGACGCCGCCGGTGCCGAAGCTCGTATCGAGCGTTCCGTCGGGGTGGTATCGCGCCAGGACGCGGTCCTGGCCGGTGGATGTTCCAAGCCCGCCCGCCGCCACGCCGTGGAAACGGAAGAGCGACCCGACACCCTTTACCATCAGCTTGCCGTCCGGCTGAAGGACGAGTCCTAATGCTTCAGAACCCTCAGGATTCACCACGAGGCCGCCGGAGCCAAAGCTCGTATCGAGGCTCCCGTCGGCGTTGTAGCGCACCAGGATTAAATCGAACCCGGGATCTAAAAAACGGTCCCCCGCGGCCACCAACTTGCCGTCGGGCTGCACCAGGGCACTGACCGAATTGGACGTACCCCCCAGGTCGATCACTACTTTCCCAGCGGCGCCGAAGCTCGCATCGAGGCTCCCGTCAGGGTTGTAGCGCGCCAACGCGATATCGGTGTTAAATACACCGTTATTGCTAACGGACCTAATACCGGCTGCCACCAGCTTGCGGCGGACTGCACTGCTAAAGCAAAGACCGCTTCAAAGCCGCCAAAGTCCGTCAACACTCGCCCATCGCCATCGAAGCTCGGGTCGAGGTCGCCGGGGGCGGCGAGGGCCGCGACAGGCAGGGGTAGAAGCAAGGCGGACAGGAGTATAAACAAGCCCCATCCGAAGGGGGGAAAGGGCCGGGCAGGGCCGGACCAACAGGACCGTGGTGTGGTATTCATCGGGCGCCTCCTTTGTACGCGTCGCTCCTGAGCGTCTTTCCTGCACCGAGCACCCCGCTCGCCGTGGCCGACCGCCGCGCGCCCGCTGCCCGATGGACTACCGCCCGATATGCGCGGCATTTCGCACTGAGCGCCCAGTCGTCTCCGTGCGGTTTGGTGACATCGTAAAGACCGCGACTCCGTCGTGCAAGTCCCCGTCGGTAGCCAGGCAGGGTGCGCCGTGCGCGCCGTGTGAGCAGCCCGCCGGGCCGATGCCCGATGGGGCAGTCCGCCGCATGCCAGGTCTGCGAGACGACCCGATCTCATCCGACGGGACACCAAAGACGCGCTTGCGCCCCGGTCGATCTGCACGAGCTCCCGACTATTCAAGGGCCTTTAGGGCTTGTCCACCAATGGAGGTACAATACGTCTCAGGAGGTAAGCCATGATCCGTACCGTAGAGGCCGTCATCAATGCACATGGAGGAGTGCAGTTGCTTGAGCCGGTTGCGCTCTCGGGAGAGCACCGGGCCTTGGTCACCATCCTCGAGGAAGAACCGGCCACCCATCCCCACGAGACCGCAGTCTTGAGCGAGGCGGCGCTTGCGGACTGGGGCCGCAAGGAGGAGGACGCGGCTTGGTCACACC
>JBQTJM010000427.1:0-2197 GCA_052387115.1 Gammaproteobacteria bacterium | reverse complement strand
GTTGCCGACGACGGACACCGCGCGAAACGTCTGTGGCGGCCGCATCCAGGTAGATGGCCGCGAGCATCGAGCCCTTGACCCGGTTGTTCGCGATCATCACGCCATCGGCGGGTCGGAGCACCGGGCGAGACCCCGACGGCGCTCTTGGCGGGCACTGTCCACAGCAGATCGTTGAAACCTTTTACCGCGCAGTCCACTCTATGCGCATTCTTAGGCCTGCTACCCCGTCCAGTTAAGAAAGTCAGGTTAGTTAACGCCGGCTATCCGATTAGCGGGCTTACTTTTCTAGGCACATGACCTCGCGACGAGCCGACAGGCCCTTTATAGCACCGAAAATCTGCTTGCCAGGATAGAGGGCAACAATGGCCAGCGCCAGCAGACCACCCACGGAACCAAGTGACAAGCGACCTTCGTTAAAGGTGAAAAGAACGAGCGTAACGAACAGCGCGAGCCATCCGGCAGCGAAGGCAACTACAAGTGGAAATGCAACGGCCCAGGATGCGGCGCGGGATAAGCGGCCCTCGCGCTGATGACGGCTACCGCACGATGGGCACGCCATTACGGGCTCACGCCAAAAGGAGGCGACGCTTTCAGGAAACTCCGTACCGCATCGATTGCACGTAATCACGCTTTTTTGGCTGCTAACGACAAGCTCACCGGCGGCAATGGAGCGCAGCGGAATTGCCGTCCGCTGCAGCAAACGTAAGGCGCGCGCCCGCGCCATTCATTGGCGGTATGATTCCTTCATGCGTGATTATCGTCCTTCAATCGGCACACCTATTACATCCATTGAGGACCCCCAGTGAAGCATGGGTACGTGAAACAGGTGAGCCCTTGGTCGTGTTCGAGCTTTCACTTGGTCTGTCAAACAGGCGTGGCTTCCATCAAATTGGAGAAGCAACATCGAATTACTCAACGGCGCTGACTTCGGCGAATGAGTTGGCGCGGACACGCGCCCTACGCTCGCTCTTGCTTTGCTGCTACCAAACGCCGAAGGATGGATCTGTGAGATCAGGAGGTCTGAGGTTACGCTTGTCTCCAAGAGCCGCGCGATGGCGTCCGTGCCCGCATTGCCGACGGATAGCCAGATGACCTTTGGTGGCGGTCCCTTCACAAAGCTCATCTGCCGGAAGTCGTTGTCCTTGGAAACGATGGTGAGGCCGTGGAGGCCCGCCTAGTCCCAAAGCACGGCTTACCGCTCCGAACGCCCGGTGTGATCGTGATACGGTCTTCGAATCGCATGGCACAAGGTTATTCAAGGTACCTCCACGGTGCAAGGTCCACTACCTTCGCATTCGTCGCGCATGTGGAGCGCCCACGGACCGCCGGGCTTGGCTTGAGTTGCAGGCTCGGGGCGAACGGAGAAGGACGAGGGGGCCGGTGCGGGGCCGGCAGGCGTCGGCTGGGACGAGCGCGTCCAGTCCCACCGCCCGTTCGGATGCCGTGTCGCTGGGATTCGGCTGCGCCTCGTGGCTACTTCACTGGACCCGCGAGGAACTTTGCGAGGATCTGGCCTGAGGCTCGCGCTGCGATCGGATTGACGCAGTGGCTCCTACCCCATATCCTACCAATAGTAGGAATTCACTCCCCCAGGCCAACCATGCACGCGGAAAAGGTTTCGATCTCTCTTCCTGAGTCTCTGGTTCGGTTTGTCGAGCACTACCGAGTCGCGCACCACTGCAAGACCCACTCGCAGGTCTTCGAGGAGGCGCTGGAGTTACTGCGCGCGCGTGAATTGGAAGAAGCCTACCGCGAGGCCGACCAAGAAGGCGACACCGCCCTGTGGGACGCGGTCACCGCGGATGTTCGTGCGGGCGACCGAGAAAAGGCGCCTGAGGGGCGTGCTTGCGATCACGGAGATCGCCGCCACCGTCAGCAACACGCCGCTCACGATCAGCAGGACGAACGTCAGGATCAGGCTCAAACGGCGGAAATGAGCACCGGCCGGCCGTAGAAACCGTAGGGCGGGTTAGCGGCCTTATCGCGTAACCCGCCTTCCGGGAAGCCGGCACATGAGCCAGACTTTTCGCCATGCCTGATTACGTTCGCGCGTATGCTCTCGGCGGTTCGTATTTTTTCACCGTGGCATTGCTGGAACGCCGCCGTCGCTTGCTGACCGAAAACATCGAAGCCTTACGCGAAGCCTTCGGTTCCGTACGCGCTCGACGACCGTTCCGGATCGATGCCATCGTCATAC
>JBQTJM010000426.1:0-5696 GCA_052387115.1 Gammaproteobacteria bacterium | reverse complement strand
CACCCATCGCCGCATCGATTTTGGCCATTGGCATGGCTTCCATGAGCCCGTCGAGCTGTTTCGCGGGGAACGATTCGGTCGATTTCGGAGATGCAGTCCATATTGGGGATCGCACGCCGACGAAGGATGAGATCATCGACCTGCTGCAGCCCAAGCCGGCACTCAAGATGCGCAGCATCCGGCTGCGCCCCGCGGGGCTCGCCGTGGCGGACCAGACCAGGCCCGCTGCCATCTCGATGCAGATCACGTTTTCCTTCAACTCTGACGAGCTCTCTCCCCGCGCGCTCGAGCAACTGAAACCCGTGGCCGAAGCCCTCGCTTCCCGAGAGCTCAGCGGTCTCAGCTTTCTCGTGGAGGGCCACACCGACAGCGTCGGCAGCGAACCCTACAACCAGCGGCTGTCGGAACGGCGGGCGGGATCGGTCAGACGTCTCTTGACCAGTCGATACCCCATCGATCCGGCGAGGATCGATGCGGTTGGCAAAGGAGAAAGCATGCTGCTCGATCCGAAACACCCGGCGAGTGGGGTCAACCGACGCGTGAGGATCGCGACCGAATGACCCGGGGGTATTGGACCGGCTGTCAGCACATTATGTTTACAAGTGCGATCAGACCCGATAGCCCGTAGCACGTAGGTTGGGGTGACGAAGGAACCCCAACATGACGCACACGCCGAAGCGTTGGGGTTCGTTCCTCACCCCAACCTACGTGCTACGCGCGCTAGCTGGCGCTTCCACTGGCCGATCTGCGTCGGATGTACCTCCGTACCCCGCCACCAGCTCGTTCAGGGTCGTTAGATTCTTGCACAAGCGATGTTGTACAGCGAGCTCAACAATTTACAAGTCCCTGCTGAGGGGAATCCCGTCTCCCGTCACGCCCACCCTTTCCGTTTAGCACGGAGCGAGATTCCGGTTCCCCTCCCCTGCGCAGCGGGGGAGGGTCAGGGTGGGGGTAAAGGCGCTGCGGACAGGAAAGGGCTTGGTCAGCTCGTGTACGTCTAACCCCCACCCCGTCCCTCCCCCGTCCGCAAGAAGCGCGGACAGGGGAGGGGGTGTCTCGATGCCCTTTCGTAGGGAGCATGAGCGTGTCTAGGTCCTGAAATTTCAAAGATGTTTAGCTAGCCCCTCCAAGGCCAACCTTCTTAAATTAACCAATGGTCCGAATTTCGGGGTCCACTATAGAGATGGGTAAAGGAGCCTTTCAAGGCCTCTGACGCGTGAGCAGCTTGAGCGCGTAATAGTTGCCCTTGGCGTCGTAGGCGCCGACGCCTTCCTCGCCCACCCTCTCGCCGTAAATGTAGCTGATAACATTCCGGCCGTCGACGCGGTAGAGATAACCCGCCACTTGCTTTCCATCCAGCATTTGCACCTCACCGTAGACGTAATGTGATCCATGGTAGCCGGCGACGGCATGAAAACGTGAGCGTCTCGAAGGGTACGCGCTGCGACTGCCCCTGGATTCATCCAAACGCGGTTCGGGTTTACGTGCATCGAGAATGATTCCGGACGCTGGGGCGGCGTCCTCGGGCTTTTCCGGGCCAGGTGAAGCCGAAGCGCTCTTGGGCTCTTCCCCGGTAACTCCAAAAGCGGGCTGCAGCCGTATCTCCGCGGCGCCCCTGTGGCCGGGCCAGAGAAGAATAACCGTGGACATCAGCGCGTAGACGAGACGCAAGAAGTACCTCCTGGGGCTTGTGAACAAACCGCTGCGCTCGCGACTTCCCTTCCCTCGCGGCGATTCAGCTCTCAGCGGACCTTGATGCTCAGACGAGCCCGCGTCGGGACGGTCGTTACGACCTCGTTGGTGAATTCACCTTGGGCTGTGAGCACGGACAAATCGGACGGGAAGGGACCCGGGCTCGCGATCGCCATGATCGTGTCTTCCCCAGCAGGGCCTGCGACGTGCAGCGTGAACGGTGCATCGGCCGGTGGCATTTCATAGGGCCGCCCCGGTCTCACGACGTCCTGCGGCTGATACTGGTTGGGAAATAGCGTTGCGATTTCGCCCGCGGAGCTGACGCTCAGGACCCTGACGTGCATCGGCGTGGAGACCTCGAAAAACAGCCTCATGGGATCGCCGATGCGGTAACTCTCGGCATTGGTCCATAGCCGAAGCTGATCGTCCGAGCTACTTGCCAGATTGCTGCGTTCCTCAGTCCGGACCGGCTCGGCCGTCTTGCTATACGACCCAATCGTCGGATCGATACGTTCCTGGGCCCTGAGCGGCTCGGGCCTCTTGGGTGGTTCGGAAGCCGCGGCGATCGGTTCCACGTGGCCGAGCAGGTTGCGGCGGCTCTGCGCCTGGCGCGAAATAGGGACACTGGAATACAGGGCGACGTAGGTGGCTTCGGTGATCTGCCCGTGGGGCCCCTTGGCGTTGAACGCCTTGAGCGCGGCCTTCGTGTTGTTATCGAGGACCCCGGTCGAGCGCACGGGATAGCCGCTCAGGATCAGGTACTCCTGGACTTTGAGGGTCCGCTCGCGGTGGTCCATGGCATAGTAATCGGCCGTGATTTGGTCGAGGACCACCGGGTCCGGCTGTCCCCCGGGCAGCAGCCGCCAGTAGGGGAGCTTCAGGTACTTGCCCATCACCTGGAGCAGGCTGAGCTGCACCAGGAGACGTACCGCCGCATGACGACCCTGGACTTTTTTCACGGTTCCCTTGAAGCCGAGGTCGGCGCCGAGGGCCCCCCCGGAGATGGAGAACCCGAGGCTGTCTTCTGCCAGGGCCTTGTAGACCTTGATGTTGTTGACGGCCTGGATCCGCGGGATCCCGGCGAAGGTCCGGAAGTCAACCAGATTGAAGTCCAGGGTGATGCTTGCCAGCGAGTCCTGGTCGAGGGTCCCGTACTCGAATCCGAGCTCTACCTTGTCTATCTCCGCGTCCAAGCCCACATCCGTGCTCTTGCCCCTCGTGACCAGCGCCCGGTCGAACTCGGTGATGCCGCCCGAGACCACCACGTCCGGGATAAGCTTGGCCTCGAAGCCGGAGTAACCGGTGTTGATGTTGTTGGCCACGAACTCGGGGTCGTACGGAATGAAGGTCACGGCCCCGCCGATGCCGTTCAAGGTGCTCTTGACCATCTCCGTGATCTCGCCGGGAATTTCGGCCTGTGTCGGCAGCGAAGTCCCGGTGTTGTCGAAGACCTGCTTGGCCATGATGTGCATCTTGGGGGCGCCGTAGACCGATGACATCAACCCCAGGTCCTGGATGGCCCGGCTGAATTCGGTGATCTTGGCCTCGGGCAGGCTTTCCGGAAGCTGCACATCGACCTTGTGGGGATGGGCGCAGGCGGCCAGGAGCCCGGTCACGAGGCCCAAGAAGCAACCCTTGATGCGGCCCTGTCGAAGCCGTTTACTTGGAGATGACCGTGCCATTTTTGACCTTGGAGATATTCACGATGGTGACGCCCTTCAGTTTCGCACCGGCGCCGATGTTGATGTTGCCAATCCCTGCGTTGTCGAACCCCAGGTCTTTCTGTCCTCTGTTGGCCCTGGCCCTTGCCTTCACTACGGCCTTGGTGGTGATGAATTGGATGTTCACGAAGGGCTCCAGCCTGTCCGTGATGGGCTCGTCAAGCCCGAGGTTATCGTCCAGGTCAGTGGCGCTCACGTAAGCGCTCATCCCCATCAGACAGAGGGCCATCAAGGTCGGTGCTATTCTCGATTGGGAGATCATCGCGTTACCCTGAAATGATATCATAGTGATTGCCGTCGCCCTATGCTAAAACGGGACGTGACGGCACCCGTCCGACCGCCCCGCCGTGAAAGAGCATCTACACATCTTGTTCCACGGTATGGCGAGAAGGAAGGCCCGCCCGGACTCCGTGTTCGGGAAGGCCTGATCCGCTAGTTCTCCTTGAGTCCCTGAGGAGGTTTCGGCCCGCTACTTGAGGGTAACGCCACCCTGGGTGGCATCCGAGTTGCGGCCGATCGCCACGTTCAGACCGCTGTTCCGCGAGTTGACGGCGATCGTGGAGCGGGTGATCTCGGCACCGTTCTTGAGGACCACGCCGCCCTGGTTGGCAGTCGAATCCCGCCCGATGGCCACGTTCAGACCGCTGTTCCGCGAGTTGACCGTGACGGTGGAGCGCTCGATCTTCGACTGCGCATAGGTAGCGATGGGGCTGGCCACCAGGGCACCGACCATGAGACTGACGAATAGCTTTTTCATATCACTTTTCCTCTCAATGAGATTTGATGGTTTACACTTTGCCTTGACCGGATAACAATCACCGGTCGTACCAGGCATTGGGCAATGGGCATGCCAGCTATTAAGAACACGCGTAACTACCTGATTAGTATCTGATAATGTCGTTATGCCGGTTACTTCACAGGTGCTGCAACTCTTTCGAGCGCCGGTTCAGTTTGAAACCTTCGGGCTCACTTTGAGCCCGCGCGAAAACTATACGGATAGCGCTATCACGTTGAGGGCACTCACATGCAATACCGAAAGTCCATACAGAAATCACTTGTTTCCGCCATCCTCGGTCTATCGTGCAGCGCGGGATACGGCGAGGCGGACGACGATCGCCAGGAGCTCGATACCGGCGTGACGAATATCCAGATCGGTCCCGGCGCCTCCGCCACGAGCGGCGGGATCGTGATCGACGGAAAGGTCGTCGGCGGCGGCGCCGGCGGCGTGGTCGAGGGCTCGGGGAAAACAGCCACGGAGCGCCGCGCTCTCGATGATTTTCATGAGCTGGTGGTCGAGATCGGCGCCGATATCACGCTTCAGGCCGGGCCAGGACCGGCGGCCGTGATCCGTGCCGATGACAATATCATTCCCTTGATCTCCACGGAAATCAGGGGGGGCAAGCTGACCGTCCTGGCGTCCCGGTCGTTCTCGGTCCGCCGACCCGTGGCGATCGAGATATCCGTGCCTCATATCACCTCGATCTCCCTGGACGGTTCGGGGTCCCTGGAAATGAACGGGATCGCTGAAAAACAGCTGGTCCTCGATATCGAGGGCTCTGCCGATGTCACGGCACGAGGACGGGTCGATAGCCTCACCGCCGAGATCAACGGCAGTGGCGATCTGAAACTCGGGGCGCTTGCGGCCAGAGACGCCAGGATCGCCATCGAGGGGACTGGCAATGCCGAGGTTTCGGTCAGCGATTCGCTCATCGCCGAGATCAACGGCAGTGGAGACATCACTTACTCGGGTTCGCCCAGGAAGGTGAGCAAAGAGATCAATGGAGTAGGACGGATCGTTGCGAAGGGGCAATGAAGGGCGGGCCGAAAACTTCATTTCCGACAGGTGCAACGGTGACGCCAACGGGCCGGCGATACGGCCATTCGTTGCGAGACGGTCTTCGGCGTGCCCTGAGGACGCAGAAAGCTGAGCCCGGGTGGAGCGCCGCGGAACCCAGGGATCGTCCGCAAGGTCCCCGGATCCCGCATCGCTTCATCCGAGCTACACGAGGTAAAAAAAACCCGCATAGGGCTTGAAAAAGAGCGAAGGCAAAGCGCGCTTTACAGAGCGTGAAACAAGCGAAAACGACAGGAGGAGTACCGATGGAAAGGCTCACCACCCGATTGCGGGAGAGTTTGACAGATCAACCATAAAAAGATTGCCTCCTCAGGAAAATCTGTGGGTGAACTTCGGCTCGGGTAGGGCGCCAAGGGTATGATACAAAGCGACTTCCAGCCCGTGATACGTCCGAAAACCGTAGGCCTTTCTGGTAGTGAGTTTGGCCT
>JBQTJM010000425.1:0-2187 GCA_052387115.1 Gammaproteobacteria bacterium | reverse complement strand
CGGCGAGGGCCGCGTAGTCCGGTCGGTCCTCCCCTACGATCTTCCGCACCCGCTCGCCGCGACCGTTGAAGGTGTAGGTGGCGAGGGGAAGCCCGGCCTGGGTCACGGCCGTCAGCCGATCGTGGTCACCGTAGACGAATCCATAGCCGCTGTTGTCCGTGGTGTTGCCGTTCGGATCGTAGCGGTAGTCCCTCGTACCCTCCACTACCGATTGGAGCAGCCGCTGGGAATCGGCGGCATAGGTGTAGTCCTCGGAGAAGCCGTTGCGGATGCGGCTCGAGCGGTTGCCCGCCGCGTTATAGGTGTAGCCGAGATCGCCGTAGCGACCACGCGCCTCGGTCAGCCGATCGAGTGCGTCGTAGCCGAAGTGATTCCGACTGGGATCGCGTTGCGCTTCATCGAGGCTACGCTCGCTACGACACTTTCTCGGTCTTTACCAATCGCGCGAAAACATAAAACGAATAGATTCCGACCGCCCACAAGATTGCGTGTCCTGTCAGCCACAGTAGGGTTGCAGGCAGAGACGAAAAAACCACATCGTTAGGATCGGAGAAAATCGCGACACCAACAGTTGCTATTGCGATAACCCCGCTCACGAAATAACAACACATCACGAGAGCACGCTTCAGGTTCATTGCGGTGATCTCTTTATTCCGCACTTTTCTAGCGGCTTGATTTTGCTTTCCTCGACGTGTAGCCCAAGACTGTAAGCGAGCGCGGTGTAGCGCTTTGCGGTTAGGTGTTCGTTGTTACAAAGATTAAGCGCCGCCATCCACACACTTTCCTTCGCTAGAAGTTGCTTCGGTGTACGTGTGGAGGATTGTAGAAGTTTCATCGACTCCTCTTCGTACACTGATTGCAATCGCGGATCGAAATGACGGTCATAAAACAATCGGTAAAGAGAACCCCTGTGCACAACGACTCGATGTACAAAATAATCTGAGTTCCGAAGTCCCTCGATCTGTCGCATCCGTTTGAGAACGAATAGGTCCAAGTCCACCATCCTTCTTGCCACGCCTTCAAGCCCGAAGTGGTCCGACACCAAGCTAAAGAGTAGCGGTCTTGCCACAGCCGCCAGCGCCATCGTAAAGAGTCCGATGACGACTGCCCTTAAAATATCGGTCTGATTATTCTTCTGGGCATTGTCCATCGCATTTGCCAATCTCTTCGAGAAGCTTTATCCCCTCGCCAGCTAATTTTCCGGTCGCTTTCCCAGCAGCAACGGACACCGCGCGTCCCGAGCCCGGAGGTGGTGCGGCTAATGCCGCACTCGCCCCCAACGCCCCGGCTGTAACACCAATACGACTTGCTGCATCGTTGTAATTCCGCAGCGCTTCCTCCATATCGTCACCAGACGAAGAAGCGCTAACAATCTCGTCAATAGCCTCTGCTCGATCCCTGACGGCATCTTCGAAAAGCGGATCCAAATACTGTGCGGCCAGGTAGAGCGTTCCACCAACACACACCGTGATGATCGCGATACAGGGGGCACAATTTCCTGTCGGATCGATTCGTGTTAGTGGATTGCTTCCAACATAGGCGTAGGTATTAATGCCCCCCGCCAACCCAATCGGGTCGCTCTGGACATACCGCCCCGTACTCGGATCATAATCCCTGAAGTAGTTGTAGTGTAATCCCGTCTCGGCGTCGAAGTACTGGCCGGGGAAACGCAGGTGGTGCTCGACCGCCTGGGTGGTCACGGTGGCCCGCCCGAAGGGATCGTGGTGGGCCTGCCAGACGAGGGCCTGGTCTTGGTCCGTCAGCGACTCCGGAGTGCCGAGGTGGTCGGTGTGGATGTAGGCGATCGCGGTGCCGGTGATCTGGGCGAGGGGGAGGTGGTCGAGATAGACGTACTCGCGTTTCGTGTGGCCGTCCTCGTCGTATTCACCGAGCAAGCGTCCCTCCCGGTCGTAGAGAAAATGGGTCGCGATCTGCTCCGAGGGCGGGTTTTCAGCGAGCGCGCGGTACTCGGCGGCCAGGGCTTCCGCGGCTTGGGCTTGAGCCGTGAAGGCTTCTGCCTCGGTGCGCAGGTCTGCTGCTTCCTCTCGGGCCTCCGTTGCTTCGGCCAGAAGCGCTGTGGCCTCCGCCTCTCGGGTCTGTGCCTGCCGTTCCTTTGTCTCCGCGAGCTCGCGCAGCCCCTCTGCTTGCACCCGGAGCCGACCGGCCTCTGCCGAGATCGCATCGGCA
>JBQTJM010000424.1:0-4428 GCA_052387115.1 Gammaproteobacteria bacterium | reverse complement strand
ACTTTGAGGTGGCCACCGGGGTCCGGCTGATCGCCTCGTCTGACAACGTTGGCATCGTAGCCAGACCATCGAGCCACCGTCAAATTTCTTCTCCCACTGATCGTCCGTCAGTTGCTGTGGGCCGACCTCAGGCGCGGTACCAATGATCTGGAGAACCGCCCTGTGCAGGAGTGAGTGGGACGCGCCCCTCATCGCGGGGATCAGCTGGGTCTCCGAGCTCATCGAGATCGCGGGCGGTCGGGACTGCTTCGCCGATCGGTCCCAGCAACCCGCGGCCAAAGGGCGGGTCATCGCCGACCCGAACGAAGTGGTCCGCCGTGCACCGGATATCATCATTGGCTCCTGGTGCGGCAAGCGCTTTCGGCCCGAGCAGGTAAAGATGAGACCCGGGTGGGAGGCGATCCCGGCGGTGCGCGACGGCGAGGTCCACGAGATCAAATCGGCGGACATCCTCCAGCCCGCTCCCGCCGTCCTGACCGACCGCCTAGAGCAGTTGCACGGGATCGTCGCGCGCTGGACGGCGCGGGCGTCATGAGCGCGGTGCTCATCGCCGCGGCGGCCCTCCTGCTCGACTGGCTCCTGGGTGAGCCCAGGCGCCGGCATCCCCTGGTCGGGTTCGGGCGGCTCGCTCTCTCTTGCGAGCGCCGGCTGTACGGCGGTGCGGGCATGGCTCCAGGCGCTCGCCGTGCGCGGGGGGTGTGCGCCACCCTGTTGCTGCTCGCGCCATGGACCGCGGCAGCCGCGACCTTGGCCGAGGTTCCGCACCTGGGCACGGCGGTCAGCGTGGCCGTGCTCTACCTGGCGCTCGGCCACCGCAGCCTGCACGAGCACGCACGGCCCGTGGCGGCGGCCCTCTCTGCCGGGGACGAGGCCGAGGCACGCCGCCTCGTCGGCCTCATCGTCAGCCGCGATCCTGCGTCCCTCGACATCACGCGCGCGGCCACGGAGTCGGTCCTGGAGAACGGCAACGATGCCGTCTTCGGCGCGCTGTTCTGGTTCGTGGTGGCGGGCGCGCCGGGTGTCGTTCTCTACCGCCTCGCGAACACCTTGGACGCGATGTGGGGTTACCGCAACGAGCGCTATGTCGATTTCGGCTTTGCGGCGGCGCGTCTCGATGACCTCTTGAATTATGTACCGGCGCGCCTCACGGCGCTGACCTATGCGGTCCTGGGTCACACCCGCTCGGCATGGCGTTGCTGGCGCGCCCAGGCCCGCGACTGGGACAGTCCCAACGCCGGGCCGGTGATCTCCGCGGGCGCGGGGGCGCTCGGTATCACCTTGGGCGGGCCCGCCCGCTATGCCGGCGAGTGGCACCAACGTCCGGTCTTGGGGATCGGTAGCGCACCGATCGCTGCCGATGTCGAGCGGGCGCTGCGGCTGGTGCGAGGCGGCGTGTGGTTGTGGCTAGCCTCGATAGGCCTCGTGGGGACCCTCGGTGCTTGAGCACGGCGGCCGGCTCCGCGAGGCGGCGGCACGCTATGGCATCCCGATCGAGGATTGGCTGGATCTGTCCACGGGCATCAACCCCGAGGGCTGGCCGGTGCCACCGTTGCCCGCTTCCGCATGGTCGCACCTGCCGGAAGACCAGGATGGCCTCGAAGCCGTAGCACGCGCCTATTACGGCACCGAGCCTGTGCTACCCGTGGCCGGCTCGCAGGCGGCGATCCAGGCCCTGCCCCACCTGCGCCCCCCCTGCAGAGTCGCGGTGCTGGACCCCGGCTATGGCGAGCACGCAAAGGCGTGGCGGTGGGCCGGACACGAGGTAGCCTCGGTGCCGGCGGCCGGATTGAGCGACGCCGCCAGGCAGGCGGACGTGCTGGTGATCATCCACCCCAACAACCCTACCGGCCAGCGCTTCCGGCCGGAGACCCTGCTCGACTGGCATGCACGCCTCGCTCTGCGTGACGGCTGGCTGGTGGTCGACGAGGCCTTCATCGACCCGAGCCCCGCCGCCAGCCTGGCGGGGTTCGTTTCCCGGCCGGGGCTCATCGTGCTGCGCTCGCTCGGTAAGTTCTTTGGGCTCGCTGGCGCACGAGTCGGCTTCGTGCTCGCCGAACCGACCTGGCTGCAACGGCTGCACGAGCACGTCGGACCGTGGACCCTGACGGGACCGTCGCGCTGGGTCGCCGCGCGCGCCCTGGCGGACCGCCGCTGGCAGGACGCCGCACGCGCCCGACTCGAAGACCGAAGCGCACGGCTCGCCGCGTTGCTGGAGCACAATGACCTCGCCCCAGCCGGTGGTTGTGGGCTGTTTCAGTGGACACCGGCGCCTCGCGCCGCGGCCGTCCACGAGGCGCTCGCCCGAGGAGGCATCCTCACCCGCCTTTACGCACAACCTCCAAGCCTGCGCCTCGGGCTACCCGCTGGGGAGGCCCATTGGGCGCGCCTCGAACAGGCGTTCGCGGACATCGACCGTAAGGGACGACGATAGCACTATCCCGAGCCCAACCCAGCGTGCCACGAGCTCCATCGAGGGCGGGGTGCTCCCCCTAGGGCTAGGGCGCCCTAAAGCTCATTCATTGATAGCGGTATGTAAGTATTGCGGAGCGGACGTAAAGATTGCCGGATAGCACGCTCAGGGTTGGGTAGCGGTAGGGCAATTCGCTATCGTCCCTGAAGAAAGATGCCGGTAAGCTTTACGCCACCCGCGGTAATACTTACTTACAATGTAGTCCTATCCGTGATTTGAGAATAATACTTTTGGTAAGGCAAACCGTGAGTTACGCTCCGATTTCTTGCATGGCGCAGTCATTGCCTATTCGGGTAAATAGGCTTGTGCGAGCAGCTGACCGTTCGAGCAGATTGTCGTCGAGCCGAGCCAGTTCAACGTATCCCAAACGGGGACAGGAGGTTTTCAGATGCTAAGTTACGCCGCATTGTTTCTAATCATTGCATTAGTTGCCGCCCTTTTTGGTTTTGGGGGGATCGCCGCCAGCGCCGCGGGGATCGCTCAAGCCCTATTTTGGATTTTCCTAGTCGTACTCGCCGTTAGTCTCATCATGGGATGGGGTCGAAGCTCATGGCGATGGTGGTAGCTGCCGTTGCTCTTTAGCGATGACTCGCATCGGAGATATTTCGCCTTTTACTTCCCATAGTTCCTTTTACTTCGCATAGTTACTGGCGCATACGTTATGCCATTTTTTCGTTAGCAACTTTCACGTCAACAAGGAGTTCGTTACCATGAAACACCCTACCATGAACATCCCGTTGCGCGCACTCCACGCGACCGTCGCGGCGTCCGTGCTGTGGCTGTGCGGCGCCGCGGCCGCCGAAACGGCTTCACAAAACGTCGAGGCCGTCGCTGAAAAGGTCGAGAAACGGGTCGAGCGGACCGAGAGGGCCGAAGGTAAGCATGACCTAGTGGAGGACACCGTCCGCACGAAGACCGGCACCGGAGGTGAGAAAGTGATCGAGCAAGTGGGCGAGGCGTCATACTATGGCAAGGGCTTTCACGGGAAGAAGACGGCTGGCGGGGAGAAATTCGACCAGGAGGACCTCACCGCCGCGCACCCCACCCTCCCGCTCGGGTCGGAAGCGAAAGTGACGAACCTGGAGACCGGGGAGTCAGTAGAGGTGGAAATTAATGACCGCGGCCCCTATGCCAAAGGCCGGGACATCGACCTGTCGAAAGCCGCGGCCAAAGAGATCGGGATCGATAAGAAAAACGGCGAGGCGCCGGTGAAGATCGAAGCGGACGTGCCTTAAGGAAGATAAGTAGCCAGTAGTCAGGGCTTCCTCATTAGAACACCAGGGGATGACCTCCCTTACCGACACCGATGCGGAGCCGGCGCTCGGGCCCCTACAAGCGGCGGCCTGCACCTACCGCATCGCGCTCGGGCCACATTCCAAAAAGAAAGCCGCGGTATCGCGGTATAAGCCGCGGCTTTCGGTACAACTAAAGGGGTTATAGCGGGCGAATCTGAGTTGCCTGCATCCCCTTCGGGCCGCGCTGCGGCACGTACTCAACGCGCTGGCCTTCCTTCAGAGTCTTGAAGCCGGTGCTCTGAATTTCCTTGAAGTGCGCGAAGAGGTCTTCGCCACCCGCTTCCGGGGTGATGAAGCCGAAGCCCTTGGAGTCATTGAACCACTTGACGGTGCCAGTTACTGCATTAGACATAAAACGTTCCTTTTGAACGATTGGAAAAAACGGGACGAGCCCGCGGAGTGCAAGCGATCAAGAAACGTAGCGGGAAACATACCAGACACCGCCGGAAAGGCGGGTTTCGAGGTACCGCGATGTATATACGACTTGAAACGACTGCGTCCTCACTATACACGCTTACCTCTCGCGCGTCTAACCCTTTGTTCAAGTAAGCCGCTGCGCGGCAGGGTCTCGATGAGTCTGGCACGGCTGGGCATGTAGCCTCGGCCTTGCTCCGTCCCCCTGTCCCACCCGCCACTCGGTCAGCTTTACTTTCCTCACCAGGT
>JBQTJM010000423.1:0-33839 GCA_052387115.1 Gammaproteobacteria bacterium | reverse complement strand
ACCGCCGCCGGCCAGCTCGTGCACTGACCCTACCGAACCCGTTTGTAGTGGAGACCTGTCGGCCTCGGCGCCCATTTCATGCGCCCTGCAGGCCGGTCGGCCCCTCCAGTTGAGAAAGATGGGTTAGATCCCCTCTCCCTCCGGGAGTCCCGACGGGAGGGGGAAGAGTGCGCGATGTGATTTACCTAGGGCGGCTTCCAGTTATTCAGCACGGCCGGATCAATGTAACGTATCGCCCATTTGTGGCCCTGGTAGATGTCTAGAATCCACAGCAGGTCGCTCACCGCTCGTAGAATCCGGTCGAGTTTCTCCGCAGTCATTTTTACGTCCCCCAGGTGCACGACACTATTTCGAAGCCCGACGCCTGTCTCAATCTCATGCAACAGATCATCGGGGGGCATGAGGGCCGGCCAGAAATCGGGTTGCAAAGCTCCGAGAGCTCTACCAATCGAAGCTGCAGCAGGCTGCCAAATATGTCCGTTATTTCGAGATGCGCGACCGGCAGGACCGACCGCAGTATTACTTGTTCTTCGCAACAAACCACGCGCTCGGCCATCTGAAGATGAAGGAAGCGATGTGGAAGGTGGATCCGGGCGGCGAGTTCAGGTTCTCGGACGCGACGAACCCCGACCAGCTCGTTCTTTTCGAGTACGATTCCACGCCGATGTTGGTCGAACTCCTGCGCAATGAGTTCTGCACCAAAGGGACGGTGACCGGAGACGAGGTGCGCAGGTTCGTCGAGAACAAGACGCCGTATCTGAAGAAGCACTTGACCGGGGCGCTGAAGCAGGAGGAGGACGCCACGAGGGTTCGCGTGGAGCCGCTCAAGACGGACGGGAAGAAGCGCCGCGTCAACACCTATCCCGACGAATCGAGGCTGACATGGGTCTGAAGTCGGCCATTGAGTGGACCGAGTCCACCTGGAACCCCGTGACCGGCTGTACGAAGGTGAGCCCCGGCTGCAAGCACTGCTACGCAGAACGGATGGCCGAGCGGCTCCAGGCGATGGGCCAGGAGAACTACCGGAACGGTTTCGATCTGACGCTCCAGCCCCACATGCTCGAGCTGCCGCTGCGCTGGAAGAAACCGCAGAACGTCTTCGTGAACTCGATGAGTGATCTGTTCCACAAGGACGTGCCGATCGAGTATATCCGACGTGTCTTCGACGTCATGCGCCGCGCACACTGGCATCGCTTCCAGGTGCTCACGAAGCGCGCCGAGCGGCTCGCCGAGCTCAGCGCGAAGCTCGAATGGGCCCCGAACATCTGGATGGGTGTGAGCGTTGAAAGCGACGACTACAGGTCGCGCATCGACGCCCTCCGTTCGACGGGCGCGGCTATCAAGTTTCTCTCGATCGAGCCGTTGCTCGGCCCGCTTCACGACCTCGACCTGCGCGGCATCGACTGGGTTATCGTGGGAGGCGAGTCAGGCCCGAAGGCGCGAGCGATGGACCCCGCCTGGGCCACGGAGGTGCGTGACCAGTGCATGCGGGCCAAGGTACCTTTCTTCTTCAAGCAGTGGGGCGGGAAGAACAAGAAGCAGACCGGACGGGTGCTCGAAGGAAAGACGTGGAATCAGATGCCCGCCGATCCGGCGGTGCCGACGGACCGCCCGCGACGCCGCGATGTCTCGCTCGCGGTGGTGCCTTTGTAGAGAGGACATGATGGCTCGGTGTACGGTTGGCGACTTCGGTGCTGGCCACGTACCGATGGTACCAAAGCGCATGAGCGTGCACGCTTGTTATCGTTTCAGCGGGACGGCAAACCTAGAGAGCGTTCGTGGGCATGAAAATCGGGCTTGCCAGCGCTTGTTCATCGTCCGCGCAGGATCGCCCCCAATACCCCGCGCACGATCTGCCGGCCGAGGGTGCTGCCGATGCTGCGCGCGGCGCCCTTGGCAAGGGCCTCGATGGGCGTCTCGCGGCCCTGTGCTGGACGGCGCCCTGTGGGGCCTTTGCGCGCACTGTCGCGGAGGGTAGCGCGGCTTCGGCGCGGCGTCTCAGATGTTCGTA
Source organism: Gammaproteobacteria bacterium (assembly GCA_052387115.1). Taxonomy (GTDB): domain Bacteria; phylum Pseudomonadota; class Gammaproteobacteria; order JACCXJ01; family JACCXJ01; genus JACCXJ01. Next base: position 31,828 of record JBQTJM010000423.1, on the reverse strand, counting down.
GCCGATTCGCGGTCGATGGCCTTCTCGTATTTGCCGGCCAGCGATCCCTTCGCGATCGCCTGTGCGATCTCCGATGGCGTGGCGGGCCGAGACGTGAGGCGGGCGGGCGGATCCGCGCGCGCTCGACGGCGGTGGGCACGCCATTCTCGTCCAGCATCGACACCAGAGCTTCGCCCACGGCCAGCTCGGTGATGGCCTTCGCGACATCGAGGCCGGGGTTGGCGCGGAAGGTCTCGGCGGCCCGCGCGCACGGCCTTCTGGTCGCGCGGGGTAAAGGCCCTGAGCGCGTGCTGGATGCGGTTGCCGAGCTGCCCGAGGACCGCCTCGGGGATGTCGAGCGGGCTCTGGGAGATGAAGTACACCCCGACCCCCTTCGAGCGGATGAGGCGCACCACCTGCTCGATCTTGTCGAGCAAGGCCTTCGGGGCATCGTCGAAGAGGAGATGGGCCTCATCAAAAAAGAACACGAGCTTGGGGCGATCGAGGTCGCCGGCCTCCGGCAATTCCTCGAAGATCTCCGAGAGCAGAGGCGCGGCCGGTGGACCAGATCCTCGGCGGCGAGCAGGTGGATTGAGCCCTGCCCGTCTGTCGCCATGCGATCCTGGATATCGAGCGCCGGCTCGCCGAAGACGGCCTCGCCGCCTTCTTGATCGAGCGTCAGCACCTGCAAGTTGAAATGGTGCCCACCGAGGACTTGCCGACATTGCCATAACGGCTGCTCAGCTCGGTGGCGTGTGCTCCAACGTGCTCCAGCATGGCGCGCAGATCCTTGAGGTCAAGTAACAGCAGCCCCTCCTCGTCTGCGATCCGGAAGGCGATGTTGAGGGCGCCCTCCTGCGCGGGCGTCAGCGACAAGAGGCGCGCGATCAGGAACGGCCCCATCTCGGAGATCGTGGTGCGTATGGGGTGCCCCTTCTTCCCGAAGATGTCCCAGTGGACAATCGAGCAGCCCGCCGGGACGAACGCACCGACCCCATTAGACCTCTGCGCGTTCCGCGAGCTTGGGATCATCGAGCGCGAGCTGGCCGATCCCGGAGAGATCGCCCTTCACATCCGCCAGGAACACCGACACGCCGCCCCTCCGACTGCGGCCGCGACCACCTCCTGGACGTCGTCGATGTTGAGGCCGAACCGCGCGGCTTCGCGCCGGTCGATTCCGATCCAGATGTGGCGGCCGGCGACGACGCGCTCGGAGAACGCCGAACGCGTTCCTCCGCACCCTTTTCACTACCCGCTCGATCTCGCCGCCGAGGGCTTCGATGACCCCGAGGTCCGGTCCGGCGAGATGGGCGATAGGCGGCCAATAGAATTCGGTTGATGGGGTTGTGGTGCTCGGGTACCAAGGCGCATCAGCACCGGCACCAGGGTGATGGCCAACCCGGCCGCCGCCATGGCGAACGTCTTGGTATAGGCCAGGGGTTTGAAGAGCCGCCCCTCCTGTGCCTCCAGCGCGAATACCGGGAGAAAGCTCAGGGTAATGATGAGCAGGGGGGCTACGCCTTGGGCTACGCCTCCCCGGCCGTGACAACCCCCACTCCCGTAGGCTCCTTAAGCGCATGCTGTTTCCATAAGAGGAACACGGCCGGGATCACGATGAGGGTTAGTACCGCGGCGCTCACCATGCCGCCGACCATGGGGGCGGCGATGCGGCGCATGACCTCCGAGCCCGTGCCGCCGCCCAGCATGATCGGCAACAATCCCCCGATGATGGCGGCGACCGTCATCACCTTGGGACGGACTCTCAGGAGCGCACCTTCGACCACGGCGTCGATCAAGTCCTGTCGGGTCATGCTACGACCTTCCCTAAGCGCCTGTTGTTCACGGCGGGCATACGCCAGGTCCAAGAAGACCAGCATCACCACCGCGGTCTCCGCCGCCACACCGGCGAGTGCGATGAACCCGATCCCGCTCGCGACCGACAGGTGGTAGTCCAGGAGGTACAGGAGCCAGATCCCGCCGATGAGGGCGAAGGGCAGGCTCGTCATCAGGATGGCGACCTCCGTGAGATTGCGGAAGCTCAGATAAAGAAGCACGACGATGATCGCGAGGGTCAGAGGCACCACGACGCGCAGGCGCTCCGCCGCACGCTCGAGATATTCGTATTGGCCGGACCAGGTGATGGAATAGCGCGGCGGGAGCTTGATCTCCTCCGCGACCCGCGCTTTCGCCTCCTTCACATAACCGCCCAAGTCTCGGCCCTGGGTATCGACAAACACCCAGCCGTTCAAGCGCGCGTTCTCGCTCTTGATCATGTCGGGTCCGGCCTCGATGTCGATCTTGGCGAGGCTGCCAAGGGGGATGCGGGCTCCAGATGGCGTCACCACAGGAAGCAATCGCAGTTTTTCCAGGGAATCACGGATCGCCCGAGGATAGCGCAGGTTGATAGGGTAGCGTTCGAGTCCCTCGACCGTCTGCGCGACATTCATGCCGCCCACCGCCGTACTGATGACCTCCTGCACGTCCTCGATGTTGAGCCCAAGGCGCGCGGCCTCGAGCCGATCAATATCCACCTTGATGTAACGCCCGCCCTTGACGCGCTCGGAGAACGCCGAGGTCGTCCCGGGCACCTGCCTCACCACCTGTTCGACCTGCCGGCCGATGTCCTCGATGACCTGGAGGTCGGGGCCCGCGATCTTGATGCCTACCGGGGTCTTGATGCCGGTCGCCAGCATGTCGATGCGGGTCTTGATCGGCATGACCCAGACATTGGCGAGCCCCGGCAGCTGCAGCGCGCGATTGAGATCGGCTTTGAGCGCATCGGGTGTCATTCCCTGCCGCCACTCATGTGAGGGCTTGAGCTTCACCACGGTCTCGACCATGTTGAGGGGCGCCGGATCGGTCGCGGTCTCGGCGCGCCCGATCTTGCCGAAGACGTGCTCGACCTCCGGCACGGTGCGGATCAGCTTGTCGGTCTGCTGCAAGATCTCTTGGGCCTTTCCAGCGGAGAGCGCCGGCAGGGTCGTCGGCATGTACATGAGATCCCCCTCATCGAGATCCGGCATGAACTCGGTGCCGAGTTGTGTGACAGGCCAAAGCCCTGCCAGCGTTACCACGATCGCCGATGCGACCAAGGTCCAGGGATAGGCCAGAGCGACCCGGATAAAGGGCCGATAGGCGGCGATCAGCAAGCGATTGATGGGATTTCGGTGCTCAGGAATGATCCGGCCGCGGATGAATAGGCCCATTAAGACGGGCACGAGCGTGATGGCGAGCCCCGCGGAGGCCGCCATGGCATAGGTCTTGGTGTAGGCGAGCGGCTTGAAGAGCCGCCCCTCTTGCGCCTCCAGGGCAAAGACCGGCAGGAAGCTCAGGGTGATGATGAGGAGCGAGAAGAACAGCGGCGGCCCCACCTCGCGGCTGGCCTCGAGCATTATCTGCCAGCGATTTTCTTGGGTCACCTCGGCCCGCTCCATATGTTTGTGGACATTTTCGATCATCACGATGGCGGCATCCACCATGGCGCCGATGGCAATCGCAATGCCTCCGAGCGACATGATGTTGGCGTTGATGCCCTGGGCGTGCATCACGACGAAGGCGGCGAGGATCCCCAGGGGCAGGCTGACGACGACGACCAGTGCCGAGCGCAGGTGGAACAGGAACACGGCGCAAACTAAAGCCACCACGATGAATTCCTCGATGAGCTTATCCCAAAGCGTTTGCACCGCGCGCGCGATGAGGCCGGATCGATCATAGGTCTCGATGATCTCAACCCCCGCAGGCAAACCAGGCCTTAGCTCTTCGAGCTTGGCCTTGACCGCTGCTATGGTCTTGCGTGCGTTCTCCCCGAAGCGCATGACCACGATCCCGCCCACCACCTCGCCTTCGCCGTCGAGCTCCGCGATCCCGCGGCGCTGCTCGGGCCCGATACGGATCTCGGCAACATCCTCGAGCAGGATCGGCGTGCCGCGCGTGTTCACCCCCAGCGGGATGCTCTTCAGTTCTTCGATCCCTTTGATATACCCGGTCGCCCGGATCACGAGCTCGGCCTCCGCCATCTCGAGCACCGATCCGCTTTGTTCTTGATTGCCCGCCTGGATGGCGCGCTTGATGTCAGCGATCGGGATCCCATAGGCGCGCAGCCGGTCGGGATCGACGACCACCTGGTATTGCTTGACCATACCGCCCACGGTGGCGACCTCGGCGACACCAGGCACGGCCTGCAGCTCGTATTTGAGAAACCAGTCCTGCAGCGATCGCAGTTGCGCCAGGTCATGGCGGCCGCTGCGGTCGACGAGCGCATAGCTGTAGACCCATCCCACCCCGGTGGCATCGGGCCCCAAGGCCGGGCGGGCGCCCGGTGGCAGCCTGGGCGTGACCTGGCTCAGGTACTCGAGCACCCGAGAGCGCGCCCAGTAGAGGTCCGTACCGTCCTCGAAGAGGACGTACACGTAGGAGTCGCCAAAGCCCGAGAACCCCCTAACGGTGACCGCGCCGGGGACCGCGAGCATGGCGGTGCTCAAGGGATAGCTCACCTGGTCTTCGACCACCTGTGGCGCCTGCCCGGGATAGATAGTGCGGATGATCACCTGTATGTCCGAGAGATCGGGGATGGCGTCGACCGGCGTTTCCTTCACCGCATAGATCCCACCGGCCGTGAGGAACACCGCCGCCAGCAGGATCAAGAAGCGACTGCGGGTGGACCAGGCGATGATGTGCGCGATCATGGCGTAGCTTCCCCATCCGCGCCCTTCGGCGTTCTCGATGAGAGTGGCTCCATGCGCCGGAACGCGCCCTTGAGGCTCGCTTCGGAGTCGAGCAGAAACTGCGCCGATACCACCACAGTATCCGCTTCGCTCAAGCCCTTCTGGACCTCGATGCGGTCACCGCTCTCCATCCCCGCTACCACCTCCCGCGATTGAAAGCGGCCTCGACCCAGTGCCAGCACCACGCGTTCCGTAACTCCATCCCGGATCAGTGCCTCGGCGGGGATGCTCAAGACATTCTGACGCGGCTCGGCAAGGATCGTGACATGGCCGAACATCTTCGGCTTCAACAGCTCCCCAGGGTTGTCGAAGCGCAGCCGCACGCGCAAGGTGCGGGTCATCGGGTCCAAATCCGGATAGATGTAGTCCACCTTCCCCTTCCAGACCCTTCCTGGGAAGGAGGGGACCCGCGCCTCCGCCTCTTGGCCGAGCGCAACCCAGCTCGCTTGCCTTTCAAACACCTCGGCGAGCAACCATACCGTGCCGAGATCGACCAGGGTCATGATCTCCGTGTCGGGCTTGAGGTACATCCCTTCCCGCACCCGGAGTGAGGAGACGATGCCGCCTTGATCGTGATGGGCGAATACCTGGACCACTCGATCGGCGCGTCGGGTCTCGGTGATGCCTGCGACCTGGGCCTCGGAGATCCCAAGCGCCGTAAGCTTTTGGCGCGAGGCGCGGATGAGCCGCGGGTTGCCCATCGAGAGCGCCTGAAGATATTCCTCCTGGGCGTTCACCAGGGTGGGGGAATAGAGCTCGAACAACAACCGTCCCTTCTCCACCCGCTCCCCCTTGGCCTTGACCATGAGCCGCTCGATCCAGCCCTCGGCGCGCACGTGCACATGATTGAGGCGGCTCTCGTCGTAGTCGAGGTAACCGACCGTATCGATGCGCCGCGCCAGCGTCCCGCGCGAGACTCGAGCCGTGCGCACGCCAAGGTTATTGACCACCTCCGGCCCTATCGTGATCATGGGTTCGGCCGGATCTCTGGCTCCCGCCGTCTCGTCCTCGTAGACCGGGACCATCTCCATATTCATGGGGGAGAGACCCGGTTTGTCGCTGCGAAAATCGGGGATCATGGGATCCCACCAATAGAGGATCTTGCGTTCGCGTTTCGCAGGCGTTGCAACGGCAGACCCCGGATCGCCGGGCCCTGGATCACCGGGAGTGGCGCTCTGCCCAAACCGGTTTAGCTTCAGCCCGATGGCGATCCCCAGGACCAAGATCAGCAGGGATATTGCGATCCTCATGGACAGTCTCCGGCGAGGTAGAGTAAATTGGCTTGGGCCTTGCCCCGCTCGGATTGCACCCGCAGCCGCGCGAGCTCCGTCTCGAGCACGGTCATCCGGGCGCGAGCCAAGGTGCTGAAATCCGTGAGCCCGTTCTGATAGGCGTTGAACGTCGCTTCGGCATTCTGGGCCGCTTCCAAGGCAGCACGGCTGCTATAGATGTCGAGGCGCTTACCGAGCTGCTTCCAGGTGACATACTCCCCCTGCGCCATGCGCGTGAGCTCTCGTAGCCGATCGACACGCGAATACTCGGCGGCCGCATGTTCCCAGTGGCTCGAGGCAAGAGTACGGTCCTGGCGCTTCTCCCGGAACAAGGGCAGATCGACCGTGACCGCGGCGCTGAAACGCTCCCCGCTGGTATTATCCTCGAAGCCCCCCGAGGTGCGGTGTCCATACATGAGGTTGAGCATCCAGCCGGGTTTGTACTGCTCACGGGCGATGGCGAGCGACTTCATGCTCGCCTGCACCATGGCGCTTTCGGCTTGCATGAGCGGATGGCAGCGCAGCGAAGCCACCAGCGTACCGAGCTCCGGAACCTCGGGGAGCGCGGGGTATTGGGCGGGCAGCGGGCGCTCCGCCTCCGCGGTTGTGATCCACTTGGCGAGCTCTGCTCGCGCGGCCTCCCGCATGCCCGCGACCTCGGCGAGCCGCTCTTCCAAGAGTGAAAGCTCAAGCTGCGCGCGCAGCACCTCGTGCTGGTTGTCGCGCCCGGCCGCGTACTGCTGTTCCGTGATGTCCCGAAGTTGCGCGAAAAGCGTTCTATTTTGCTCCAAGATCGCCAGCGCGTGCGTCTCGTGGCTTAGCTCCAGATAGGCCGCGCGCAGCGCCTTCAGCACCGTGCGGCGCTGGTCTTCGGCACGCGCATTCTCCGCTTGCGCCATCATGCTCGTCTGCTCGCTCTTGTAGCGCAGCGTGTGGCCGCGCGGAAAGGCCTGCGACAGCCCGAGTTGGAGCTCGGTGTCGGGGTCTTCGTCGACCTTGAAGTTCGAAGGCACGTCACCCAACCCGAGGCTCAACTGCGGATCGGGCAGTTGGCCTTCGGCCACGGCGCGCTCGGAAAACGCTTGAGCCTGAGCCTCGCGCTGTCGGGCGACAGGGTCGTTCCTCAGCGCCAGCCGCTCGGCTTCACGTAAGGACAGCGGCGCTTTCGATCCCGGTTCCTGGCCGGGCGCCACGGGGCAGAGCAGCATGGCCATCGACAACGCCATCAGTCTGCTCCGGCGACAAGGGTCGTGATGCGACATGGATTCCTCCCTTATGCAAAGTTGAAAAAGGGGTGTCCCTGCCCTCCACCGATGCCTCCTCATGCATCCCTGTCTTCCGCTTGTTCCAAGAGCCGTTGTCCCTATTGTTGCGCAAACCCCGCGTGCCTGCGATGCTCTGCCGCGAGGCCGAGACTGTCCTGCGCTTCGGCCTCGAGACGCGCGGCGACTGCGTTGTAGTGCTGAGCAAACGTCACCGTGCTCTTCGGTGAGCCGTAGGGGAACGCCCCGTAGACTCTCGCCTGGTGCCTGCTCGCCTCCGCCTTACTCGTCAGCTCCTTCGCCTTGCGCTCGTAGTAATTCGCAAGTGCCTCGTGATCCGCTCGCGTGGAAGCGGTTTCGAGCGGCTCGGTCACACGTGTCTCAAGCGGTGCGCAGGCGGCCAACGATAGCGCGCCGATGAACAGTAACCCTTGTGCATGTCTTTTCATGGTATAGCTCCTCGATTCTGAAAGTCATCCCCCTCGCGCCGAGTGACCGCAATCGTGAGGAGAACAATTCTCCTCGCCCGACCGTGGTGTCTTCGAGCGCGTTCCGATTCCCGCCGATATGCGACAGGTAAGGAAAGCGATGGGCCTGGACTGTGATCCGATGACAAGCCCTATGTGGCCGACCATCCAGTGGATGGGGCTAGGACCGTTACGGATCCCCGTCAGGCGAGGCTAACTGTTGGGTGGGCGAAGGCTTGGGAACGGGTGGCCCTGGAGGGACCCACTCGTTTCGCTGAAGGGAAGATCGGGGGCAGGAAGAGCAGAGTCACCGAGGCCCTGAATCACAGCCGCATGGAAGTATGCACACTCCGAGCAAGCGCTGTCGCAGGTGCTGTTGCAAGTACAATCCTCGGTCTTTGAGGTCTCGGCGGTCGCCTGGACCTCTCCCTCAGGGGCATCGGAGCACCCGGACGGATCGGCCTCGGGCGCGCAGCACTGCGCCGGACAGGCTTGGTACACGGGCCCGCCAAAGCCGCTCGACCAAGTGCTCGCGAGGGCCAGGAATAGCAGATAAACGATGAAGATCCGGGGCTTCACGACAAACTGGGACCTTATGCGGCGCCTACAGTTCCGGGTCGAGCATGCGGCCCGGTGCGTGAACGGGACGGCCCCCGGCGGTGGCGAGGGCCTGCACGGGCCCGCCGACGAGGTGTCGCGCGATCGGATTCAGTTGACGTCACTGAAATCCCACGACGAGGCGTGGCTACCACACGCTAAACGCGTGGCGGAGACCGCCCGCGATCGGGTCTAGGTGGAGGTTACGGGAGGGGGACGGTAGTAGCGCGAGGGATGACCGATGAGGTGGGCGACAGGGGGGTCTGCGGAAAACCGGCAGGCGACCCGGGGTGACGATCGGAGCGGTTCGGTGACGCTGGCGTGGAAATACGCGCACTCCGAGCAGCCGTTGTCGCAGGTGCCCTGGCAACTGCAATCCCGAGCCTCGGAGGCGGCCTCGGCCGCAGCGTTCCCCATGCAACCCGTCTCTTCGCCGTAGGGCGTGCAGCAGCCCGCAGGACAGCTTTGATACAGCACGCCGCCCAGGCCCGGTGACGCCGTGATCACGAGGGCGATGAGGACCAACCGGCCGATGGCGGTGCGGAGACGGGTCATGGGGGAGACCTGGCCAAACATGTTTCTAATTTTGCTCCCATTCCACGGTTCTTCAACCGACGCCCTTGGTTCCACAGCGCAGAGATCCACATGGGTGGTAGGCGATTGGCAGAGAGGCGGCTTTCTGCCCGATCCGAGCCGGCGCGACCTCCTGCCCTTCGAGCAGCGCGGCGGCATGCTGCGCAATATCCTGATCCGCCCTGTACTTCGTCCTCGACGCGGCGCTCAAAGACTCGGCGGCCGGTGGGCATTTGGTGGATGTCATCCTTCGGCGCCGGCTTCAGCTGCCATGGGGCGTCCTTGCGTGCCGGACGAATGAGTAGCGAACGTTGCGGCCGTGACCCCGCCGCGTTGTTAAGCGCCCCACTTCCTGAACTGCGCCTGCAAGTCGGGACTGCTCTTGAAAGCTAGAAAGTACACGTATTCTGGCGCGAGATCCGCGCCATTTGGCCATACTATTGTTTCTAGTTCTTCATCTACTCGTAGCTGAGAAAATGCTGACAGATCCCTTAATGGCTCGAATACTGGACCTTTCAAGGCCGCTGACAAGTCAACGGTTCCCTTTCTTCCGTCATTGAACGATACCTCCACCTTGTAGCCCGCTATATACCTTGCTTCGATTACGTGAAGAAACATCTCATCTTTCCTCACCACAGATTTTGCACGTCACCATGTCACTGGTCCTTTAATGGACTACACGGTTTCATGTTTCGGCAGGTTGGTGTTGCTTTATTAGAGTGACAACCGTCTATGGCCGCCCGGCGCCCCGAAGCTCGTCGATGGCGCGCCGCGCCAAAGCATCGGCGCGCTCGTTCTCGGGGTGGCCGGCGTGGCCTTTCACCCATTGCCAGTGGACCTCATGGGGCGCCGCGGCACGTGCCAGGCGCTGCCAGAGGTCCACGTTCTTGACCGGCTGCTTGTCCGCGGTCAGCCATCCGCGCCGCTGCCAGCGCGGCAGCCATTCGGTCAGCCCTTTCTTGACATACTGCGAATCGGTCGTCACGCGCACCCGGCACGGACGGCTCAGGGTCTCGAGTCCCTGGATGGCCGCCATCAGCTCCATGCGGTTGTTGGTGGTGTGCGCCTCCCCGCCGTACAGGCTCTGTTCGCGCCCCCCGTAACGCAGCACCAGCCCCCACCCGCCGGGTCCCGGGTTGCCCCGGCAGGCACCGTCGGTATAGATCTCGACTGCCGTCTCTGTCATATCGGGCCGCAAGTGGTTTCAACCGTGCGCGCCGGCCTCCGGTGCGCCGTTCGGGACCAGGGTACGTCGCCAGCTCGGCACGATCGGGGTCAGCGCTACAACCCGCTTCTTGGCCAGGATCAGGTAGGCGCCGCCGAAGTAGGGCCAACAGCGCGCCCCGAATCGGTCCAGGAACATAAAGCGGTGTACGCTGCCGACGTCCGCGAGAGGCGGGCGAAAATAGAAACCCCGCGTGCGCAAGACCTCGAAACCCAGATCGGCCAACCAGCTTCGCACCCGGCCCGGGGCGATGAAGCGGCCACACCAGGGGACACGCCCGGGGCTGCCGAAGAGAAAACGCCAGAGGCCCCATAGGCTCCAGGGATGGAATCCCAGGATGACGAGCATCCCTTCGCCGATGAGCACCCGTTCGGCCTCTAGTAATACGGCGAAGGCCTCGGGCTCGAATTCGAGGACATGGGGAACCACCATCACATCGATGCCGTTCGAGGCGATCGGCAGCGCGTGCGGGACGCACACCGGGTGCCGCGGCGGGGTCCCCGGAACGGGGCCGATGTCAATTACCACACGGTGAGAAATACGACTCGAGCCCAGGAGGTCGTCCGGTCCGCGCACGCCGAGCTGCACGATATGGTAACCGAACAGATCAGGCAGAACCTGGTTGATCTCCGCTCGCTCCGTCTGGAGCAGGGCCTCCCCGAGATAGCCCCCGAACCATTCGATGACACGGGCCCGAACCGAGCGCTGAGCGTTTTCCGAGGTGGGTGCCATCGGTACGCAGTCGCCGGCTACTCTCGGGGGCGCGGCCATCTGACTCCTCTGGGCTCCATTAGCGCGGTCCCCGTGCCGGCACGGCATCGCGGTTCCCCGACGCGGCGCCTGTGGCCGATCTCGCGTCGAGCGCTGCCCGTCCAGGAGACGAAGCCGGGCATGACGGGGGCTCAAAAGAGGCTGGCTGGGCCGTAGCTCGTCGACGTGCCCGGTGCCCTGCGAGATGGTTCATGTGCCTTCAAGTCCCCTCATCTTGACCCGCTTCCGGGGGGGATATCAAGATGCGTCGAGCCCCGCCGGGCTAGAATACCCCGTCGCGAGTCGACCTGACCACACCGACGCAACCCTGCGGTGGACATCTACCCGATCCCGGCCTTGAAGGACAATTATATCTGGGCGATCCATGCCGCGGGCGCGGTGGTCGTGGTCGATCCGGGTGATGCCCGGCCGGTGCAGGCGGAGATCGACCGTCACGGCTTCAGATTGGTCGGGATCGTCGTGACCCACCACCACTGGGACCACGTGAACGGCATCCCCGACCTGCAGAGACGCTACCAGGTGCCCGTGTATGGCCCCGCTACGGAGGCGATCCCGGAGCGGACCGTGGATATGCGGGGTGGGGATACGCTGCAGATCGTGGAGCTCGGGCTCGAGATGCGGGCACTGGCGGTCCCTGGTCACACCGCCGGGGCCATCGCCTATCACGGCCACGGCTGGCTGCTCAGCGGCGACACCTTATTCACCGCGGGCTGCGGTCGGCTCTTCGAGGGCACCGCGGTACAGATGTACGACTCGCTCATGACCTTGGCCTCGCTGGCCCCGGCGACCCGCGTGTACTGCGGCCACGAGTACACACTACGCAACCTGGCGTTCGCGCGCTTGGTCGAACCAGGCAACGCGGCGCTGGGTCGCCGTTTGGCCTTTGCCGAGTCCCAGCGCGCTCTGGGCGCCCCGACGGTCCCGGCCGCGCTCGCGACCGAGACCGAGACCAACCCTTTCCTGCGCTGTCAGGTTCCTGACGTCCGGGAGGCCGCCGAACGCCACGCAGGCAGACGGCTGGCAAGCCCGGTCGAGGTCTTCGGAGCGCTGCGGGCATGGAAGGACAAGTGTTGAGCACGGTCACAAATCGCCCTTTCTTGATCCCCTCGCCCTAGCCCTTTCCCGGGGAGAAGGGATCTAAGGAGGCGATTTATGACGGTGATGCCCTGCTTTGGTGCGGGCATCGCCGAGGGGTCTCTCTTGGCAACAATAGGTTGCGATATTTCATGGAAGTAGTTTGTTGCTGCCGGACGCCCCGTCGCCGGGGAGCCAAAGGGTTGACAGCACCGGTCAAGCCCCCTAGCATCCCGTCTAATGCGATGGGGACACGGCGTTTGCCGGCTGTTAATAACCACGTCCACCTCGCTCTTTATCGCCGGTTGTTTGACGGTTCCGCCGGTTGCGGAAAGGGGAGCGGCGAGGAGGGCGCTGGAAGGACACCCAGGATCTCGGGGCATGGGGGACGGCGCTAGAAGGCCGGTGTCGGAGCCGAGACACGTCCCGGGGCTCGCGACCGAGGAGCCCACTACCGGTGACCCGACCACCCTAAATGTAATAGAAAAAGGCGGCGATCATAACCGCAGCGATATCTGGGAGCGGGTGCGCGAAGGTCTCGTGCTGGCGGATGTCCGGCGCCCCAGTCGGGCGGCAAGGGTGCGCTGGCCCGGCCTGCGGCAGGCATTCGTCGATCAGATCGTCGAGCGCGCGACGCCTTATCTGCACCATATCGTCGAGGAGGCGGAGCGCCGCGACATGCCCACCGATGTCGCGCTCCTGCCCATCGTCGAGAGCGCCTACCGCGCCGAGGCGCGCTCGCCGGGGCACGCAGTGGGGATCTGGCAGTTGATCCCAAGCACCGGTCGTCACCTCGGGCTCAAGCAGAACGCCTGGTACGACGGCCGGCGCGACGTGCTGGCCTCGACGGACGCGGCGCTCGATTATCTGGAAGCCCTGCACGAGCGCTTCGATGGCGACTGGCTCAACGCGTTCGCGGCCTACAACTGCGGGGAGGGGATGGTTGAGCGCGCCATCGCCAGCAACCGCCGGGCCGGGCGCGGCACGGATTTCTGGTCGCTAGCGTTGCCCGCGGAGACGCGCGGTTTCGTCCCCAAGCTGATCGCGGTCTCGAAGATCGTCGCGAATCCGGCGGGCCACAAGTTGAGCCTCCGACCTATTCCGGACAAACCCTACCTCGCCGAGGTCGAGGTTGGTCGTCAGATCCGCCTCGCTGAAGCCGCCAAGCTTGCGGGTGTGAGCGTCGAGGAGATGCGGCGTTTGAATCCCGGGTTGATACAGTCGATCACTGCCCCCTCCGGTCCCCACCGGCTGGCCGTGCCGGTCGACAGGGCCGCCGCGTTCAGGCGCCGGCTGGCGGGCCATTCCCACGTAAAGATAAAGGGGGGCCCTCACAACCCCGGCAAGACGCTGCCACGGGCCCGGCGCTACGTGAGCCTGGGCCAGCGAGTCGATGATCGAAGACTGGCCGTCATGGCGGTGCCGGGGTGGTCCAGGGGCACGACGCACCGGGTACGCGCCGGTGACACGCTCTGGGACATCTCGCAGACCTATCGGGTTCCGCTGGCCGCCCTGCGCGAGGCGAATGGGCTGGGAGCCAAGGCCGGGATCCGGCCGGGGCAGGAGCTTCTGATCCCTTCCCCTGCGGCGCTGGGGGCAGAGACGAGCGTGGTTCCTAAACCCCGGCGCGTGCTTCACCGCATCCAGCCGGGCGATTCGTTACCGCGTATCGCACGCCGCTACCGGGTCAGCGTGAACCAGTTGCGGCACTGGAACCGGCCCGCCGCCTATCGCTCTATGGAGCCGGGCAGCGTGCTCCTCGTCTACCGCAGCCCGCGCGCCATCTGATCCGGACTACCTGCTCGGGGCTATGGCCGGGCCACGCGCTAAGGAGAAGTGGGCTTGGGGGACGCGCTCTGCGCAGACCCCGAGGACCTCGAAGGCACCTGGGCCGCGCGCGTCTCGCGCTCCCGGGCGACCAGGAAATCCACGACGGTAAGCACGGCGTCATAGGAACCGGCCATCGATCCGGAGGTCAGGTATTTGCCGTTCACGACCACCGCCGGCACGCCCTCGATACCGAAGCGCTGGATCGCCTGCTTGGCCTGTTCGACCTTGCCCTCGACCGCGAAGGAACTGAAGACCTGGGAAAACTCGTTCTTGTCGACCCCGAAGCTCCCGAAGAACTGGGCCAGGCTGGTTTCATCGTCCAGCGTCTTCTTGTCCGCGTTCAGGGCCTTGAAGAGCGGTGCGTGTACCTTATCGAGCACCCCCAGTGCCTCGGCCGTGTAGTAGGCCTTGGCGTGCAGGTACCAGCTCGGCCGGAACACCGCCGGCAGGCGCCGAAAGGCGACGTCCTCGGGCTGCCGCGCCTGCCAGCGCGCCAAAGTAGGCTCGAAGTCATAACAATGGGGGCAGCCGTACCAAAACACCTCCAGGACCTCGATGCCGGTTCCGGTCACCGGTTGCGGCGGCACGATCTCCTTGTAGTGTTTTCCCGCTTGGAACGATCCGGACTGGACCGTCCCCACTTCGTTGTTTTTTTCAGGCCCGGATGTCTCCGCCGCAATGGCCAGCCCCATAAATGTCGTAAGAAAAGCTACCCCTGCCGCCAACTGGGCCGCCAGTGCCCACGAAACGCTACGCCGCATCTCTCTCGCCTCCTATCGGTACAGCCCCTGGATATAGGATGACACGGCCTCGATCTCCGCGTCGGTGATCCGGGACGTTATCTGACGCATCATCGCCGCCCGATCGTTGTTGCGTTCACCGGAGCGGTAGGCACGCAGTTGGATCGCGGTGTAGGCCGCGTGCTGGCCGCCCAGCGATGGGAACCCGGCGGCGGGGTTGCCGGTACCGGCCGGCCCATGACAGGCCATACAGGCCGGCAGCCCGCGCTCGCGGTTTCCGGCCCGATAGAGCCGCTCGCCGGTCTTGACGAGGTTCGCATCGGCGGCACCGAGCTCGAGTGACTGGCCGGTATAGTAGGCGGCAAGGTCGGCGATGTCCGCTTCGCCCAGGGGCTCGGCCATCGGACCCATGACCGGGCTCTTGCGCGCCCCGGACTTGAGGTCCAGCAACTGCTTGACGAGATACTCCGCGTGCTGGCCCGCGAGCGTGGGCCACTCCGGTGCGAGGCTGTTTCCGGTCCCCCCGTGGCAGGTCGCGCACACGGCCGACTTTGACTGGCCGGCCGCGGGATCGCCCACCGGGCTTTTCGCCACCGGGGCCGCGTACAGCAGCGCGGTCGGCAATAGCAACATGAAGGCTAGCAACGAGACGGATCTCATCATCATCGATCGCCCCCCGGCAGGCTCCCCCGTGACAATTGTCATTCTGCTCAAGACAGGATACACGATCGCCATGGCCATGACACGGGGCCGGAAGCTCCTGGGGATCAACCGCTCCGGGCGAAAAAAAGCCCCGGTACAAAGTAGGGGAGAAAGCGTTACCGGGGCCAACGATGCGCCCGGCTGGGGATACCGGGCTCGCAGTCCCGCTCAGGGAGGGAGAGCGGGAACGTTCACGACGAACGTGCCTGATACGACACCCCTCCCCCCGAGAAGTTCCACCCCGGAAGTTCCGCAACGGCCGCGGTCACTTGTTCAACGGGGACCGAAAACTCGTGCCGGGCCGAGCGCGACGTGCCCTGATCGATAAATAGCACAAAGACCAGTACGTAAGCAATTGTATTATCAACACACCGCGAGTTGGTTACTTCTTGACAGGTGTAACAGTCCCCTAGGCAGCATCGGGCTTTTGCGGTGTTTGCCCGCATCTCATCCACAGAGATATCCACAGGATCTGTGGACGACTGGCTAGGGCTAGAAACGACGGGGCTTTATCGCGCTCAGTTGAGTTTCTTCGCAAGTTGTTTCAGCAAGCTATGGCTCCCCCTCTGCGTTCCTTGCCGCACTGCCTCAACGGCGGGCACGGCCAGTTCTTCTCAGGACGCCGGTGACCCACGTTGGATCACCGTCAGGTGTGCCCCTTAGGGGATCAATGCGGGCCGGGCCCCGCCTGCCGCCGCGCCGCTACCCTTCCCCGGGTCGAGATAGAGCGGATGGCGCAGATGCATCCGTGATGACCCGCGGTAAGGTCGCACCAGACCCCGAACCGACACCTGCCGCCCGCGCAGCCGGCACAGATCCCGGTCCTTGAAATAGCCGAGGTCTTCCTGTCCGATCTTGACCCCCAGGACCCCATCGAGCCATAGCCACACCCCCGCCCTCCGGCAGTGCGCCGAGGTTACGGTGCCGGTCACCACGCGGTAGCCCCGTGCCTTCCGGCCAAGGCGTTTCGCGGCGATCGAGTGGAAGCCCGCTTGCGACCAGATCCCCCGCCGCGCCGCCCGGGCCTCCGTCTCCGCGGTTGCATAACAGTCCAGGTATTCGCCGTTCGGCGGAAGGAACAGGCTCGTGGCGAGCCCGCGCCGGAGCAACAAGGCCTGAACGTTGTCGCCGTTCGCGAGGAACAGATGGGCGAGACCCCGGCCATAGCGGTCATGAGGGGATTGTCCGTACCGAAACCCCACGACCCGGCCTGCAGTAAGCGCGAACAGGGCCGCCTTCGCCTCCCGAGCGTACGGCTCCGGGGCGTAGCCTCCGTGACGCATCTCCGGGGCATCGATGCCGATCAGACGCAGGCGCTGTCCGCCCCGGAGCATCAGCGTGTCCCCGTCGATCACGCGCTCTACGGCCGCCCGCGCAAGCGGCGGCGAGGCGGCACAGACGGCCGCCCGGGACGGGGACCCCAGGCTGCAGAGGAGAAGGAGGAGAAAGACCCGCTGCCGCAAGCGAACAATAGGCGAGGCCGCCCGGTCGCGACGCGGCGGCTAGCGCAGGCCGTACTTGCGGCGGAATTTGTCCACCCTTCCTGCGGTATCGACGAGCTTCTGCTTGCCGGTATAGAAGGGGTGGCAGGACGAGCACACGTCGATGTGGAGGTCCCGGCCCAGGGTGGAGCCGGTCTTGAACACATTCCCGCAGCTGCAGGTCACGGTGATCTCACCGTACTTGGGGTGGAGATTGGCCTTCATCTCGGATAGCACAGGATACTGTAGGCGCGGGCCCTTCCCGATCGTCTTAGATCTCTAATTCTAACGAGACACTGCCGAGTCACGCAAGCTCGACTCCGCCACGGTACCCCTCTTTCCATAGTGGGTCCCAGGTGAACTCGGCCACCACGGGCGCGTGATCGGAGGGTTTCGGATGGCGGCGCGGGGCCCTGTCGATGCGGCAACCCGCGCAGCGGGCGGCGAGCGAGGGGCTCGCCAGGATGAGGTCGATGCGCAGTCCGTGGTTGCGACGAAAGGCGAGCGCCCGGTAATCCCACCACGAAAACGACCGTGGCTCCTGCTCGAAGAGACGAAAGGTGTCCGCGAGACCCGCCTCCACCAGCCGCCGAAACGCGGCGCGTTCCGCGGGGCTCACCAGGACTTGGCCTTCCCAGAGCGCCGGGTCGTGTACATCTCGATCTTCCGGGGCGATGTTGAAATCGCCGAGCACGATGAGCGGCGCACCCGCCGCGAGGCACGACCTCACATACGCGTCGAAACGGGCCAGCCACTCGAGCTTGTAGCGGTACTTGGCGGAACCCACCTCGCTGCCGTTCGGGACGTAGACATTTGCCACGATCAGCGCCCCGTAGCGCGCCGCCAATAGACGGCGTTGCGGGTCTTCCGAGCCGGGCAAGTGCGCGGCGATGTCCTCACCGGGTCGCTTCGAGAGGAGCGCCACACCGTTGTAGGTCTTCTCACCCGCGAACGCCACCCGATAGCCGATCTCGGCGAACGCCGCCGCGGGAAACCCGCCGTCCACGGTCTTGGTCTCCTGGACGGCGAGCACATCCGGCTCTTCCTCCGCGAGCCAGCCAAGCACCTGTTGCAACCGCACGCGGATGGAGTTCACGTTCCAGGTCGCAATCTTGAACATGGCGTGGGGCGAGGGCTAAAGGCTCTAGGCTCTAGACTGGGGCGATACCTATCGCCTGTAACCTATATAGCCTATAGCCTATAGCCTATTTATCACAGGCCCCGCCGGAAAGCCCTCGCGATGGCGGCGTCTCCCCCCGTGACAGGCCCGTGACCCTGCCTTGCGGTGGGCCGGATAATTCCCTACTCTTCGCGCCCGCACCCGGGGTGATGATCGATGAACGACAGCCAGGCCATCGCGCGCTTTGTGCGCCACCACTTCCGCCACTTTAATGGGGCGGCGCTCGTGGACGCCGCGAGCGCCTACAGCGCCCACCTCGAGCGCGGCGGCGAGATGCTGGTGACGCTCGCCGGGGCTATGAGCACGGCCGAGATCGGGCTGTCGCTGGCGGAGATGATCCGCGCCGACAAGGTCCATGGGATCTGCTGCACCGGGGCCAATCTCGAGGAGGATGTGTTCAACCTCGTCGCCCACGAGCACTACGTCCGCATCCCGCATTACCGCGACCTCACGCCCACCGACGAGGACGCCCTGCTCGCGCGCCACTTGAACCGCGTCACCGACACCTGCATCCCCGAGCATGAGGCCATCCGCCGTATCGAAGCGGCCGTGCTCGAGGAGTGGACGGGCGCCGACCGGCGCGGCGAGCATCATTTCCCGCACGAATTCATCTACAAGATTCTGCGGAGCGGCAACCTCGAGCGATACTACCAGATCGAGCCGCGCGATAGCTGGCTCATGGCCGCCGCCCTGCGCGATCTCCCCATCTTCGTCCCGGGATGGGAGGACTCGACCTTAGGCAACATCTACGCGGCCCATTGCATCGAGGGCGACCTCCGAAACGTCCACACCGTGCGTACCGGCATCGAGTATATGATGCTGCTCGCGGACTGGTATCGCTCGACGAGCGCCCGGAAGTCGATCGGCTTCTTCCAGATCGGCGGTGGGATCGCGGGCGATTTCCCGATCTGCGTGGTACCGATGCTGGAGCAGGATCTGCGGCACAGCGACATCCCGCGCTGGGGGTACTTTTGTCAGATCAGCGACTCGACGACCAGCTACGGCTCTTATTCCGGGGCCGTGCCCAACGAGAAGATTACCTGGGGCAAGCTCGCCATCGACACCCCGAAGTTCATCATCGAGTCGGATGCGACGATCGTGGCGCCGCTGTTCTTCGCCTGTGTGCTGGCGGCGGAACCGGAGGCGCGGCCGTGACGCGGCCCCAGGCCCGCCCAGAAGCCGGCGAGGGCGAGCAGGACACCGTGGCGCTACCGGATCGCGACGTCGTAAAGCCGGCCGCCTCCCCCGAGCCCGGCCATCCGCCGGTGCCGGAGGACGACTGGACCGTCGATGACGCGGAGGCCCTTTATCGCGTCGAGGCCTGGGGCGAATCGTTCTTCTTCATCAACGAACGGGGGCATGTCGCGGTGCGGCCGTTGCTGCAGCAGTCGCTCTCGGTGGACATCGACGATGTGGTCTCGGACCTGCGCCGCCGCGGTGTCGGCTTCCCGACCCTGATCCGGTTTCAAGATGTCCTGCAAACCCGTGTGGTGCGGCTGAACAAGGCCTTCATCCGGGCAATTCGCGAATCGGGTTACCGCAACCGTTACCAGGGCGTCTATCCGATCAAGGTCAACCAGCTCCACGAGGTCGTAGAGGAGGTGCTGGAGGCCGGCCGGCCGTTCGGCATGGGGCTCGAGTGCGGGTCCAAGGCCGAGCTGGTCGCGGCCCTGCCCCACCTGGAGCAGGATGGCGCCTTGCTCATCTGTAACGGATGCAAGGACGCGATCATGCTGCGGCTGATCCTGGCGGGCCAGCAGATCGGGCAGCAGGTGATCCCGGTGCTGGAGAAGTTCGATGAGTTCGATCAATTGCTGGCAGTGGCCCAGGAGCTCGGCGTGCGCCCGCGCTTCGGCGTGCGCGTGCGGCTCGGTACCAGCGGCGCCGGCAAATGGGCGGAGTCGGGCGGAGACCAGTCCAAGTTCGGGATTTCGATCCCCGAGCTCCTGACCTTGATCCAGGGCCTCAAGGAAAAGAACCTGGCGGACGCCCTGATGCTGCTGCACTTCCACCTCGGGAGCCAGATCGCCGACATCCAGATCCTGAAACAGGCCGTCAAGGAGATCACGCAGATCTACGCCCAGCTCCTGAAACGCGGCGTGCCCTTGCAGTATCTCGACGTCGGCGGCGGGCTCGGGGTCAATTACGGCACCGGGTACTCGACCGACAACGAGGGGATCAACTACACGCTCCAGGAATACGCCAACGCCGTGGTCTATTCGGTCAAGGAAGTGTGCGACGACGAAGGGGTGGTCCATCCGATCATCGTGTCGGAGAGCGGGCGCGCCATCACCGCCCACCATTCCGTGCTGATCGTCGAGGCGCTCGGCACCTACCGCAAGGACCTGATCGCCGACGACTACGCGCCGGCCGAGGATGCCAACACCACGGTGCGCGAGCTCTACGAAGTCCTCACGCGCGTGCGCGGGCCCGGTAGACGCGCCGGCAAACGCCCGTTGTCGGAGCTCTGCGAGGCCTATCACGATGCAGTCGAGAAACGCCAGGAGGCCGATACCCTGTTCACCCTGGGCTACCTGCCGATCGAGGAGAAGGCGCTCGCCGAGCGGCTCTACTGGTCGGCCTGCAAGGCCATCCTAGCGCAGGTGCACGGCATCGAGCCGGAGGCCGTGCCCGCCGAGCTCAGGGCGCTGAACGACCACCTGGTGGACCAGTATCTCTGCGACTTCTCAGTCTTCCAGTCGATCCTGGACCACTGGTCCATTGGACAGGGCTTTCCGATCATGCCGGTGCGCCACCTCGATCGGCGCCCCAACCGCCGGGCGGTGATCGTCGATCTCACCTGCGACTCGGACGGCAAGGTCTCCCATTACGTGTGCGCGAACGCCGACAAGCGTTTTCTCGAGGTCTACGAGCCCGAAGGCAACGCGCCCTACTACTTTGCATTCTTCTTGATGGGCGCTTACCAGGACATCATGGGCGACTCGCACAACCTCTTCGGCCGGGTCGCCGAGGCCCATGTCTATGCCGATGCCGAGGAGCCGGACGGGTATTACATCGAGAAGATCCTCCCGGGGACCTCCGTGCAGGAAATGCTGGCGCTGGTGCAGTACTTCCCGAACGATCTGCACCGGCGCATGAACAACCTGATCCGTCAGAAGATCGAAAAGGGCATCATCCGTCCCAAGGCCGGCGTCGATCTGCTCGATCAATACATGGGCTGTTTCTCTCAGACCACCTACTACAGACCAAACGATCCCTCTGGCGACGATCCCTCCGGCGACGATCCCTCCGCACCATGAGCCCCCTATTGTCTAGGGTGCTGAAGCTCGGGCTCATCCAGATGAGCTCTACGGACGACCCGGACGCAAACCTCGACCGTGCCCTGGCCTCGACGCGTGAGGCCGCGGCGCGTGGCGCCCAGGTGATCTGCCTGCCCGAGCTGTACCGCACCCGCTATTTCTGCCAGACCGAGGAACATCGGTTCTTCGAGCTGGCCGAGCCCATACCGGGACCCTCCACCGAGGCCTTCACGGCGCTCGCCGCCGACACCGGTGTCACGGTGATCGTGAGCCTCTTCGAGCGTCGTGCCGCCGGGCTTTATCACAACACCGCCGTGGTGATCGAGGGTGCCGCCGGTTGCCTAGGTCGCTATCGCAAGATGCACATCCCCGACGATCCGCGTTATTTCGAGAAGTTTTACTTCACGCCGGGCGATCTCGGGTTCCGTGCGTTTCCGACCGCACGCGGCGTTTTGGGCGTCCTCATCTGCTGGGATCAGTGGTACCCCGAGGCGGCGCGCCTCACCGCATTGCAGGGCGCCGAGGTGTTGTTCTATCCCACCGCGATCGGCTGGCATCCCGAGGAGAAAGGGAAGTACGGTCAAGCGCAGCACGACGCCTGGGAGCTGTCGCAACGCGCCCATGCCGTGGCCAACGGCTGCTTTGTCGTGGCCGTCAATCGCACCGGTTTTGAACCCTCACCCGGCGCCTCCGCGCTCGGGGAGGGCATCGAGTTCTGGGGGCAGAGCTTCGTGGCCGGGCCCGACGGGGCCATCGTCGATCGCGCGGACGCTAGCGAAGAGGGCGTGCGCGTGGTCGCCATCGACCTGGCGCGCTGCGAAGAGCTCCGTACCCACTGGCCGTTCCTGCGCGATCGCCGCATCGATGCCTACGGCGAGATCACGCGCCGCTATCTGGGCGCGCCCTAGGCGGCTTCCACGTTCCCAGGGTGGTCCTGTTCCGCGTGCGGCGCGCGGTGCAGGGGTGGGACCTCTAAAGTCGGTGTTACCCAGGGTCGATGAGGGCCGTGCGCAACAGGCCCCCCTGCCGGAGGGGTTTCCATGGCCTGCAAGGGCGTGGGGACCGGTGGCGAGACAGGCACAACTTCAAGATTGGATACCGAGGGCGAACGCGGCCCTCACCTTCGATAAGCAGATCCCGGTCGGTGATCTCATCCCGGGTATGTTCGTATCGGCACTCGACAAGCCCTGGACCGACACGCCGTTCCTGCTCCAGGGTTTCCTCATCCGCTCCGACGCGGAGATCGCGGCCCTCATGCGCAGCTGCAAATTCGTCTTCGTGGACCCCGAGCGCTGTGTCGGGGCGGCCCGCGACCGCTTCAGGCGTCCTCTCGTGGTGGCGCTGTCGGCGAAGAAGAACCTGTGGCAGAAGCTCTTGGATCTGCTCCCGAGCGGCACCGCGAAGAAGCAGCGAGCGCCCGGCACGGAACCCGACGAGTGCGAGGTCCTCGACGGCCTGGCCGTGTTCCGGGACACGGGCAAAGGGATAGCCGCCACCCGGGCCCTGGTCCGCGCCAGAGAGACCTTCGATCGTTCCAAGGACGCGCTCGCCGCCATTCTCGGGGACATTCAGATGAACCGCGCGCCCGACATCAAGCATGCCGACGACGCCGTGGGACAGATCATCGACAGCGCCACCACCAGTCCCGAAGCGCTCCTGTGGCTGGCACAGCTCAAGCAGCGGGACGGGTGCGCCTATCACCACGCGATCCGGGTGGCCATCTATATGGTCGCCATGGGCCACCATGTCGGCCTGCCCAAGGAACAGCTCCACATCCTCGGCCTCGCCGGTCTCCTGCAGGACGTCGGCAAGATCAAGCTGCCGCCGGCCCTGACCGAAAAGACCACCGATCTGAGCCCCGAGGAGCTCTCGTTGGTTGAGAAACACGTGACCCATAGCATGGCGATCCTGAGGGTGACCCGTGACATCCCACCCGAGGTCCTGGAGGTCGTCGCCCAGCACCACGAGCGGCACGACGGGAGCGGATACCTGCGCGGCCTCGTGGCCAATCAGATCTGTCCGTTCGCGCGCATCGCCGGGATCGCCGACACCTTCGAAGCGATCACCACGCCGAGGCCCCACTGCGCACCGATGTCGACCAACGAGGCGATGCAGTGTCTCTACAGTTGGAAGGGCAAGACCTTTCATGAGGGGGTGGTCGATCAGTTCATCCAGTCCATCGGCCTGTTCCCCGTGGGGACGCTCTGCGAGTTGAACAGCGGCGAGGTCGGGATCGTCATCGCCCAGAACCGCATCCGGCGCCTCAAACCCCGGCTCATGCTCCTGCTCGATGGCCAGAAAACGCCCATGTCGGCCCCGCTGATCCTGGACCTGATTGCCGATCCCTTGGGTCCGGGCGGCATCCCCTACAGGGTCATCAAGGACCTACCCGCCGGCAGCCACGGGATCGACGCCAAAGAGTTCTATCTCTGATCCACGGAGCGGCGCGAGCCGAAACGGCATTCGGCAACCACACCCATGTCGGCACTCGACCCTGATCGGCCCGCGGCCGCCGTGTTTGCCCAAAATGCTTCTGTCAATGAAGGTGCCACCGATATCGGCCCGTTTCGTGGTCACGGGCTCGGGCCGGACGATATTCCACGCCTGGATGAGATCCAGCGACGCCTTGCGCAAAGCGCGTATGCGTGCCTCAACCCCCTCCAGGCCGACTGGGGCACGGCGCGCTGGCTCGATGCCGGGCTTGCGACCCGAATCTGGGACCATGTGCGCCGACTTGCCGCACCGGAGCGCCTGGAGACCGTGCAGGATCACTACGCGCAGCTCTGGCAGGATGCCTACCGGGCCGGCGCGCCGTGCGATTGGCCGGTCGAGGTGATACACGCCTATGCGGATGCCGTCACCCAGTGGCTGGTCCGGCTCACAAACCCTGGAAGCGACCCTTGGGTGGGGGTACGGACCCTGCACCGCTTGGTGGGGTATCACAGCAGGATCATCAGCGTCGCCCTGAGCCGCTACGAAAAGACACGCGGCACCGAGTACCTGTTGCTCGACCCCGTGACCGGTCTCCCGAATCGGGTAGCGTTCATCGAGGACCTGAAGCGCTGGACCTCCCGAGGGGGTCTCGAGCTGGCGGTGATCGCGATGGACCTCCACGACGTCGTCGGCCCCGTCAGCGACCGTGATGATCAGTGGCACAGCCTGCTGGTGCGTCAGATCGCGCAACGCTGCCGCGACGTCCTGCGCGACCAGGACCTGGTGGCACGCATCGGGTGGAACGAGTTCGCATTCCTCCTTCCGGCCATCAAGGGCGAGGGCCATGCACTCCTCGCCTGCGAGCGGATCTCGCGCACCTTGCGGGAATCGTTTCGGGTGGATGGCTTGCGCACCCTGGTGCGCCCTACCCTGGGGGTCGGTCTGTTTCCACGCCATGCACAGGAGGCCGAACCATTGTTGCGGATGGCGGAGTTGGCGCGTACCGAGGCCGCAGCCCACAAGCGACCGATCGTCGTCTACTCCGAGTCGCTCGGTCACACCTTGCGTGAACGCCGGGCGGTCGAGCGCGAGTTCGAGACTGCACTGCAGGACAACGCCGTGCTGGTCTATTTTCAGCCTCAGGTCGCGCTGGCCACCGGACGAGCCACGGCTGCCGAGGCGCTGGTGCGCTGGCGCAATCGCCGCGGCGAGCTGGTACCGCCGGGCGAAATCCTGGCGGCCTGCGAAAACGTGGGTCTCAACTGGTCGCTCACGACCTTCATGATCAACACCGCGCTGCGACACTGCGCGGGCTGGGCCCGTCAGGGTTGGGACCTGGCCGTGAGCGTCAACCTGACCGCCTCCGATCTCGCCGAGCCGGAGCTGCCGGACTTTGTCAGCCAGGCGCTCGGGCTCTGGGGTGTACCGGCCCACAAGCTCACGCTCGAGATCACCGAGGACTCTTTGATCCGGGACATCGACCAGACCATGAGCACCTTGGCCGATGTCAAGGCACTCGCGGTCGGCCTCTCGATCGACGACTTCGGCACCGGGTATTCCTCGCTGGCCTACCTCAAACGCCTGCCCATCGACGAGCTCAAGGTCGATCGCGGGTTCGTGAGCAATATGCTCGGCAACAGGCACGACCGCATGATCGTCAAGGCGGTCATCGATCTCGCCCACCATTTCGATCTCCGCGTGGTGGCCGAGGGCGCCGAAGATCGCGATACGGTCGCGGCCATCGAGGCGTACGGGGGCGATCTCGTGCAGGGCTTTCACATCAGCCGCCCTCTCCCGGCCCAGGAGTTCGACGAGTGGTGCCGCAGACAACATGGCGTGGCGCCACGCCTGACAGCCATCCACCGCTGAGCCCGGTAGCGCGACTGGATCGACCCTGGTGCTTGACACACCCTGGGCGATCTCATTCACAATGGCTTAGCTGCCAAGACCCGAGGTCCCTCCGTACTTGCCCGATGTCCCCATCGGCGTTCTGTTCGCCTTCCTCGCCGTCCTGATCGTGGTGTCGGCCCTGTGCTCGGGGGCCGAGACCGCGATGATGGCCTTGAACCGCTACCGGCTTCGCTACCTGGCGGACCAGGGTCGCCCCGGGGCCAGGCGCGCCCAGATCCTGCTGGAACGACCGGACCGCTTCATCGGGCTCATCCTGCTCCTCAACAACTTCGCGAACATCTCGGCCTCGTCGGTCGCCACGGTCATCGCCCTGGAGGTGATGGGTGAGTCTGGCATCGCCATCGCGGCCGGCGTGCTTACGCTGGTCATCCTGATCTTCGCCGAGGTCGCCCCCAAGACCCTGGCGGCGCTCGAGCCCGAGCGCGTCGCCTTCCCGGCGGCCTATGTGATCGGACCACTGCTCAAGCTCTTCTATCCCATCGTGTGGGTCGTCAATCTCCTCGCCAACGGCGTGCTGCGAGCGCTCGGGATCCGGCCCGAAGACATGGAGGGCATGTCCCTGAGCCGCGAGGAGCTGCGCACCGTGGTCCAGGAGGCCGGCGCCATCATCCCCAAACGCCATCAGCAGATGCTGTGCGCGATCCTGGACCTGGAAAAGGTGACGGTCGAGGACGTGATGGTCCCTCGCCACGAGATCGTGGGCATCAACCTGGACGACGATCCCCTGGCGATCGTGGAACAGCTGACCACCTCGCGCCGCACGCGGCTGCCGGTCTACCGCGGTGGCCTGGACCAGGTCGTCGGCATCCTCCACGCCCGGCAGATCCCGCGCGTCATCGGCATGGGCGAGGAGCTCGACAAGGAGACCCTCGAAAAGCACCTCGCCGAGCCCTACTTCATCCCCAAGGGCACGGGCCTGCACAAGCAACTGGCCCATTTCCAGCGCCACAAGCGCCGCATGGGACTGGTGGTCGACGAGTACGGCGACCTCCAGGGGCTCTTGACCTTGGAAGACATCCTGGAGGAGATCGTCGGGGAGTTCACGACCGACCCCCAGACCTTGGGACGCGAGGTCTCGCCGAGCCTCGACGGGAGCTATCTGGTGGATGCCACCGCGAGCGTCCGCGACCTCAACCGCAGTCTGCACTGGATGCTCCCGACCGGCGGCCCGAAGACCTTGAACGGCCTGATCCTGGAGGCCCTGGAGAGCATGCCCGAGCGCGGGACGGCGCTGCGCATCGCCGATTACACCATCGAGATCGTCCAGACCAGCGGCCGCTCGGTGCGCACGGCGCGCATCATTCCGCCTCCGCCCGCCGCCCCCTAGCCGCTCGCGGCGAGGGCCTCGGCGACGCGCTCGATGGCCGTCACCTCCAGCCCCTTGACGTCCCCCCGCGGGGCGTTGGCGCGTGCCCGCCCGAAACCGTGCTTCACTGCCTCGCGCAGACGCTCCGGACCGTGCGGGACGGGACGTACCTCGCCCGACAGGCCGATCTCGCCGATTACCACGGTGCCTTCGGGGAGCGGCCGGTTGCGGAGGCTGGACACCACCGCCAGGGCCACGGCGAGATCGGCGCCGGTCTCGTTGACGCGCACACCGCCCACGATGTTGACGAAGACGTCCTGGTCGTAGCTCACCACCCCCGCATGGCGGTGCAGGACCGCCAGCCACATGGCCAGCCGATTCGGATCGAGCCCTACCGCACTACGGGCGGCGGCGCTACGCGGGACGAAGAAAGCGGCGAAGGTCTGAATGATCGGCAACTGCGCGACGAGGTGGTGACGGACGAGGACACTCCTCTGGCGTCGGCTGCGCTTCGAGACGTAGTGACGCTCGATGACCGGATCCTCCCCGTGGTAGGATACGGCGTGGAAGTCGGGGTCGAAAGAAAGACTGAGCGGGGAAGAGGTCCTCGCCGCAAAGCGGCTCCACGGCGGGGCGGGGGACCTCGGGGCGCTCCTCATCGAGCCGGCGGGAGAGCGGCGCAAAGCCGAGCTCGCGCAACACTTCCCCTACCGCGGTGGCGCTGAGCGGCGTGCCGCGTTCTTGGAGCGCCTCCGCGATCTCGTAGACCGAATGGTTCTGCTTGCACATACAAGATGCGGTGTCAAGCGTATCCGCGCACCACAAGGGTTTGTGTTCGGGACACAGCAGAAACACGGGGATCTCCGTAGCCCTCAGCGGTTCGGGCTAGGGAGGGGAAAGAATGAGCAGTCGCTAACCGGAGGGAGATGTCTTGACCAACGAGCGCACTATATCAGCAAACGTCAAACGGTGCCACGCCGCCCCGTCAGACACTCCGTACACGGTTCATTTCGGCCCAAGCGAGCGTCCGCCCGTCTCGGGCGACCCCCGGGAAACGTTAGGCAAACCCTTGTCCGTGGAAATCCAGGCTAGGCATGGTATCTGTTGGCCCAACCCCCCCAATGTTGAGCGCCAGCTCCACGCAGAATTGGCCCAGAGCTTGCCTGGCGACTGCCAACCGTAGAAGACTTACCTGAGCTACCGTACACCCGGAATGTCGCATGCGTCCCCGCTATACGTACTTCCCTTTCGCCTGCGGACGGCATCTTTGTCTGGGCAATCACTTCGCCATGATAGAGCGCCAATTATCCTCGCCACTTTGGTACGATGTTTACCGGCTGCATCTGGTGCCAGGCCATCCCGTTGAACTGCTCCCGGTGCCCACGTTGCGACAGCGATACGGGCGTCTGATGACTCTGGAGACTCGTTCTGTGGCGATGGCAGACGACCGACCTTCCGCTTGAAACTGCCTCCACTTCAGACGGTGCCGATGAGCCGGCACGCAACAGATGGTTGAGTTCACCACGTTCGTCGAATTGCTGCGATGGAGGGCGCTCAACCACCCTGATCGGTATGTCTATATCTTCCTGGCGGAAGGAGAGAATGAAGCGGTCCACCTGACTTACGAGGAATTGGACCGCCGGGCTCGAGCCATCGCTACCTGGCTTCAATCGCTGGGGGCGACCGGGGAGCGCGTGCTGCTGCTTTATCCTTCGGGCCTGGAGTATATCTCTGCTTTCTTCGGCTGCCTTTATGCGGGGGCGATTGCCGTCCCGTTGTATCCGCCCCGGCTCAACCGGACTTTAATCCGGCTGCAGGCCATCGCAGATGACGCGCAAGCGAAAGTGGCACTCACCACTGTACCCGTCTTATCGAGGATGCAGCCTCTGTTGGACACGGCGGGCCTGCACACCCTGCAATGGCTGGCGACCGATAGCCGAATTTATAGCCCAGGCGATCTGGCCGACGAATGGAGAGAGCCGTCTGTTAACAACAACATGCCGGCTTTCCTCCAATACACTTCCGGTTCTACTGCTAAGCCGAAGGGAGTAATGATTAGTCATGGTAATCTCCTACGCAACAACCGGATGATCCAACAAGCGCTCGAGCAGACAGAGGAATCCACTTTCGTCGTTTGGTTGCCCCTTTTCCATGATATGGGTTTGATCGGCAATGTGCTACAATCACTGTTTTTGGGTGCTACCTGCATCCTCATGTCGCCAGAGGCCTTTCTCGTCAAACCCTTTCGTTGGCTACAAGCGATTTCCCGCTACAAAGCTCATACCAGCGGCGGGCCCAATTTCGCTTATGATTTATGCGTCTGCACAATCACTTCCGAACAGCGCGCGACCCTCGATCTGAGCAGCTGGGAAGTAGCGTTTAATGGCGCTGAGCCGGTCCGCCACGGCACCCTGGAGCGGTTTACTAAGACCTTTGGGCCGTGTGGCTTCCACCGGAAGGCGTTCTATCCATGCTACGGGCTTGGGGAGGCGACCTTATTCGTTTCCGGGGGATTGAAAAAATCGTTACCGGTCGTTGCTACCGTCGACGCCGATGCGCTGGAAAGCGATCAGGTAGCGGCGGCTCCCCTTAGGGACACAGACACTCGCACCTTGGTGGGCTGTGGTCGAACCTGGTTAGATCAAAAGATCGTCATCGTTGATCCCGAATCTTTAACGCGGTGCCGGTCCAATAGGGTCGGTGAGATTTGCATATCAGGACCTAATGTGGCTCATGGCTATTGGAATAGGCAAGAGGAAACGGATCGTGCTTTCCGGGCTTACCTGGCAGACACCGGGGAAGGTCCTTTTCTGCGCACCGGGGACCTGGGCTTCTTCCACGACGGCGAGCTGTTTATCACCGGTCGCCTCAAGGATCTGATTATCATCGGCGGACGCAACCATTATCCAGAGGATATTGAACAAACGGTTGAAGAGAGCCATGCGCTTGTGCGGCCGGGTTGTTGCGCGGCCTTCTCGGTCGAGGTCACCGGCGAAGAGCGTCTGGTCATCGCAGCTGAGGTGGAACGTCACTGCCGATCAGTGGCTCGCCAGCAAACGGGAGAAATGGGAGAAGTGGTTGGAGCTATTCGGCAAGCGGTGGCGGAACATCATGACCTGCGAGTTCATGCTGTGTTGTTGCTCAAGCCGGCACGTTTGCCTAAAACGTCCAGCGGTAAGATTCAGCGTCATGCCTGTCGGGCTGACTTTCTGGCTGGAACTCTCAACGTGTGAAGGACTAACAGCGTAATGGAGGACTAATGATGCACCGGAATCTAATAGGCCGAGAGCTTATGAACACGAGCCAGCAGGATTATATAAACATGAACCGAGAGGTTTCGGTCGCCGACAGTAAAAGCAGCGCGCCGATGGGCACACTGCTGGAGCCTCAGTCCGCCGAAGCCATTCAAGCCTGGATGATCTCCAAAGTCGCTGAGGAGCTGAAAATCCCGCCTAGCCATATAAGCGTTGGGTTACCACTCACCAGTTACGGCTTGGAGTCGCGCGTGGCGCTCACCATTACGGGGGACCTGACGAGTTGGCTCGGCCGTGATCTGCGGGCCACTCTCCTCTGGGAGTTCCCCACTATCAAAGGATTGGCCCAATACTTAGCAACTAACCTTCTCCACCAGGATGGATGCTATGAGTGGCCACCGTCGTCGTCCTCGCTGGTGGCGATTCAACCCGATGGCTCCAGACCACCTTTCTTCTGTGTCCATGAGCTTACGGGTACTGTCGTCACCCTCTATGATTTGGCGCGTCATCTGGGGTTAGATCAGCCACTTTATGGGCTGCAAGCCCAGGGCCTGAATGACAAAGAAGCTCCTCACGCGCGGATTGAGGACATGGCAGGTCACTACCTTAACGAGATACGTAGCCTTCAACCGGAGGGACCTTATTTTATCGGAGGTCTGTGCTTTGGAGGCCTGGTAGCCCTTGAGATGGCCCAACAACTCCAGGCACAAGGTCAGGAGGTGGGTGTGTTGGCCTTATGTGATGCTACTTATAATCCTTCGGCCAGGCACAGGCTGCTGGCATGTAGGATCAAGTTTCACTTGCGCCATCTTGCAGTTCTTTCTCCTCAACAAAAGCTAGCTTACGTTCTAGATCGAATGATACTGATAAATAAACTCATTAAGGCGACCACCAGGCAGAGGATCAGGAGCAAGCTATGGCAGTCTGCATACAAAATCTACAAAAAGATTAACAAGATTAACTCAGGTCATAAGGCATCTTTGCCTTTCCAGAATAAGTTGGCTCGCGCCCTGGACAATGTTGAAGAGTGCTGTATGCTGGCTGCCAGAGAGTATGTGCCGCAGGTTTATGCCGGCAAGGTGACCTTCTTCCGATCCAGCGAGCAGCCCCTCCTGCCTTACAATGATCCGCAAATGATATGGGGCGAACTGTTTGGAGACTTAGAGGTTCGAGATGTCCCTGGTGGTCACATCACCTTCTATAAAGAGCCACATGTCAAGGTTCTGGCGGAACAGCTTAGGACTTGTCTCGGCAAAGCACAGTCGAAAGGGACAAGCAACGGAACATGAGAGTAAAGGAGCAAGGCTGACGTATCCCCATAAATATAACCGTGTTATCAGTCTGTTAAGATAAATGTGGGAGTAAGGGAATCTGCATTATGTTTGACGATCTCTAGGATTAGCGACACCTCATCATGCAGGCAAGACAAGTATTAGACTCCTCCGGAAAGCCTGTGGGGAGATGCACAAGCTGCGTCGCACGGTGCTATTTGTGAGCGTGATGGCGGCGCTGCGCGGGGAGGTGCTGACGGTGACGCACCTGGCGCGTGCTATCCGGAGCGATGCCAAAGAGAAGCACTGTATCAAGCGCGCGGATCGCGAGCGAGACTCTCGACCGTGGCTGTAAGGGGCACGGCAGGTGGTGACACTCAATCATACCCCGCCCCCTAGCCGCTCGCGGCGAGGGCCTCGGCGACGCGCTCGATGGCCGTCACCTCCAGCCCTTTGACGTCCCCCCGCGGGGCGTTGGCGCGTGGGATGAGCGCCCGCCCGAAACCATGCTTCACCG